>NZ_JAQIVI010000390.1 GCF_028618695.1 Natrinema soli | reverse complement strand
AACTCGATCAAGAACTTGGGAACCGTCTGTTCGAGACGCTTGACGATCTTCGTGATGCTGCTCTCTCTGCACTCAACCGAATCAAAGTTCCAGATGTCTTTACGTATTTATGTCCGTGAGTATGAATATCCTGAATTGCCGCCAAGTCATCCTCGTACGTCGGCACTGGGGAAAGGTACGTGAGCCCGCGTTCGTGAACATCTGCGTACACTCGATTGACGTAGAATCCACGGTCGAACATCACCATATCCAGGTCGACGAACTGCTCGGCCCGGTCAAGCAACCGACTTACTAAGTCGGCTTTCGAGTACGATGGAGAGTCGTCGGGTTCCCACGCAGAGTCCTCTTTCACTGGTTCGATGCCGAGTACAATCGGTGCGTGGTCTCCTACTAAGGTGATCGTCGCGTACTTGTATCCACGCTTGTACTCGCCGTCTTTCTTGTACCCACTCACCATCTTCGGATAGTCCGGCTTCGCGATACCCGCTTCTTTGTCCTCCCACGGCCAGACGTGGAACTGCTTGTGCGTGATGTCGATCGCTGCGACGGTCTCCCGAGAGTCGAACGGGTCGTCTCCGCGAATTGAGTTGATGATGTTTTCCGTCGCGGCGTTGAACGCTGTCATAATTGCGTCCCGAATCCGGTCGATTTCGGGCATCGAATCATCGTCCTCAAAATCTTCGAACGTGAGCTGGCCGTCCGAGTCTTCCGGTGTCGCGATCTTCTTGATTGCCCGTAGAAAGGTCGAGTCGTCACAAATGAGGTCGTCGTTGGTGAGCCAGCCGTACTCGGCTTCTGAATGAGCACTGCCGTTGTTCGCGCAGATACTCGCAAACATATCCAGCATTACCTCGTCGGAGTACGTCTTGTGGGCTGCTCGGTGCGTGTCGAACTCAGGGATAACGTGTTTTCGAGCGAGCGTCAGCGTCTTCTGGGCCTTCTCCTTCTTGTACTCATTCGCGCTTTGTGACTCTTCCTCGGTTTTGGCTGGGACTGATGGGACGAGCCCTTCTGTGAGGACGTCGTTGTCGAGAGCAACTTGCCGGACGCCAGCAACCGTGCGATTGAGGACTTTCTGGGTATCCTCGCTGAACTGCGCGTGCGTGTACGAGAGCTGTTGTTGGGTCGGTGTATTCGAGAGATCGGTAATATCGAGGTGGAAGCTCTTGACTAAGCTCGGCTCCCGACCAAGTCGTTGCGCTAATTCGTTCTGGGAGATGCCACGAATTCCTTTGAACAAGAGCGTGCGGAACATTTCGTCAGTTCCAAAGGTTACGCGGTTCTGATCGCGGGTATCTTCCAATTCGGCGACGGGAATTGAGAGTTTCCGGATGACGTCCCAGAGGTGGTCTTCACGCTCACAGAGCGTCTCCGCGTGGACAATGATTGACTCAGCGACAGCCGACGGATCAGTTGGCATTGAGCCACCTCTGGGGCGAGTTGTTCTGTTTCAGGGCTGCGGTCGACCAGATACTGGAGTGATACTGTGTAGACGTGTCTGTTGAGAAAGGGTGAATATCAGTATAGGATAGAGTGAAAGATTGATTGTGCATTAATGTCGATTGTCTGCTCTTGGCTTGTGGTGGGAGACATATGAAGGGGTATACGTGCTATACTTGGAGAATTGATTGTGGCTACAATTCGATGTGAGTCAAGAATCAGTATGAATCAAATTTCGGTTGGGTTTATAGTGGTGGGTGGAGAACAGGGAGGTACGATGGGCTTGGACGAACTTGAGGCGTTTCTTCGGAAGAAGGGAGCGGCGGAACTCATCACGGAGATCGGGACGGGAACAGCGACGTTCAACGCACTCGTCGACGCGGTTGCAGTAAGTGGATCGACAGTGTCCTCACGGCTCTCGGAAGGTGTTGAGCGCAACGTGTTCACGGTGAGTCACAGGCCAACCGAGCATGGGACAGAGAAGCGGTATGAGCTCACGATCCTCGGGCGTCGCGTGTATGATTGGGCAGTACAGACGGAGTTCGAGCGGAAGGTCCGAGAGCTCCGGCGGATCCGGCAGGAACGTGAGACGGCGTTCGAGCAGCTGGTCGGGAAAATCAATCGGGATATGGAGATTCGCAAAATGGTGGTCGACGTAGACCCATTGGTGGATGAGGACGTAGAGCTGCCTGAGGGTACGTCTGTCGTGCAGAAAGAGCCGTCAGAGGAAGCGCTCCGTGAAGCTCATTTCGAACGGATGGAAGAATCCCTCGAGCCCATCACAGACGACCAATCCGAAGAGAATAGTGAGTGAAGACAAACTCCTGAACGCTAACTACACCTGCGTGTGTAACGCGGAAGACGTATATCTAGATATATTGTTTGCATGGGCCGACGTTCAGTTCTCCGTGATACGGCACTCATGGGATGCATTTTCATCGCGGTTCTCGCTATTATTGGAGTTCTTATCGCTTTGATTCTCAGTGAACCTCCTGTAACGTTCTTAATCGACCTGTTCACATACCCACATTGGCTGTTCACGGTAGCGATCTGTCTGTATTTTGTTGTCACCGCGTATCGACGAGCAAAAGCGAATTACGCTTAAGGTATGGCATCTGCGCTGATAGACCCACGTTCTGTACTGAGCAATTCGCAAGTCACCCGTATTGACTGTACTCCGGTCAGAATGCATCACTTTCTGCGGATTCAACAGAGCAGAGCAGACAATTTGAACAGTGGCGTGGTCCAACTCTTTCAGCTGTCCTAATAGACCTCCGAGATTGATCAGAATATGATTCGAGGAGAGTCCCAATCTTTAAGACGAATCGTGAATATACAATATAATGTAATGGCTCAAAGTGCCCTCGGCCGAATCTGGAATCGACTCGTTGACCGCTACGACCAAGATGAAGACGAGGACTGCTGTGGCTCAACTATCGAAGAAGTCCCAGCTGACTGCTATGGCCAAGATGAAGAAGAGGACTGCTGTGGCTCGACTATTGAAGAAGTTCCAGCTGATTCGTCAGAGTCCGATTCAAACAGCTGCTGCGAATAATTCAAAACGTATAATCAAAATATGTCTGGAACAGAATCCCCGCCCGACGATGCTGTGAATGCACTCGAACGACTCTATGATAACCCAGAAGATCGGATCGCTACCTTACAGAATGTACGGCTACCGAAACAGGATGTTGCCGGACAAGCGGCTGTCTTCAAGGCGCTTGGCAATGAGGATCGGCTCCGCATCCTTGAGGCTCTCCGGGACTCGGAGTGCTGTGGCTGTGAATTACAGGTCGTCCTCGACGCTCCGCAATCGACGGTCGCTACCCACCTCCGGAAATTAAAAGAGGTAGGACTGGTCAAGTCCCGTAAGAAAGGCAAGTGGAGCTACTACCGTATCGCCGATACAGCGGTCTTCGAACTACTCGACCTCGCCCACGCTATCCAGGAGGATGCTTGAGATGCTTCCACCAGGACTCGGCGAGGCACTACTCGACTCCTGGGACTATTTCCTCCACCTCGCCGTCATTCTCGTTCCGTTATTCATTGGAGCCTCCTTCCTCGTAGGCCTTGCACAAGAGTACCTCCCTCCGGAGAAAGTCGAGCGCAAACTCCGTGGCCACGATGAAGGAACCGGTAATGTTGCTGCCGCTGGCCTGGGCGCGGTGACACCGTTCTGCTCGTGTTCGACTGTCCCTGTCCTCGCTGGACTACTTCAAGCAGGTGCACCACTCGGACTCGCATTCTCGTTCTTGCTTGCGTCGCCACTCGTCAACGAGATCGCGGTGATTCTACTTATCGGTCTGTTTGGAATCGAGATCACGATCTACTACGTCGTTATGACATTCGTTGCTGCTGTCATCGGTGGAATTGTTATCGGTCGGCTTGGGCTGGGTGAGCACATCAAAGACGTCCGGATCGTTGAGGAAACGGAGCAGACCATTGCAACGGACGGCGGAACCGCTGATTGTTGTGCAGGTAGTTCCGACACGGCAAATCAGACGCACAGCCAGCACGTTGAGACTGCCGCACGTGAGGCATGGTCGTTCTTCGTTGATACGCTTCCGTACCTCATTCTCGGAATGACGCTCGGGGCGCTAATTCACGGTGTCGTTCCAGTTGATGTTCTCCACACCGTCCTCGGGTCGGAGAATCCGCTAGCCGTCCCGCTAGCTGCGTTGGCCGGTGCGCCGGTCTACATCAGCCTCAGCGGAATGCTACCTATCGCTGCCTCGCTCAGCGAGCAGGGTATTGCGATCGGGACGGTCCTCGCGTTCGTCATCGGTGGCGCGGGAGTGAGCATTCCGAACCTGATCCTCCTGAACAAGCTCTTCAAGCGCCGGCTGTTGCTCGTCTACGCCGGGACGGTCGTCACGATCGGAGTCGTGGTTGGTGTTGTGTTCAACGTCTTCATCGTCTGAGTCCCTGCATTAGAATGCAGTACTTACGTCTTCATCGCCCTCGAACAACACCGTGACGTCGTCATTCTCTACCCTGACGACACTCTTCATCGGTAGAAACAGCCCCGTATGGTATTCGTAGCCGTCAGTTGTCGTTATTCGACAGCGACGACGGCGTCGACGGTGACTGTAGCACCGCCGAGCAGTTCACAGACGCCGACCGTTGTCCGCGCGGGATACGTCTCCTCGAAGTACTGTTCATACGTCTCGTTCACCTGCTCGTACGCGTCCATGTCCGCGAGGTAGAGTGTGACCTGAAGCACGTTCTCAATGGTCCGCCCGCGCTGAGCGAGGACGGATTCGAGGTTCTCTAGGCAAAGTTCCAGCTGCTTCGACGCAGAGTCATTGCTTTCTACTGTTCCATCCCGTTCCGGGAGCTGCCCCTCGACGAAGAGGAGATCCGAATCACCGGTTCGCTGGCCGAATGCGCCCGTAAACTCAGTTCCGTCGCGTTGTTTGCGGGTGGCGTCACTTGCACGCGAGACGACACGGGTTCGGGTGGTTGATTCGCTCGCCATGTATTAGTTGTGTTGTTGTTCAACTAACTTAGTTCGACCGGTCTTCAATCAAACGCCCATATATGATCATATGGGGATTGTTGTCCGGGTACGTTCGTTCGTAAACGAAAGTACTAATTGAGTCGTTTCTCAACTAGATGCTAATGGCACAAGCCACAGATCGATTACGACGCTATCTCGACGACGAACTCGGGGAGTGTCGCAGCGAGGACGTCGAGCGGCGGCTCGACGAACTCGGCACGCTCGAAGCAGCACTTGGGGAAGCGCAGGTGAATACTGAACTCAATGTGCTCTCGGCACTATCCAATGAGACACGATATACGCTCGTCCGTGTGCTCGTTGCAGCCCAAGAGGAACTCTGCGTCTGTGAGTTGCACGCGGTCGTCGACGTGACCGAGAGCGGTCTCAGTCACGCGCTCTCGGCGCTCGTCGACGCGGGCCTTGTCGACGGGCGGAAGGACGGCCGCTGGAAGAAGTATCGGGCAACCAACCGTGCGGTCGCCCTCGTCACCGTCCTCGAAGGGAGCGTGAGCGATGAGTAACGTCGATACCCATGATCACGGGCCGAACTGCGACTGTGAGAGCTGTGGTGACCCGCGGTCGATGGACTTCCTCGACAAGTACCTCACCGTCTGGATATTCGGCGCAATGGCCATTGGCGTGGGACTCGGATACGTTGCCCCGTCGGTGACTGAGCCGATTCAGAACCTCCACCTCGTAGAGATCGGACTCGTGCTGATGATGTACCCACCGCTGGCAAAGGCGGACTACTCGCAGCTTCCGACCGTTTTCAGCAATTGGCGGGTACTCGGGCTGAGTCTCATCCAGAATTGGCTGATCGGCCCGACGCTAATGTTCGGGCTCGCAGTCATCTTCTTCAGCGGGCTGGTTCCCGGCTTGCCGGCTCGCCCCGAATTCTTCCTTGGACTCATCTTCATCGGGATGGCCCGGTGTATCGCGATGGTGCTGGTCTGGAACGAACTCGCCGAGGGCTCGACCGAGTACGTAACTGGGTTGGTCGCGTTCAACAGCCTGTTCCAGATCATCACCTACGGGGTGTACGTCTGGTTCTTCGCGTTGTTCCTGCCACCACTACTGGGTATGGAGACGCTCGTCGCCGGCATCACCACCTTCGACATCACGCCGATGCAGGTGTTCGAGGCGATCGTCGTCTTCCTCGGGATTCCCTTCGCAGCGGGCTTTCTCACCCGCTATGTCGGAACGCGGATCAAGAGCGAGGAGTGGTACGACGAGGTGTTCATTCCGAAGATCGATCCCCTGACGCTTGTCGCGCTGCTGTTCACCATCATCGTGATGTTCGCCACGCAGGGCGAGAACATCGTCGCCGCGCCCGCGGACGTCCTGTTGATCGCCGTGCCACTGACGATCTACTTCGTGGTGATGTTCCTCGTGAGCTTCGGCATGGGCCGGGGAATCGGTGCGGACTACTCGACGACGACCGCGATCGGGTTCACGGCTGCCTCGAATAACTTCGAGTTGGCAATCGCGGTCGCGGTCGCAGTGTTCGGCGTCGGCTCCGGAGTTGCCTTTGCGACCGTCATTGGGCCGCTCATTGAGGTGCCGGTGTTACTCGCGCTGGTCAACGTTGCGCTCTACTTCCAGCGCAAACTCGACTGGAGTGGGTCTGGGACTGGAAGCCCTGGCCCATCCGCTCCTGAACCGACTACAAACGACGACTAATTACCACCCAAGCCAATGTCCACGAATACTGATTCGGCTGAACCGATTCGTATCGCCTTCATGTGCGTCCAAAACGCTGGTCGTTCCCAGATGTCCACGGCGTTCGCAGAGCGCGAACGCGACCGCCGTAGCCTCGACGACCGCGTCGAAATCCTGACTGGCGGGACGCATCCGGCCGACCACGTCCACGAGGAAGTGATCGACGTGATGGACGAGACTGGCTTCGACCTCTCCGATCGAACGCCGCGCGAAATCACAATCGACGAACTTCAGTCGTGCGACTACGTCGCGACAATGGGCTGTTCCACACTAGACGTCGGCGCAGTTGGGAGTGCTGTCGAGGTGCGCGACTGGGCGCTCGACGATCCTGATGGGGAAGACCTAGAGCGAGTGCGCGAGATTCGTGACGAAATCGAACAGCGGGTTATCGCACTGTTCGACGAGTTTAGTACCGCTCCCTAAGCAGCCTTCCCCTGATTACACATCGGTATATTAGGGGTGAAACGTCGGGTAGAGGAACTCGAATCAGAGCAGAACTAACGTTCTCACATTTTCGATATTCTGATTGTACCTCTCATCTACGATTCAATTCCATTTGATTGGTCGATCTCCGGAGTGAAGAGCCAGAGAACGAACTTATGGGCTGATTTTCTGAGCCGCAAGACGTGAAAAGTGTCGTCCAACTGGTGGTTTGTAGAAATCCAAACGCCGAATCTGTGGCGCAGAGCGAGGTCCGGGATTTTGTATAGCGATATACAATATATAATTTCCTGTAGTACGGAATTCCGGGGGTAAGAGACTCCAGATGCCGGTATTCTCCTGATGGGGCGAATACAGCAAGTGGTCCTGATTATGCCCGTAATCACGATCATATTGAAGTACCCCGACGCCGTCGGGTGAGCACGAATGCTGCAACTGCCTCACGACGGCGCTTCCCCCGGGGTAGAGCCGTCAAGAACAGGGTTCGAGTTTGCTCTGGCCCTCCTCAACCGAGGTCGAGGCGATGGCGAAGAATTAGTTTCGGTATAGACCTAATGACCTCAACCTATATTAAGACAAAGCCCGAACGGTGTTGTATGACCGAAGACGAATCGAACTCCGAGGGCCTGATGGAACGCCAGACAACGGGCGAAGACCGCGTGAGGATGACCGCCCGACAGCTGTCGGAGCCGCGGACGGCAAACTGGATCGCCTCCGAAGCGGGCTGGTCACACGAACCAACCAAACGCGTCCTCGAACGCCTCGTAGACGATGGAATCCTCCATCGTGACGAAAACGGCACCCACACGACGTATTACCCAGATCACCGCCGCCAAGCGATGCAGGAGGCGATGCGTCTTCGAGACAGCGGGCACACGGTCGAGGAACTCACGAACCGTCTCGCCGATATGAAGACGCAGATCCGCAACTGGGAGGATGAATTCGGCGTCGAGTCACCGAATCAGCTACGCGGGACACTCGCTGACGAGTCCCTTGACGCTGACGAGGAAGACCGTCGCCGTGAGATTGCCCGCGAGTGGGAGCACCTTCAGCGGCGTCTCCAGATCGTTGGCTTCGCCATCCGCGAATGGGACTTCCTCGCTCCGACGACAGAGCCTGCCGAGGCCAGCAGCTAACGGATGTCGGTCCCACATCCGGGTGGTGATCCGAACGCGAACCTCTACGCCCAGCTGAAGCGAGACGTCCTCGACCGTGTGCCACAGATCACGGCCGTCGAGTACGTTCCGGACGATATCGAGGCCAAGCAGCTGCGAGCGGTTTTCGATCCGGCCCGTCTTGATCCCCCGGCAGGTCCTGATTCGCCGGAACTGACCGTCAAATGGTATCGACAGGACCCACACGATTGGTTCCGTATCAACTACACCGACCCGAACACGGGCTTTCACGCTGGCTGGCACCAGGACGAGGACCACTCCGATCTCGGACAGGCGCATTTCCAGTACTCAGCCGCCGATAAGGAGGACCGCTGGGGGATCACATTTGAACACGAGACTCCCTCCCTGATTCTCTGGGAAATCGCCGAAGAGCTCCTTGAGAACGTTCGGCCGACCTACCAGTACATGGACGAGGAACCATGACTCCCGATAAGACATCCCGAGAGCGCGCTGAGCAGTCACTTGCGAACTCTTTCGAGCGCTACCTCCAGGACAAGGGGAAAGGCCGCGGTGGGGACGGTGGGAACTATCGACGAAACGCTGCACGCGAGCTCGAGCGGTTCGCCGAGTGGGCCGCCGGCGACCGCGGCGACGACGACTGGACCGGGATCGTCCCCGACGACGTCGACCGGGAGCCGACCTTCGAAGACCTCGACGAGCGAGTGTTCCGCGAGTACGCGCGGCATCTCGGGGAAGATCGGGGACTCAAGCAGAACACCGTACAAACCTATTACCGCTATATCTCTGCGTGGTGCGGGTGGTCACAACTTCGGGATCTCAAATTCTACAAACCACCATACAGCTGACACCCGTTACGATCGTCCTCAG
>NZ_JAQIVI010000039.1 GCF_028618695.1 Natrinema soli | reverse complement strand
ACCGCTCACTGAGAAGCAGTTTCGTATTACCAGTGCTCAAGAGTCTCGTATCGTGATCAAGTTCACTGATACCGGCGACTCGCAGCCGTTGCAACGCGACCAATTCGAGACTTTAGCCGGCCGAATCACCGACTCCGGGGGCACATTCGAACTCCAACGGCTCCCCCTGGACGCGGAACCGTACGCGGCAGTGCTGAGTCTTCACCCTCGGTATGAGTGCAACGACCGGGCGGGGACGCTCACTGAGACCGACGAGCCAACAACCTCGCAACTCATCACGGGTGTCTCTCCCTCCACTGACGAGCAGGAGCAAGACCGGACGGAACCAGATCTTGACGTCTACGCCGACATGCTGCTCTTAATCGACGCTCTCGAGCGGCATAATCCAGCGGTACTCGACGAGTGGGAGACGCCAGTGCTCATCAATCTCTATACACTACTCTCGGATGTCCAACGGAATGCAGGCGATCTTCGGACAGAGGTCCGTGAAGTCCTTCTTGACCGGCTTCACCACGATAAGCCAGTATACGGCCAGTATGATCGGTCCAACGCACGACTCGACGCAACCGCTCGCTCAAAGCCGATGAGGTGGTGCTCCGTGTGCTCGAAGACGCCGGCATCCCTCGCGAGCGGCTCATGTCCGTTGATCGCGAGAAGGTCGATGAGGCGCTCGAGGTGACTGAACTCTCAGAGTCGGCGGTGTATGAGATCGACGAGCGTGAGTACGTCCGCAAAGCTGAGGTTGACGAGGAAAGCAAGGAAAGCCGTCTCCAAGGACTGAAAGACCAACTGGCGCTGAGTGACGATCCAGAAGCCGAGGAGTTGCGTCAAGAAATCACAGAACTAGAACAGCGGATTGAGGACTTGACGGAGTTCAACCCCGGCACGTCAGTCGGAACGCGATCGTAATCTCCTCGAACGACCTCTGCTGTTACGTTGCTCAGACGATGCTCGTTCAGGAGCAGATGAATCCGCGGGTTGTGATGGAAGACGATGGATAGGACGACTATCAGAGCCTCGAGTCCTACCTCTCGAAGCCCGGCAAAGGGATACTCATCGGCGAATTCGAACTGCTCGGTGACAGTCACGATCCACTCCTCGCGACCGTCGGCCGACTCGCCAGAGGGAGAGGTGAAATTTCTGCAGGGAATTTTTTTGCCTCTGCTGTCTTGCGATTCTCGATCGTCGATTGACTCGGCCGCGTCGTCTTCACTTAGTGAACGTCTCCTGCGACGACCTCGAGGAGGTCGATAGCACTGAAAAGCTACGTCGTGGAAGGGGTAACCGACGTAGCTTAATCCTCCTTTGCAGGGGGTTGAACTGGGGGTGTCCACCTGCCCCCTGCATATAAAACATGTTACTATGTCATAATAAGTCCTCAGGTGAGCGTCGTATTCGAGCGGGGTCTCTCGTATCGAAAGGGGGGGGTGGGGTGACGGCAGGGGAGGGGCAGACAACACGTCGGACGCATATGCCATTCAGTGTGATGAGTGTCCCTGCCGTATTACCACCCATCGCCCCCATAGGTAAAGGACAATACCCACGATCGCGATGACGATACCGACCGCAATCGCGGGGGCGACAGTTACCCATGCCGGCCGGCCCGACCATTGGATCTGCTCGCCTTCAGTGAGGTGAAGCCAGTTGGCGTCACCGAGGTCCTCGTTCTCGGGCTGCACGGTACGAGTATCCGAATCTCGCACTTAGACCCCTCCAAAATAGTATTATTCACAAGTAAAATAGTATATCTGCGGGTAATACAGTAATGATTGTCACGACTGACTCGCTGGGAAGGTTGTGCGTCACTCACTGGAATCTCCTTCTGGTTGGATGATCCACTCATCGCGCTCCTCTAACCGTCCCATCACTTTCTCAAAGTGTTCGCCCTCGGACATCTCCAAGTAGTCTTCAACGCTTTCAGGATCTCGCCCCAATCGTGGGTCATCTGGATACATTCTCAATCACTCTCCTCGTTAAGCCGGTCTTCAGCCATCTCGAGGCGAGAGGCGTCGTGACAGGTACCTTTCTTCTGAGGGTGTCATAGAACGATTAGCACACCAAAGAGCAGGGTGAACGCTGAGGTGGTATGAGTTCAGCGACCCTGCAAGATGATGCTTCGGTAGAGACGTTCTTCAATGTCGCGGAGACCGAAACGCTAGCGTTGTTTGAGCATCTCTCCTTCGAATTTCTCGCAGAGTTCGACGTGTTCGCCCCGGCACAGACGGGGCGAACACGAGAGCACGAGCCACCAGAACTGATGCGTGGCTTTCTCCACTGCTACTACCACGATATCTACGGTATCCGTCCCGTTGAACGAGAGCTTCGGAACACGGTTGTCTGGCTGAGTTGTGGCTTCGATCGACCGCCGTCGAGAGACGCGGTCGATCGTTTCCTCACTGACCTCGAACACGTCGTTGACGACGTCTTCGACCGACTCGTCGAGCAGGCCGCCCGGCGCGGCCTGCTCGATGTGACCTACTGCATTGATTCAACCGACGTGAGGGCGATGCCCGCCGATCCAGATGCGTCGAAGTGCTACGATCCAACCGCTGAAGAGTACTACCACGGATACGGCTGCACGATCGTCTCAACCGGGTCAAAGATCCCAATCGCAGCGGAGTTCACCAAGAGTAAGCAAGCACCGGAGGAGACGGCGATGCGCGTCACGCGTGACGCGCTCGCCGTCGATACACCGATCTGGATGCTTGGAGACAGCGCCTACGACACGCTCGACTGGCACGACCACCTGCTGGCCGCAGGGGTCGTGCCAGTCGCTCCGTACAACCCACGAAACACTGACGACCCGAAAGACATCGAGTACAGGGTCGAAGACCGAATCGAGGAACACGGTGAAGACGTTCAATTGAAGCAATCGACGCTAGACGAGACGTACAATCGTCGTACTGGAGTTGAACGAACTAACGAATCAGTCAAGGACTGCGGCCTCGGGCGAACGCACGCCCGAGGCCGCGTCCACGCACGAGCGCAGGTGTTCCTTGCGCTGTGTCTTCGCCTCGTCGTCGCAATCACCAACTACGAACGAGGAGACAATCCAGGTAGTACCGTGATCACGGTGTGAGAAGAGTTCTATGACACCCTCTTCTTCTGTCTATCGCTGTTTTCGTTCATGCCTTTTCCTCCGATCGTTCCGTTCTCGGCTCGAGTGAACGATCTGCCTGGAAGCGATCGGAATCTATCCGCTGGTTCTCGACGAGCGCTGGCCGTAGCGTGCGCACTTCGAGTTTCCGGAGCGGGTTCTTCGACTTTTTCCTTATCCAGACAGTGACCACGGAAAGCAGTTCAACGGAGTCAGTACGTCACTGGCTTTTTTCTCCGTCGGTGTACTCGGCCTCAGAAGGTGGAGTGGATTTTTCGTGGCTGAATTGTTGTTTGATCGCGTATGCAGTGTTTGGACCGATTCCATAGATTCGTTCTAAATCGGACTGTGACGCATTTGCAACCTCTTCTATCGTTCTGTATTCTCCAGACAGTGCGGCACTAATCTCTGGACCGACCCCCCTTACCTCTTCGGCGTACGTTCGCAGTTGTTTGGATCGTGGGTCAAGTGCAACATCGACGCGTCGTTCCATCTCTTCTAGTGAAATCTTTCCATCTGAGTATGCTTTTCGCGCTGCATCAACGTCATAGATGCTGTTGTTGGTTGTGGGCTCGGATGGCTGATACTGGAGGAGAGTCACTGCGAGTATAGTAATGATACTGCCAATCCAAGCGATACCCAGCGGATCCATGCCGATTGCGTAATTCATCCCGAGCCACGCTCCACACAGTAATAGAGACAGCACCTGAAGCGTGTGGCGTATCACCGTCTGCATTGTTGTCGGACCAGTCGCTGGCACTGTTTATAACCACGTTCATTACTAGATATGATAGCGGAGAAGTGTTCTTCGTATCAGTAGTTCGGGAGTTGAATTTTGGCTAAGCTGCAGCTCGAGACGCCGTTCGAGGGCGAGTAGAACTCGTCCCTACACGTTTCCGTAGACCACACGCGCTACCCTACTCGAGATGGGCCCGAAGCCGATCCATCTCGGTCCTGAGTCGTTCGTCTTCGGTCACATACACAAACCGGCGAATAACTACCACAGCTACCGTCTCTGGCCGAGTTTCGGTCTCGATTCCGCGACGAGATCGGCGACCCCGAAGAGAACAGCGACGAGTGGGACGAATGGTGGCAGACCGAACTCGATGTCTGGGAAGACGCGGTCCGGAGCGAACTCGTCGACAAGATCACGATCGCCGGTCATGAAACCAAGACAACTGTTGACGTGCGCTACGAGGACGACGAATGACACGGGATATCGTTCAAACGCTAATTGATACGTACGTCGAAAACGAGATCGACATCGACGGGGCTGTAGACAGGCTGACCAAGACTGGGCTACTGACTGAACGGCAGGCTGAAGCGATTGTTCGCGCCCACTTCACTAACGCGAGCACCGAAGAAATCGCAGACAAAAGGGGCGTTTCGACAGGCCGAGTCTACAACGTCCGGCAAGACGTAGAAGAGAAACTTCGGATGGCGGCTGAAACGCTGGGGATTATCGGTAATCTTCGGCGCGAAGTCCGCCCCGACCGGACCGAGTGACGGATCTGGTTGTGAGATTGCTCGGTTCCACTCACACTCACAGGTTTCCGCCCGCTATCTGTCGATGCCAAGGATTTCTCATTCCCTACACCCACAGAGTTATTGCGCTATATTGCGTTCTATTTCATATGCCAATCAGCATCGACCGGTTCGACGAAGAACCCGTGGACGCACTCGATCTCCAGGAAGGGACGCACCCGTATCGGCTGCTGCAATTCCTCGCGGCCCACAGCGATCAGGCGTTCACGCAGACGGAACTCCACGAAGCAACCGGCATCAATCGCGGGAGCGTCGGCGCTGCACTCTCCCGCCTTGATGATCGTGGCCTTGTTCGCCACCGTGGCCGATACTGGGCCATCGCCGAGGACGACCGTCTCGCCTCCTACGCTGCACAGACGAACGCCAGCTCCGCTTCGACGACGGACGATTACTACGGCGACGAGGAATGACAGACGTCTACGAGCGCGGCACGGTCGTAAAAGGCCCCGATCTTCTCGCGGACCACGACTACCGGCCGTACGTTTGCCTAAGTGATCGCACACACCCGTTCCACGACGAGGAAGCGCTCTACGCGGCGGCCACGACGACGCGACGGGCGGTTGCAATCCCGCTCACTGATGATGACTTCGTCTCGGGCGGCCTACCAAGGGAGAGCTACGTAAACCCGTGGACAGTCATCACGATTCGGCATGCCGATATGGAGCGCGAAGAGGGGCACCTCGTCGAGACGACGACAGAAAAAATCGCTACCGAAGCTGCTGGATATCTCGGTGTTCGCTAAGAGCGCTACTTGTCATAGGTCAGACTGAGTAAAGAAACCGCGCTACCTGCTCTATTGGAAACGACGGACAGCGTCGGGATTGATCCGTAATGGTTTGAGAGAACAAGGTCGAGAAGTCGATTATGGGAGTCGCACTCCTCGACCTCGTTGAGAGGGCACTCCGCGTAGCGAAGCAAGCTTTGGGGAATCACATGGGAAAGCCCGCCTGACTTGGGCTTCCCCGCGAAGCTCACATCGTCGCTCATTGTATCCAGAAGAGAGTATCAGAGAATGATCCGCATGACGTTCTATTCACGCGATCTGGATCGAACTATCCGTTCACTACACTTGCATACTTAGTGAATTGCACACTTATCAGGCGAATGTTAAAGATCCTATACTGCGTCTTGTTCTATATGGCTAATACAACGGTCGGTCCCAGACGTGTTGCCCGAATCGCTGCTGGGTTGGCCGGTCTGGCTGGAGTATATGGATTTCTCTATCTAATGGGTGCATTCGGCTCAGTCTCGTGTCATCAGACAAGTGGAGGTGCCGGAGGATGTATAGCTGGTATCGACTACCTTGTCGGGAATGCTGGTGGCAATGCGTCCACGCTGTTCTTCTGGGCAACTCTCCTCTTAGGCCTCGTCGCTATCGGCGGAATCGCTACATGGACCAACCACCGACGCATAACATGGGGAGCTGCACTTGTTAGTGTAGGTATCTCTGTCTTTGGCCTCTGGTTGGGATGGTTTTTCATGGCCTCGGCAGTGGGCTTGTTAACTGCTGCGTTAGCCCTCAGCGTTGGCGCACGGCATGATAATAATGGCGACCAAATGATACCCACCATAGGTTGAAAATCGCCTCTCTTAGAATCATGTTTTCGGCTCTGTTGAAATCCTTAGTGAGTTACAGGTTCAGTCGGTAGTTTGAGTAGATGCAGACCCTCCCAAAGTCTCGGTTGCTCCGATTTGTCGAGGAAGCATTTCAGTTAGCGAAACGTGCCGTAGCTCGATACTCCTCGAAGTTCTCGAAACAACGCTACACGCTCCATCAGCACATCGTTCTCCTCTGTCTCAAGGTTCGGAAGAACACGACCTATCGTACACTCCTCGACGAACTCATCGAGATGCCCCGTATCCGGAACGCGATCAATCTCACTGAACTGCCAGCCCCATCAACACTGTGCAAAGCGTTCGATAGACTCGATATGGCTGTCTGGCGAGTGCTCCTCACTCTCTCTGTTTCACTGCTCCCGACCAACGGCGTTGCGGGGATCGATGCTTCGGGCTTCGACCGCAGTCACGCCTCCAAACACTACACGAAACGAGCCAAACTCACGATTCAGCAACTCAAAGTAACACTGCTAGTCGATTCCAAAGTGAACGCAGTCCTTGATTTACACGTGACGACGACACGAAAACACGATAGCCAGATCGCTCCGTCGTTGATCAAACGCAACCCCGAGACTATCGACATCCTGCTCGGGGACAAAGGCTACGACGACCAGAAAATCAGACGGCTTGCCCGTCAACACGAGATTCGTCCACTAATCAAGCATCGTGAGTTCACACCGCTTCACAAGGCATGGAACGCACGCTTAGACGCCGACATCTATGGCCAACGGAGTCAATCAGAGACAGTCAACTCAACGCTCAAGCGGAAGTACGGTGCGTTCGTCCGTTCACGACGCTGGTGGAAGCAGTTCCGTGAACTCGCTCTTGCGTGTATCGTCCACAATCTTGACCAAGCAATCTAACGACCAGTACAGAGCGTGTAGTTAACGAAGAAGAAGCCGAGTTTGCTGAGAGTTGTGAAGAATATTGCTATAAATAGAGGAGCAGTACCAGCAGACTATTTGTCTGTCCTAGCTCACAAACAGCGAAATAACGGGTAAACACAGCAAAGGTACGGGATGAGGAAGTTGGTGAGTCACATACTTTCTGAGAGGGTCTCAGCTTCCCGCCAATACGCTGTGAATTCGTCTATCAACTCTTCGATAAGGGCGTCTTCGGTTACGTGGATCGTTCCCAGAGGCCGTGAGCGGGCAAACGGATCAGTCACGTACAGGTACAGGTCGCGCTGATCGATCAGATCGAAGTTTGCCGTGACAGATGGATGGAGCCGCGTTTCGACCGACTGGCCAGTGGCGCGTAACAATTGCAGTAACTGGTCTCCCTCATCGGACAAATGCTCGGACAGGAGAATGTGAACGCGAATTGAGCCGTTCGCTACTGACTCTAACCAGCGTTCGAGGGGCTCGATAACGGTCAGAAACTGGTGTACTACTACCGAATCACCGACGATCAATACCTCATCAGTGGCATCCGAAAAGCGCTTGATTTGAGCGTGGACGAACTCAATTTCGGAGTCACGCGATCTGGTCTCCCAAAACCGTCCATCGGTCGGTGGCTGACTGCCAAGCTGTGCACGAAGCTCCGCTGCGACGTTCTCGTAACGAGTTCGTTCGACCTCAAGGTCTCGTTTCCGGTTACGGAGCAGACGATCGATCGCCATCTCGGTGTCGATTGGCGAGTAGACTCGCGGATGAGTTTCTGGATTACAGTGGACAAGATCGCGTGATTCGAGTCCATTTAGCACATCATAGATCCTCCCCATCGGTACACCGCTTTCCTCAGACAGTTCCTCAGCAGTAGCTGTTCTCACGCTGAGTAGTGCTCTATAGACCCGTTCCTCGTAGCTCGACAAGCCGAGATCCCGAAACGACACCATACTGAATGGAGGGAAGCGAGATAAATAAATGATAGTACCGTTTCAACCCTGTCTCGCGGTAACACGGAAGAGCAGATACTTCCCGGCTCGATCGCCAATATTGTCAGAAGAAACTAATATATAAACATATACAAAGTTTCAGCATATTTGGATATTGACATATGTGCTGATAGCGTACCGGTCGTTATGATCCGAGAACAGCTCACTGAACTTTGGCGTCGATTCGGTACAACACACCCGTTACCATGGGGGCTCGCTATCGGAATCGGCTTGCTCATCACTCTTGCTGTTGCTGCAAGCACTGATTTGCTCGCTCTTCCTACGCTCGAATCCGAGAATGTAAGCGATCTCATTCGTCAAACCGACGGGACCGTGCAATACATCGTAATTTTCGTAATGGCAGCAGTACCAGTACTCGAAATCCTCGTCGTGGTTCCCATCGGAATTGGACTTGGGTTGAATCCTCTTGCAGTAGCGTTATTCGCCTTTCTTGGGAATGTGCTTCCGATTTACGGGATTATTGTTCTCTACGACCGGCTGAAAACGTGGTGGGAGAATTGGACTGACTCGAACTCTGGCCCCTCGAAGCGGAGAAAACGAGCACTAGTATTGTGGAATCGCTACGGACTTCCTGGTCTTGCGCTCGTCTCGCCAGTTGCGACCGGTGTCCATCTGGCTGCGGCTATCGCCCTTACTGTTGGATCGAGGAAACGCTCCGTCGCAGTTTGGATGACTGCTGCTATTGCTCTGTGGACGATTCTGCTCACAGCGGGTGCATACTACGGAATTGGGTATATTACGGGACTATGAGGAAATTCAGAATGTAGATCAGTAAGTTGGCCCACCGCGTAAGATATGCACATGTAGTGTACGGTATATTCACGCAAATAAATCTCTAAAGAAGAGGGTTTCAACAGAGCCATGTTTTCCAAATAGCTATTTCACTGAAAAGGTCGCACACTACTTGCTCTGTACTTATCGTTTGTCGGGTAGCCACAGAGAGAGGGTATGGGAACTTTTCTATGATACCCTATTTTACGGTTATTTTTCATGCTTATTGCTAGCAGTGAGCAAAGTATTACGATTGCATGCTACGTAGATGTACTGGGACCTATGAGGCTTGTTCAGAACGTGGTCCGCTGGTACAGACTCAATCATGGGGTCGGGAAAGAGATGCTAGATAGTGGTGCTGAACTCATGCCATGTCCGTACTGTGAAAAGGAGACACCAGTCTTTCAGTCAACATATAATTCGGCAGGGCTGCCAATTTTGTTCAGTGTCTGTCTCTGGTGCGATGGATTTATTGAATTCGGTGGTGCCTCCCTGCAGCCGCACGAGCCGTATGCAACCGCACACGATCCCCAGACTGAGGAGCGGCATTCGAAGCCATAGGTTGTTCGTCTGCCTGTAGAATTATGGATGCTGTTACCGTGACTCGTGACATGGGCACGGATGATTCGTACTCGGCCGGTCTCCTTGAACGAGAGACAGAGAACCCGACTGTTGGAACGTTCCCACCGACCGTGTCGTCGATTGCGTTCGATGCCGTGACCCGTGGCGATCTCATTTATTGGGGAGAATGGTCAGATCGGGATACTCTCGTGGTCACGCGGCACCGTGTCGGTCTACGACGCCGATTCTCGGTTCACAGAGCTGGGCCAGTCTCTGCTCGACAGCGACGGTGCGACTACGCTCCCGCCGCCCGTCGTGGATCGCATCGAGCAGTGGAGGACGGAGAAGATCCTTCCAGAGCGGGTTCTTCGGGCAAACCTCTCATGGTCGAAGTCGTCCGACGACTCGATATCAACCAGTTCTCCGTCCGTCTCACCACACTTCGGACAGCGTTCAGTCCCGTCGTCCCCGGACATTACGCATCATCCTTCGAGTCTCCGCCACGGGAGACCGGGACGGTTCTTTCGTCGGGGAGCTCGAAGGCGAGCAGCTCGGTGAGTTCTCTGAGTTTATGTGCGAGCACAGTATAATAAAATGTATATGATGTTGAAAAATCAAATCGCTAAAGATATCACTAACTACTGAATACATTTTGATGCGTTCGCCTCTCCACTATGCGATCTGGTCCTAACAGGACATGTATTCCGTGTCACAGCGGGTGAGTCGCTTACCACCAACTGGTGGGGTTGTAACTGATGAAGGACGCTACGCGACGCAAGGCGATTGCAGGTATCGGCAGCACAACGATTGCGGCACTCGCAGGCTGCACCAGCAGCGTGACCAACGCTGTCACTGGCCCTCGATTCGAAGAGGGTGACGAACAAGAAGTAATGCTCGAGGCCAGCTGGTATGGCGACGGCTGGGAAGAATCGGAAGAGGATGATCCGGGGGAAGGCGCTGGGAACGAGAGTGATGAGAGCGAAGACAACGACGATGAATGGGATCTCGGCTTCGACACCGAAGAAGTCCCCTATAACCCGAAGACATTCGAAAAAGAGGATGGTGACAGTATTGACATCGCGATGGCGGCGGTCGGTATCCTCGAGGACAATGACGCCGCAGAATCAGCCGTTGAAGAGTTCGGACGGCGTGAGATGATCAATCCAGAGGACCCTGATGTAGGCGACACGGCAGTTCGGGGCGAAGTCGACAACATCGGGTTGCTCTACTTCAGCCTCGATAACGCTATTGTTCTCTCTGGCGCGGCCAGCGTCGTCGGTTTCAATCTCGAGGCCGATCACGGCAAGGCACTCGAGGCCGGTGAAGAACTCGAATCACGACTGGAAGATCTGTAACACTCCGTCGCTTTTTACCGTCAATCAGTCGTCGACCGGCCGGTCCTCGAGGTTGCCTCACCGTCACCTAATTCTCGATTGGTCATACAGTGGGGACAGCCGTGTACCTCGCCGCCAATGCCGAACACTCGAATAAAGTCTTGAGTAACGAACCCTCCGCACTCGTCACATTCGGGCATCGTTACTCCGCCTCCTCAGTTGGCATCCCGGTGATAAGCCACTTCGCGCGTGTGACGATCCCGGCTTGGGCCTTGCGTTCGGTTAACGACTTCTCTGTCTCAACATACTCCACCAACTCCGTGTTCTCTTCGCGTTGCTCAAGGATCAGTCGCTTCTCATTACGTAATCGCTTCACTTCGGTCTCGAGTTCGCTCAGCTTCTCTTCGTAGCCGGAGAGCTTCGCCTCGTACTCGCTCCGAATCTCTTCGTGTTCGTGGCGATTCTCGACGATCTCGCGAAGATACTCTGCCCGACTCAGACCCTGCTCTTCGGCCTCGTTGTCGACGTCATCGAGCGTATCTGTGGAGAGTCGGAGCGTAATCGGCTCCATGCGCTAGCGATTCTGAGCGATTACGATAAGATTCAGTCAGACGCATGGCTGACGTATGCAAGCTGCATTTCGAGTGCTTCGCCTGTTTCGGGTGGACAATCCGTTTCGGGTCGAGAATTGACTTCCAGAGGAACACGTTTCTGGGATGTAGAGCGTCTACAAACGAGCTTCGGAGGAATCAAATAAAATCCGAGTAGAACTCTCTCGAATCCTATGTCGCAATCCTTGGTTCGCTAAGCAAGATGTGCCGAGCAGCGTCCAACACGCGATTTAGGAGAGAGAACGCGAGTCCTGCGGCTTGCCGCAGGCGAGCCACACCGAGTGCTTTCCGCTTAACCACCTTGTCGGAGAGATTGACTGACCGCCCGGACGAATGTCCTGGCGGTCACGACCGGCGGCGACCTGATCTCGCGGTCTGTTCCGAGCTTCACCAAGTAATCGGTAAGCCTCCAAAGATTGTACAACAATGCTGCGAACGTGAAGCTGAACAACCGAACACGGTAGTCCTTCGAGGACGTCTTGGGAAGAAACGCTTTCACCGACTTGTACTGATTTTCGATATCCCAGCGTCGGCTGTAGCTGTTGGTGACGTGTATGATCTCGTCGGGAGCGACGTGATCACGGTTGGTCACGAACACGGCATAGCTTCCTTCAGCTTCCTCATCAGTCGCTGGTACGTACAGGAACTCTGCGGTGTGGTGGAGTTCGCCATCGATGGCGAACGGAACATCGTTCTTGACAGCGGCATCAACTCCTTCTTTGCTCTTGATTTTCCCGATCGCCTCGTAATCGTCTTCGTACTTCGGCACTGGCGTCATGTACACAAGCCCGCGGTCGTGAATCGTTGCATACACCTCGTTACTGTAGAATCCCCGGTCTAGGAGCACTTCGTCGAGATCGACGTACTGCTGGGCTGTGTCCAGCAGTACGTCAACCACATCCGCCCTTGAATCGGCTGGCGCATCTTCTGGTTCCCACGCAGAGCGTTCCTTGACCGGCTCGATACCCAGGA
>NZ_JAQIVI010000389.1 GCF_028618695.1 Natrinema soli | reverse complement strand
TGGTGGGGCCACGAGGCGCACGACGAGGTCAGCGACGCGGTCGTCGATCGCGTCCGCGAGCGCGTCGGCGGTGACGTCGTCGTGGGTGCCGCCGAGGCCGCCGGTCACGATCGTCGCATCGACGGCGTTCGTCCACTTTCGAAGCGTCGCCGCGATGCGGTCGCGATCGTCGGGAATCGTCAGAATTCGATCGACGGTCGCACCGTTGTCGTTCAGGCGAGTCGCGAGCCAGCGCGCGTTGGTATTCGGGATGTCTCCGGCGAGCACCTCGTCACCGACGGTGAGGATGGCGACCTCCATCGATGAAACCGACTCGGGCGGTGGGCAAAAAGATGCGGTCGATCGCTCCTCTCCCTCCCGCTGGCGGCTCGGTCTTCCGCGACTGCCACCCCCTCGCCGAACGCCTCAGGCAGTTGGTCAGTTCACTGGCGACACCCTCCGCGTCAATCGCCCTTCCGAACGAGCCCGTAGCCCGCTCGGGCCGAACGGAGAACGGTGAGGCCCACTACGTCCCATCGGGGAAATCGATTCGCTGCCGTCCGTCCGGAGAGAGGGGGTTCGACACCTCGCTCGTCACGTACTCGTGGCGCTTGCCCCGCAGCCGCATCGCTGTCAGCGCCTTGTGGACCGTCGGCTCCGCGAACAGCGCCCGCTCGTCGCGTCGGATCCGGGCCTCGGGAACCGCATCCGCGGCTCGAATCCGCTCGAAGGCCCGTTCGCACTGCTCGCGGATCCGTTCCCAGCAGGTCCGTTCGTCGACGCCGAGTTCGTCGCAGATCGTCGCGACGAGTTCCGCGAGGTGGTTCTGGAAGAGGGCGTAGTACAGCTTCCGGTGGAGATCGGCCTCACTGTCGGTGTCCACGTCCGATTCCGGATACAGCTCGAGGGAGAGTCCGTGTTCCGCAAGGCGACCGCCGTGGACCCGAATCCCGCCGAGATCGCGCACCAGGGTCGCTTCCGGACGGGCGGCTTCGCGGTCGAAGACGATCAGACTGTTCTGGAGGTGGCTTTCGAGAGCGATCCCGTACGTACAGAGCACCAGGAGCTGTTCGGGGACGACGACGCTCGCGTACCGCTCGAGGAACGCGAGCGCCGCGTCCGCGGTGCTCGTCTCCTCCCGGTTCGCTCCGTACCGATCGATCAGGTCGCAGACGAGCGGCCGTCCGCTGGCCGGCGAGTCGGCGACGAGGCTCGAGGCCACCACTGGAACGGTATCGTCCGTCACGAACGAGTGGGTTGCCGGCGGCGTCCGCAGCAGTCCCGAGAGGTGGCGAGCGTCGTCGTATCCCTCGCCTCTCGAGTGAGGGCCGCCGGGCGGGTAGTAGCACGTCGCCGCGGGTTCGGTCAGCAGCCCCAGCGTCTCGAGCGATTCCCGCTCCTCGATCGTTCGCACGATGTCGGTCACCTGCGGGCCGTTCGCCACGGCGTTTGGCGACAGCGTTCGAACGACGTTCGTCGTCTGGACAGGAATCGCGAGCTTGCAGCGTGGCAGCGGACCGTCCGCGGTGCGCTCGGTGTCGTGTGGGACCACCGTCCGGAGGTTGAGCTGCGGCGTCGCCGGCTGCGCGTACTCGGGGAGGGGAACGACGCGGCC
>NZ_JAQIVI010000388.1 GCF_028618695.1 Natrinema soli | reverse complement strand
TCCGGTTCGATGGCCGCCGACTCGGGCTCGGTCGCCGCCGTCGTCGACGGCTCGGTCGTCTCCGGGGTGGTTTCGGTAGCTTCCGCTGCCGCCGGATCCGTCGATTCCGCCGACGCCGCGCCGGCGTCGACCTCCTCGGGGTTCTCTTCGTCGACGGTCTCCTCGTCGACCGCCTCGACGTTCTCCTCGGCGGCTTCTTCGGCGTCTTCGCGGAAGCTCCCGAGCTTGTCCTTCAGGTTGTCGAACATGGGTAATGAAAGTCCCTACGGCGCGTTACTCGTCGGGCTGGCCCTGGCCCATCCCCTGCATCTGCTGTTGCATCGCCTGCTGCTGGAGCTGCTGGGCCTGCTGCTCGAGTTCGCTGCTCTCGGTCTCGAGTTCGGCGAGCTCCTCGTTGAGCTCCTCGATCTGGTCGTCGAGGTGGTCTTTCTTGTTCTCGAGGGCGTCGACGGCGTCGTCCTCCTCGAACTCCGCGGCGTAGTCGGCACCGAGTTCGACGATCACTTCGTCGATGTTCTCGATCGTCGTTCGGAGGTACGCGCCGCCGCCGAGGGGCATCTGTACGGTCGAGTCGGTCTCGAGCGTCTCGATGGCCTCGATAGCCTCGTCGACCTCGGTCTTCTCCTGCTGGACGGCCTCGATGTTCGCCTGAAGGGCCTCGATCTGTTCGTCGATCTCCTGAAGTTCCTGGGACAGCTGCTGGAGTTGCTGCTGGCTCATTGTTCGGACACCTCGTCGAGTTCGATTTCGCTACGCTTGAGCCCGTGTTGACTCCCGAACTGGGAGAGAGTGTGTTCGCGGGCGACGTTCTCGTTCTCGGCGTCGATGGTCGTCTCGAACTCCGCGAAGCCGTCGCGGCTCTTGAACCGACCACTGACCGTAAATTGACTCATACATCACCATCCGGCAGGGAGTCGGAAGAATCTTCCCTTCCAGTCCGGACCGCCGAAACCAGCAGAACGGGACGAGAGACGGGACGCAGCCGTTGCTTGGCCGACGAGCGACGGGTCAACGATTTTACCGAGCGGAGTCCAATCGGGACACATGAGCGAACGCGATCCCGACGACCTGTTACCCAGCGATCGAATGCAGCGTCAGGCGCTCGAGGGCGAGGTCACCCAGATCCACCGCGGTCACCGGTACGCCGAGGAAGGGGACACGTTCACGATCGACGGAATGACCTTCGACGTGACTGCGGTCCGCGAACGCACGCTCGGCGATCTGACCGACGAGGACGCCCAGGCAGAAGGAATGGAAGATCTCGAGGGGTACGAGCGCCTGCTCGAGCGCGCCCACGAGAACTTCGAGTGGGACGACGACAGCGAGATCGTGTTACATCGGTTCGAACGCCGATAGGAACGGAACGCGGAGCGAGACCGTCAGTCGAGATAGCCCAGGGCGTCCTCGATCCGGCCCAGTTCGGGGCCGGTCGTGTCCTCACCGATGACGTAGCCGGATTCGTTGGCGATCAGGCCGGAACCGACCAGCGGCGCGCCGTAGTTGATCGTCCCGACGTCGGCCCGGACGTCCAGGGCCGCCTCGAGGCGATCGAGTTCCTCGTCGGTCGCCTTCGGATGACAGAGCACGCCGGTGTCGTTCGCCACCCCGGCCGTGCCGACGGTCCGAACGCCCGCGAGATCGCCGCGTTCGACGGGCACCTCGAGCGTGTCTCTGACGATTTGAACCGCCTCGCGGGGCAGGTCCGGATGGACGTAGGCCCCGTAGTCGTTCGCGAGGACGACGTTGCCGGCGGCGTTGATACTGCCCGGGAGTTCAGCGACGGGCAGGTCGATCTCCTCCTCGAGCGTCTCGCGTTCGTACTCGAGAACGCGCGAACTCACGAGGAGGCCGTTTTCGTTACCGGTCGCTAACGCACCGACCGTCGAGGAGCCGCCGACGGTCGTCCGGACGGCGGGCACCTCGAGTTCGTCGGTCAGGTCGTCGATGACGTCGTCGTCGATGTCGGGGCGAACGAGCACGCACGAGTCGGTCGCACGGGCGAAGACACCGACGTACGCCGACCCGGCGAAGGCGAGACGTTGCAAGTTTAGTCGGCGACCTCGGCTTCGACGACGGCGTCACCCTCTTCGTCGAAGCGGGCTGCGCGGACGCGCAGCTTTCGCGGCGGGTTGGAGCGGCCGTTCGACCAGATCGTCTCGTTGATCGAGGGGTCCAGTCGGATGGCGTCCTCGTCGACCGCGAAGTGTTTCGCGAGGTGTTCGCGGATGAGTCGCATCGCGTAGTCGGCGGCCTCGTGGTTGGCCCCCTTCTTGACGTCGCGCAGCGGAACGGTGACGACGCGTTCCTCGAAATCAGTTGCACTCATCGTTATTCGTCGGTGTCGTTACGCCGCCAGTTGCGTCGCTTCGGGTTGCGCTGGACGTCCATGTCCGTCTTCATCATAACCCAGGCCGGCACGCGGCTGTTCTGGTTCTCGAGTTTGGCAAGTCGCTTCTTCTTGCCCTTCGATTTCTTACCCATAGTAGCCGGACGTAGCCCGCGGCGGCTTAAAATCTTGTCCATCTTGCAGGGATATCCCGGACACGACGATCCCGAACTGATCACGGCGAGCCGCTCGCGAGACGATCGATCACCGCGAATCGCCACCGAACCCGCCGCGACGACCCCTCAACGAGAGGCGCGGGAGGAATCGAGCCGCCGCTCGAGAAAGCGCGTCACGCCCTCGCAGGTGGCCTCGCTGAGTTCGGTCGTGTAGGTCCAGTTTTCGATGCCGACGTTGCCGTCGTGGCGATAGAATCGGTCCCGGTCACAGCAGCCGGTGCCGTGAAAGCGGGTACCGCCGCCGATCCGGTCCGGGCCGGCGTAGGCGGTCGCGATCGGCGACACCTCGAGCGTGTCCTCGTCCGTCCGGACGGCCGTTCCGAGCTCGTGATCGCAGGACGCGTCGCCGATCGCCTCGACGATGTCGTCCGGAAGAAACGTGTGGAGCGTCTCGTGGATCGCCATGTTTCGCGTCACGGGCCGCGAGTCCCAGACCTCGGTCGCGCCGACGTTCGCGACCGTCTGGGCGTCACCGCTGTCGCCACCGTCGATTACGCCGGTGATCGAGTTCGGTGCCAGCGTCCCGCCGTAGCCGACGCGGTAATTCAGCGGCGACCAGCGCAGGAGGACGTGACAGGTCCGGCCCGTGAGCGCGTTTCGCTTTCGTAACTGCTCGCGAAATCGCTCGAGGACGGCCTCGAGCGACGGGATCACGGCGTCGGTCGATGGCGGCGTCGCCGAGGGCGGGAATCTGATCGGGTCACCGCGCTCGACCTGTACCTCGAGGTCCTCGAGGCGGGAGCGCTCACGGGCGTAGGCGAGTACCCGATCGAACGCCCCG
>NZ_JAQIVI010000387.1 GCF_028618695.1 Natrinema soli | reverse complement strand
CGCCGAGGTGGTCGCGAACGCCGTCGACGCGCGCCAAGCCCTTCGCGATCTGCGTCCGGTAGCCGCCGAACTCCTGGCCCAGCGTGACCGGCGTCGCGTCCTGCAAGTGGGTTCGCCCCGTCTTGACCACGTCGTCGAACGCTTCTTCCTTCTCCTCGAGCGCCTCGCGGAGGGTGTCGAGCGCCGGGATGACGTCTTTCTCGACGGCCTCGAGGGAGGCGACGTGCATCGCGGTCGGAATGACGTCGTTGCTCGACTGGCCGTAGTTGACGTGGTCGTTGGGGTGGACGACGCGGTCGCCGATCTCGCTGCCCATGAGTTCGGCGGCGCGGTTGGCGATGACCTCGTTCGCGTTCATGTTCGAGGAGGTCCCGGAGCCGGTCTGGAAGATGTCGACCGGGAACTGGTCGTCGTGTTCGCCGGCGATGACCTCGTCGGCGGCCTCGATGATCGCCTCGGCGACGTCGTCGTCGATCAGGCCGAGATCGCGGTTGGCCTGTGCGGCGGCCTTCTTGACGACACCGAGCCCGCGGACGAATCGTCGACTGAACGTGATCCCCGAGATGGGGAAGTTCTGAATCGCGCGCTGGGTCTGTGCGCCCCAGTAGGCGTCCGCGGGCACCTGCATTTCGCCGAGACTGTCGCGTTCGACTCTGTAATCCTCGCTCATGTGCGGTGCGTTGACGGCCGGGTGCGTAAAATCCACCGGTCTGATTCTGGGTCCCGACGCAGGCCCGCGTAACCGTACTGACGTGCACCGTGCCGATATTCCAGTGGGCATCCGGCCAACTCCTATCAAATTAAACCATTCACTCAGAACATAATTAATTTTGAAAACTATTAAGTAGGACCCATACAATCTATCATGTGTGATTCGCAGTGACTGACGCTAACAAGGTACCACGGAGAACGGTGCTGAAAGGGGCAGGTGCAGCGGGGCTCGCTGGTCTCGCAGGATGTACAGGCGGTGGCAGCGATACACTCGAGGTCCTCCACGGATGGACCGGCGGCGACGGGAAAGAGGCCGCTGACGCGCTCTTCGAGGCGTTCGAGGACGAGCACTCGGACGTCGACTACGACGAGAATCCGATCGGTGGCGGTGGAAACACGACGCTCGACCAGACGGTTTCCAACCGTCTCCAGGGCGGCGATACGCCGAGTTCGTTCGCCGGCTGGCCCGGTGCGAACTTAGAGCAGTACGGGGACGCCGTCGGCGACATCGAGTCGGAGGTCTGGGACGAGGCCGACCTGAAGGAGGCCCACGTCGAGGAAGCGGTCGAACTCTGCCAGAACAACGGCGGTTTCTCGGCGGTCCCGCTCGGTTCCCATCGCCTGAACGATCTCTTCTACAACGTCGGGGTCCTCGAGAGCGCCGGCGTCGATCCGAGTTCGATCGACAGCGCCGACGCACTGATCAACGCGCTGGACGCCGTGGAGTCGGAGACCGACGCGACGCCGTTCGCGTTCTCGCTCGCGACGTGGTGTATCCTCCAGACGTGGGCGCAGACGATGCTCGGCGAACACGGCTACGAGGCCTACATGAACTTCATCGAGGGCGACGGCGACGAGGCCGCCGTCCGCGACACGTTCGAGAAACTCGAGCAGATCCTCGGCTACATCAACAACGACGCAACCTCCGTCGACTTCACCGAAGTCAACCGGGACATCATGAGCGGCGACGCCGCGTTCATCCATCAGGGGAACTGGGCCGCCGGCGCGTACATCTCGGGAGACCAGAATATCGAGTACGGCACCGACTGGGACGCGATCCGATACCCCGGGACGGAGGACTACTACACCCTCCACATCGACTCTTTCATCTACCCGAATGATAATCCGACGCCCGACGATACCGCGACCTGGTTGCAGTTCGTCGGGTCCGAAACGGCGCAGGTCGCGTTCAACCAGTACAAGGGATCGATCCCGACGCTGTCGGACGTGTCTACCGACGAGTTCAATGAGTATCTCACGGACACGATCGACGACTTCGACAACGCCTCGGAGAAGCCGCCGACGCTCGCACACGGACTCGCCGTGGACACGAACACCCAGTCCGATCTCGAGGAAGTCCTCAACAACAACTTCGCGGACCCCTACAATGTCGACGGTGCGACGAGCGGGTTCATGGACGCCGTCTAACTCGTTCCAAGACTATGAAACGTTTTTTCGAATTACTGCGTAGCGTCCGGCGTAAGCGACGCGTCAGGACGGACGGGGGGACTGCCGAGGAGCGCTCGACGCTCCGACGCTGGCTCGACAGCGACATCGTGCAGTCGTCGCCGTTCTGGCTGCCGCCGTTCCTGTTGATGGGGTTTTTCGTCTACGCCGCGATCGGCTGGAACCTCCTGCTCTCGCTGACGGAGTACTCGGGATTCGGAGATCCGGACTACAGCAACCTGAGTCTGCAGAACTACTGGGCGATGTTGGACGATCCGGGAATGTGGGCAGCGACGCGGAACACGTTCGTTCTACTCATTGGATTTACGATCATCTGTCTGATCGTCGGTCTCCTGTTAGCGCTGCTGCTCGATCGCGAGATCCGATTCAATAGGTCGTTTCGGACGATCTATCTCCTCCCGTTCGCCCTCTCGTTCATCGTCACGGCCCAGTTCTGGCGGTGGATGTACAACGTGAACAACGGCATCGTCAACCAGTTCATCGGCATCTTCGGCCTCGGGCCCTACAACTGGCTGGGGAGTCCTCGTCTCGTGTTGGGGGCGGTGATCTTCGCGCTCGTCTGGCAGTTCAGCGGGTACACGATGATCATCTACCTCGCCGCGCTCCGATCGATCCCGAACGACCAGTACGAGGCCGCACGAGTCGACGGTGCGAGCACGGTTCGGATGTATTGGCGCGTAATCGTTCCGCAGTTACGGCCGGCGACGGTCAGCGCGTCCGTCGTGTTAGTGCTGTTCGCGCTGAAGGCCTTCGACTTCCTGTACGCGACCTTCGACGGCTACCGACCCCGGCGCGGGGCCGACATCCTGGCGACCAAGATGGTCCGCGAGTCGTTCGGCCGATCCGAGTGGGCGTACGGGTCGTCGATCGCGATCATGTTGTTCGCCGTGTCGCTGGCGGTCATCGCGCCGTATCTGTACAACCAATACAAGCGAGGGAACCTATGAGCGAAAAGACAGTTACCACCGAGGAGGCGACGGCGACGGAGCACGAGACCAGTGGGATTTCGATTAGCCGCGTGGGACTGTACGCGACGCTGATCGGTCTCGTCGGGTTCTACCTGATCCCGATCGAGTCCGGACTCGTGACGTCGATCAAAACGTCGACCGCACTCCAAGAGACCTTCCCGTTCCTTCCGCCCCTCTCTGCGACCGGGATTACGTTCGAGAAGTGGCAGGTCGCGTTCGATTTCCTCGCACCCGGGATGGTCAACAGCATGCTGTTCACCATCCCCTCGACGATCCTGTGTGCGATCCTCGGCAGCATGGCCGCGTACGGACTGACGCTCGTCGACTGGCGCGGTCAGATCGCCGTGCTGGCGCTGTTCATCGCGGGCATTTTCGTCCCGTACCAGGCAGTGATCGTCCCGCTCTTCCAGTTCTGGAGTCAGTACATGCAACTGGGCGCGCGACTCTCGTTCCTGTGGGGCCTCCCGCTGCTCGAGCCACACTACGCGACGATCCTCGAACTGATCATCACGCATACGGCGTACGGGATTCCGATCGTGACGCTGCTGTTCCGCTCGCAGTACAAGACGATGTCCGACGAGATGATCGAGGCCGCGAGGCTCGACGGCGCGTCGGTCTGGCGGGTCTACCGGCGGATCGTTCTGCCGCTGTCGATACCGATGTTCGCGGTCGTGTTCATCTTCCAGTTCACGCAGATCTGGAACGAGTTCCTGTTCTCGCTGACGATCATCGGGAGCATCAACAATCCGGCCGCATCCGCGACCCTTATCCTGTCAGGGCTCGGCCAGTCGCTCGAGGGAACGGACTACCCGCTCCGAATGGCGGGCGCGTTCATCACGGCACTCCCAACGCTGCTCGTCTACGTACTGTTCGCCGACAAGTTCGCGGAAGGGGTACAGACATGACCGACCGACGACTACTGGTACGGAAACGGAGGATCTGACGATGGCAGAAACCCAACTCGACGACGTACGAAAAGTATTCACGGAAAACGACGGCAACGAGATCGTTGCCGTCAACGATGTATCGCTCGACATCGAGGACGGGGAGTTCCTCGTTCTCGTCGGCCCCTCGGGCTGTGGCAAGTCGACGACACTGCGGATGATCGCGGGCCTCGAGACGATTTCGGACGGCGATATTCGCCTCGACGACCGAGTGATCAACGACCTGCCGGCGAAAGAACGGAACATCGCGATGGTGTTCCAGTCCTACGCGCTGTATCCGCACATGACCGTTCGGGAGAACATGGCGTTCGGACTCGAGGAGTCCACCGACCTCCCGGGCGACGAAATCGCCACGCGAGTCGAAGAGACCGCCGAAATGATGGGGATCGATCCCCTGCTGGACCGGAAACCCGAGGAGCTCTCGGGCGGCCAGCAACAGCGGGTCGCGCTCGGTCGCGCGATCGTTCGGGAGCCCGCCGTGTTCCTGATGGACGAGCCGCTGTCGAACCTCGACGCCAAGCTCCGCGCGCAGATGCGGACCGAGCTCCAGCAACTGCAGGAGCAACTCGAGACGACGACGGTCTACGTGACCCACGATCAGACGGAAGCGATGACGATGGGCGACCGAATCGCCATCCTCAACGACGGCGAACTGCAGCAGGTCGGGACGCCGCTCGAGTGCTACCACGAGCCCGCGAACGTGTTCGTCGCGGACTTCATCGGCGAACCGGCGATGAACTTCTTCGACGTGACGCGCCGCGACGCAGATGACGACGGGACCGTCCTCGACGGCGATATCCTCAATTACACCGTCTCTGACGACATTTCGACAGCGATCGGCGATCGAAGCGACCTCGTCCTCGGTGTGCGTCCGGAGGACATCAGTATCGAACGCAGCGAGGGTGAGAATCGGCGAGCGGACGGCCACACCATCCCTGCGACGGTCAGCGTCGTCGAACCGACCGGTGACGAGAATATCGTCTATCTCGAACTCGGTGACGACGGGAACGAGACGGCCATCGCGACGATCGACGGGATGAGTCGGATCGACGCCGGCGAACGCGTGATCGTTCACATTCCCGAGGACGCGATTCACGTCTTCGATGCGAAAACCAACGAGGCACTCCACAACCGCCGCGTCGAGAGCAACGAGCCGCGAGTGCCGAACGTCTGATCGGCGAGGATCGGGACCGGGTCCCACGGTTGTCGGACGGTTCGCAGTGCTGTTTCTTTCTTCCGTCGCGAGTTCCGGTCGACTGCCGTCGCGTGGCTACGACTTCGTGTCACTGCTCGCCGCTCGAGCGTAGCCGACGCCGACGATACGGGCACTCGCGACGAGAAGGTAGGCGGCGGCCGCGGCGGCGATTACCCCCGGCGCGTCGCCGCGACGAATGGACGTGACGGCGAGCCACACCGCGAGAACGACGGCCGAAAACCCGGCGATCCACCGGAGGAAGTACGTCGGGGCGGTCAACACGGGGAGTAACGTGTCGGCCTCGACAGCCGTTCGGAGCCGTCCGGTCGAGACGTTCGCGGCTACCGCGGCCGGGTAGACGTACGTACACGCGACGAAGAAGAACAGCGATGCGGTCGACGAGACGAGCGAAAACAGTCCTGTACCGTTCTCGAGTGCGAGCGCCGCCGGCGTCACGGTCAGCGACCGTGCCAGCAGGATGACCGACGGGACGAGGAACACGATCGACAACGCGAACGCCTCGAGGCCGGGTCGGACGACCGCCCGTATGGACGGCTGCGATCGCTGCTCGGCAACCCCGAGTACGAACGCCGTCGTTCCCAAGAGGACGACGATGCCGAGAAACGAGACGAGTGCGGGGATGAGCGCGACCATCGTCGGCGAGAACGCCGCCGCGTACCGCAACCCGACCGCGATCGCAACGACGCAGACGCTACTTCTGAGCAACGCTGTCCGCCCGAGCACATCACTAACTGGGTACCGAAGCGCATCGGCGATCATGCCTCCCTGCTGCTGGTCCTCGATCGGCCGACCGATGCCCTCTGGATCCATACGGAGCGAGTGGAACGGTCGGGGCAAAAGCGACGTGGTCTGTTGCGGTCAGACACCGCCGAGCGTCGAACCGGATTCCAGACCGCTTGACTCCGCCGGTCAGGTAAAATCCACCGATAGCCCGACGTCGTCTCGAGCACGTTCGCGCAGGGCCACCTGCAGATGCTCTCGACTGGTTTCGTGAACCGCACGCGCGTCCTCGAGGGCGATATCGTCGATCGTCGGCGTTCCCCAGGCGAACGTGCGCGAGCTGGCGGTGTCGACGGCCAGCGACGCCAGTTCGAGCCGGCGCTGGAAGATCGACCGCTGCGTCGAGACCGTCTGAATGCGGTAGTAGGGAATGACGGTCGTCCGGCGCTTCCAGAAGCCGCACCGAATTACGAGATGGTCCTCGCCGACGAAGTAGCCCAGATTGACGTACTTCAGGTGGGCCGCAGGTGGCACTGCGGCGAAGACGACCGCAGCGAGATACCAGCGCTCGAGGTCGGTGACCTGCGCGAGCCCGAACGCCGCGGTAACGACGGCGGCCGCGACGATGGCGTACCGGACGAGATAGCGCCGGCGGGCCAGCGTCGGCGGAGATCGGAATCGAGGGGATTCGATGCCGGTGAGGCTCTCGGCGAACCGGTAGACGCGATCGGTCCCGGCCAGGGGGACGGCCGACTGGCTCCCGGCGCCGCTATCGGGGCCGTAGCCCGCGGTTTCGACCCAGAGGCCGGCGTAGCCGACTAGCCGCTGGAGCGGGTTCTCGGTGACGGTGACCGACTGGACCTTCTCGACGGGGATCGAGCCGCTGTAGCGCTGGATCAGCCCGCGCTCGTAGACGAAGTCGTCCCCGGCCCGCCCGAGGCGGAACCCGTAGTAGTTCGCGACCGTGTAGATCGCGCTCGAGACGTACGTGGCGACCGACCACTGGATGAGGGAGAGTCCGATCAAGACGAGGAGCGGCCCGACGCCGGCTCCGTCGAGTGCCTCCGGACCCCCGAAGGGGCGGGCGATGTCGAGAACGAACGCGGGGATGAGGCCCGAACCGGAATCGGCACCGCCCAGGAAGAACAGCAGTGCGATCGGAAAGACCGCCGCGCCCCACCGGAACGAGGTCAGCGCGTAGAGCAGGAGCTCGCGGAACTCGAGGTCGAACAGGAGGGTCGGTTTCCCCTCGTCTCGAGAGGGCGTTTGCTGTACCCTCTCGCCGACATCGGTAGCCGAATCGTCGCCGTCGGTCGGGGCCGCGCGCTCGTCAGTGTCCGCTTCGGCGTCCGTACCGCCCGTCAGTCGGCGGATTTCGGCACGAAGGCGCTCGGCTTCGCCCTCGCTGACGTAGTTCAGCGTCGCCTCCGTGTCGCCGCCGCCGGCGGTCTCGATCGAGACGACGGCGAGTCCGAGAACGCGTTGGAACACGCTCTGTGAGACGTCGACGTTCTGAATACGGCGGTACGGTATCTCTCGGGACCGGCGGGAGAGAACGCCCGCGGTGACGTCGAAGGTGTCCGGCGTCGCTTCGTAGGCGAACCGATAGTAGTACGCGATCCCGTAGCCGACGCCGGCGACGAGGCCGATCGGGACCAGCACCAACAGCGCGTCGCTGTCGATGCCGAGCAGGCCGGAACCGAGACCCATGAGGAGGACCGGAATCGAGAACCCGGTCAGCCCGCGCTGGAGCGCCAGCGTCACCGCACTGAGCGGATGTAAGCGATTCATGTCAGACGGCGTCCTCGGCCTCGCTCTCGACGGCCAGTTCGCGGAGGGTGTCCTGGAGACTCCGCGCGCGATCGGGGGTCAGCCCCGGGATCCGGACGTCCGCGTTCCGGGAGCCGGCCGTGTAGACCACGACGCTCGAGAGGCCGAGCACCCGCTCGACGGGGCCGAACTGGGTGTCGACGTGCTGGACGCGGACGAAGGGAACGGCCGTCTCGACGAACGTGACGACGCCGCGCTCGAGGTAGAGGGCGTCGTCCTGCAGCTCGAACCGCCAGAGCTGATACAGGCGGACGGCGTAGACGGTTCCCAGGACGAGTCCGATCGCGACGACGCCGGCGATTGCCGCCAGTGGAACGCTGAACTGCCACTGATCGAGGCCGAAGAGGATCCCGCCGAGGACGATCGCGACGATCGCCCCACGGGCGATCCAGAGTAACCTGATGCGGGGGTGGAGGGACTCCATACGTATAACGTGTCAAGACTGGTGGATAAAACTACGGTTCCGACGGACGCTCGAGGAGATAATTAGTCAACAAGATAATCGGTCGACAGTGGTAGCGGTCAGTTCCCGCTGGGGACCGTGAGCACGGGCACGGACGCCGATCGGCGGACTCGTTCGGTGACGCTCGTCGAGGAGAGGTATCGACGGAGGCCGGTTCGAGTCGGTTCGCCCAGCACGATGAGATCGATATCGTTGTGGCTCGCGTAGCGAACGATCTCATCGGCCGGATCGCCGTACCGGAGCCGCTTTGCGACCGAAACGTCGGTTTCGGTGGCCGCGTCGCCGATCGCATCCAGGGCCGCTTCGGCGCTCGCCTCGCGTCTCTCTACGACCACGTCCCACCGGTCGACCGATGCGTTCATTCGAACGACCGACAGCGCGTCGACTCGCGCGTCGTGACGGACCGCTTCCGAGACCGCGACCGAACCGACCGCATCGTCCGTCTCGCCGTTGATCGCGACCAGGACGCGATCGAATTTCCCCCTCTCGTTCGGGAGCGCATCCGCGACGTTCTGGCCACCGGTCGTGGCAGGTTCGTTCGCTCTTCTCGACTTCGATGACATTACCTCACTATACCGGGCAGAGAGCCAAATAATTGTCCAGAAAAGTATGCATAGTGCCTCATGATTTCGTTCCTCGCGTCCGAATACGGACCGTGAATCGGCTTCGCGGCGTGAAACGAGTGCACGATCGCACGAACACGTCGCCGGCGTTTGGCGGCACAGTCCGGATGCAGTCGAACCAGTATCCGACTGTCGGGGTGCGACGGCGACCGCGGTGACGGACGTCCCGCTACTCGGCCTCGAGATCAGCGTACTCCTCGGGGGTGTACGTCGATAGCTCGAGGGCGTGGATGTCGGTCGTCATGTGGTCGCCGAGCGCGTCGTACACTTGCTGGTGTTGCTGGACGAGCGGCAGCCCATCGAAGACGGGGGAGACGACCGTCGCGGCGAGGTGGTCCTCGTCGTGTTCGTCACGCGCGTGGGAGACCGTCGCCTCGCAATCCTCGAGATTCGATTCGATGAGTTCCTCGACGGCAGCTGGATTCATAGTGGGAGAAAAACGCGCTCGAGGCAAAAGCGCCCCGGTCGCGGCCAGTGAGACGTGACGTAGTCCCGTTCGAAGGCGGCGGACTGCTCGCCCGGACTCAGAACGGGGTATCGGGCGGGACGTCGCGACCCGAGGAGCCCTGCTCGGCCAGTCCGTCGAGCCCGGTACTCACGGAGACGTGGTCGATTCCGTCTATTTCGGCCGGGAGACGCTGCTGAATCGCCTGCGTCGTCATCGGACTGACCCCGCAGCCGCTGCACGCGCCGCTGAGGTTGATCGAGACGCGGCGCTCGTCCAGGTCGACGTCGGTGATCGACGAATCGCCGCCGTGCATCTCGATCTGGGGAAAGTTCCGGCGGAGGAACAGCGATACGTCTTCGCGAACGGCGTCCTCGGGGGATTGCTCCGTCTCGGACTCACTCATAGTTGCACCAAGCAACTGGAGAGATATATACTGTCGGGCGAACCGGTTCACGCGCCCCGTCCTCGAGCCGGTACGACTGTCCTCGAGCCGGCCGAACCGAGAGCGCACCGGCCCGCGCGGGCCGAGATGACGGCGACTTTATGTCGACTCGAGACGCCGTCTCCGATATGTCACTGGCAGCCGAGACGCGGCGGGCGGTCGACCGCCACCCGTTCCTCCGGACCGCCCTGCGAGCCGGCGTCGTCAACTACACCGCCGCCGCCCGTTATCTCGATGTCGACGGTGAGATCGACGCCATCGCGACGGCACTCCGTCGGTACGCCGAGGAGTTGCCGGCCTACGAGACCGAGTCGCGAGACGTCCGCGTCCGAATGGAGAGCGGGATCGGGCCGCTCGAGAGCGGGGACGAACGCGGGACCTCGACCGATGGAGACGACGCGCTCGTCACTGTCGGCGGCACGGCTTTCGGTGCCTGCGGCGGCGACCGAACCGCCATCGTCGCGACCGGTGATGTGGACACGGCGGCACTCGCAGCGGTGC
>NZ_JAQIVI010000386.1 GCF_028618695.1 Natrinema soli | reverse complement strand
CGCGGGCGGCGTTGACGACCACCGCGTTCGGCGGGAGCGTGGCGAGTTCGTCTTCGCCCACCAGCCCGCGGGTCAGGTCGTTGAGCGGGCACGCGAGGACGACGTAGTCGCTCCGGGAGAACGCCTCGTGGATATCGGCCTCGTCGAAACCCAGCACCTCGTCGGTCGGCCCGCCCTTCGAGGGCGTGTAACGGATCCCGATCGTCTCGACCTCGAACCCCTCGAGGCGCTGGACAATCGCCTGGCCGATCGAGCCGAGGCCGACGATCGTGACGGTGCTGTCGGTGAACTCGTGGGACTGGAAGTGCCGCCACTCGTCGTTTTCCTTCCGTCGCCAGCCTTCGTGGAGTCGGCGCGCGAAGACGAGCATGTTGCCGATCGACTGCTCGGCGATGCCGGGCGCGTGGATGCCGCCCGCGTTCGTCACGGCGACGCCGTGGTCGGCCAGCGCGTCCATCGGCAGGTGGTCGGTGCCGGCGAAGGTACACGCGAACAGCTCGAGCCGGTCGGCCCGCTCGAGGAGATCGTTCTCGATCGTGATACCGGTCACGACCCGCGCCTGCGGAACGAGTTCGCGTTCCTTTTTCGGCGTTCGCGCGAGCGCGACGGTGCGATCGGGCAGCCGCTCCCGCAAGGTTTCGGCGTACGACGCCATCGACAGCCCTTCCGTTCCCTCTCGGAGAACGACGATGTCTGGATCCGTGTTCATGGAGAGTTCCGTGTTGCCCTACCATTGTCACGCGATCTCTTATCCTTTTTGTGTATCCGTCGTAAACACTGATTGTGTATAATTAAGTCACTGGGACGCGTCAGTGACTCTCATGACCGAGCCGATACGGGACCGTCTCGTCAGCCTTCGGCGTAGCTTCCACCGCCACCCCGAGCCCGCGTGGCGCGAATTCCTCACCACGGCACGGCTCGTCGAGGAAATTCGGGCCATCGGCGTCGACGAACTGGCCGTCGGCCCCGACGCCTACGACCCCGCCGATCGGATGGCCGTCACCGACGACGACCTCGAACCCTGGATCGAACGCGCCCGCGAGCGCGGCGCGGACGAGGACC
>NZ_JAQIVI010000385.1 GCF_028618695.1 Natrinema soli | reverse complement strand
CGCCCGGTGTTCGCGGACATCCAGCCCGCGGCCTACGGGCTCGACCCGGACGCCGTCGCCGACGCGATTTCCGACGACACGGCCGCGATCGTCCCCGTCCACCCCTACGGTGCCGCCTGTGAAATCGACGCGCTCACCGAGCTGGCCGCAGACGCCGATATCCCGCTGATCGAGGACGCGGCCGAGTCGTTCGGGGCCGATTACGAGGGCACACTCCTGGGAACGTTCGGGGAGTCCGCGGCGTTGAGCTTCTGTCAGAACAAGATCCTTCCGACGGGAGAGGGCGGTGCTGTCGTCACCGACGACGACGGAATCGCCCGTCGGGTCGAACGGTATCGATCACACGGTCGCGTGTCCGACGAGTACTTCCAGTCGGCCGACAGCGGCGAGTACGTCGGCGTCGGGACGAACGTCCGGATGTCCGATCTCGTCGCGAGCATCGGTTGCGCTCAACTCGAGAAGGTGGAGGCTAACATCGCCGGTCGACGACGTGCGGCCGACCGCCTGTCGACGGGGCTCGCCGACGTTCCCGACGTCGAACCGCACGCGGCCGCCGGTCGCGGCCGGCACGTCTATCAGCTGTATACGGTCACGCTCGAGACGGACGTCGATCGATCGGTCGTTATCGACACCCTGACCGAGCGAGAGATCGCGTCGAAAGTCTACTGGGAACCCGCCGTCCACCAGACGCGAGCCTACAGCGAGGAGGACGGCGAGTCGGCATCGCTGCCCGTCACCGAGGACGTGGCCGGTCGCGTGCTTTCCCTCCCGATTCATCCCGAGTTGCGCCCCGCGGAGGTCGATCGGATCGTCGCCGGCGTCAGCGCGGGCATCGAACGCGGCCGTTCTACTGCGCCGAGTCTCGAGGCTCGAGATGCCCGGTCGAAGTGAATTCGATCGCCGCTCGAGCGATTCGGTCGTTCCAGCCGATTCGAACCGAAACCGTGTCCGTTGGCGGCCGTTCTGCCACCAAAACGCGTCCATAACAAAGGGGTATCGTCAGGGTAGACTGAACAAGCCGTGTCGGCGTCGGTGTCTGACCGACCACGTACGGCAGTCGATAACGCAACCATGAGATGGCCAGTCACAGCAGACGAAGGGATATCGATCCGCGAAGCGATGGCCCGGATCGATCGCTCCGGATCGGGAGGTATCGTCGTCGTCGACGAGGAGAATCGGCTCGTCGGGACCGCGACGACCGAACGTCTCAGACGGAAACTTCGTTCGGGGGTCGCACTGGAGACGCCGCTATCGGCCGTCGTCGACGACGATCCGACCGTCCTCGATGCGGACGAAACGAGTCGTCCGATCGGCGGACGACTGAGTTCGAAGACTGCGGGTGATCGAAACGGGTCCGCGGCGAGTGGGGATCGACCCGACGCGACGGAGGGGGATCGGACCGGCACTGCAACGAAGGGGGACCGGATCGGATTCGCGATGGAACGTGACCGGACCGGCTCCACCGTGGTCCCGGTCGTCGACGGGGACGGCAGCGTCGACGTGACCGCGGTGGCCGACGACGACCGACCGCACGATGAGGGAATCGACCCGACTGCCGTCCAGACGGTCCTCGTGGTCGGCGGTGCGGGGTATCTCGGATCCGTTCTCTGCCGACAACTGCTCGACGACGGGTTCGACGTCCGCGTGCTCGATCCGCTGTTATACGGCGATTCCGGGATCGCCGACCTCCTCGAGCGCGACCGATTCTCGGTGATCCGGGGCGACGCTCGATCGGTCGAGACGGTCGTCGACGCGGTCGCGGGAGTCGACGCCGTCATCCACCTCGGCGGCATCGTCGGCGACCCCGCCTCCGAACTCGATCCGCGGAAGACCCTCGAGTACAACTATCACTCGACGCAGCTGGTGGCGTCGCTGTGCAAGTACTACCAGATCAATCGCTTCCTGTTCGCGTCCTCCTGTAGCGTCTACGGGCGGGCCGAAGCCGACCACGGGAACTGCACCGAAGACGCGCCGCTCAACCCCGTCTCGCTGTACGCCCGGTTGAAGATTCAGTCCGAGCGAGTCCTTCGCTCCTTCGCCGACGGGAACTTCTCGCCGACGATCCTCCGGATGGCGACGGTCTACGGTTGCTCGCCCAGAATGCGATTCGATCTGGTCGGGAACGTGCTGCCAGCCAAGGCGTACCACGAGGGCGTCGTTCCCGTCTTCGGCGGCGATCAGTATCGGCCGAACGTCCACGTCGACGATGCCGCACGCGCCTACGTCGACTGCCTGACTGCGCCCATCGAGGACGTCGGGGATACCGTCTTCAACGTCGGATCGACGCTGCAGAACTACCGGATCGACGAACTCGCGACGATCGTCTCCGACTGTTTCCCCGACGCCGAGATCGAGTATCACGACGATCGGACGGACGACCGAAGTTACCGGGTCGCCTTCGATCGGATCGCCGACGTGCTCGGCTACGAGGCCGACGTGACCGTCCGCGATCACTGTCAGGAGCTCCGGACCGCGTTCGAATCCGGCGAATTCACCGACTACACCGCCGATCGATACAATAACTGTGCGTCCCTCGAGGGACTGGATGAGTTCGAACAGACGGCGGCGGTTCCCGACCACCACGATCCTCCCACGCAGGAGACGCTGCCCTCCACGGGCATCTGACTCAGTGAGGCCGCTCGAGACGCGCGTTCTCCTTCTGACCACAACTCCTGTGTACCGTCGAATCGATCGAGGGGATCGATGGGGCAAGCGAAGAACGAGAATCCCTTCTAGAACGGGAACAGTGAGTCGGCCTCGAGGTCGCGCTCGATGAGTTCGATCTCGTGGCCGTCCTGGTCTTTCGTGAACGCGTACATGTTATCGCAGCTCTCGGGATCGCGGTAGTCCGCGGCCTCCCGCTCTATGAGCCGGTCCCAGTCCTCCTCGAGGTCGTCGATACGGATACAGAAGTGGCCCCAGGCGTCGCCCATCTCGTAGCTGCGGCCGTCGTAGTTGTAGGTGAGTTCGACGGACATCGCCTCGTCGGCGGCGTCTTCGGGCTCGACGAAGTAGTTCGCGAAGGTGTCGGACTCCCAGCGGCCGACCTCGTCGTACTCGAACTTGCGCGTCCAGAAGCCCAGCGCCTCGTCGGCGTCCTCGACGCGGATCATGGTGTGATCGAGCGACCACAGCGCGCCCTGATCACGCTGGACGATCTCGATCTCGTGGCCGTCGGGGTCCGTAACGAACGCATACCGGCCGCCACAGGACTCGGGATCGCGGTAGTCCTCGACGCCCTCGTCCATCAGTTGCTGGTAGTAGTCCTCGAGTTCGCCCTCCGGAACCCGGACCGCGATGTGACCCCAGGCGTCGCCCACCTCGGGTTCCTCGCCTTCGTTGTGGGTAATTTCGAGCATCGCCCCGTCCTCGTGCATGTCTTCCGGCCCGAGGTAGACGATGGTGAAATCGTCGCCCTCGAAGCGGTCCTTCTCCTCGTAGTCGAAGTGGCCCTGGTACCACTCGAGCGATTCCTCGAGGTCAGCGACGCGGATCATGGTGTGATCGAGCGTTCCGTCCATACGGGAACGGACGCCTGCGCCCTCCAAAAATTTGGCGAAGGCGGCGGTCTAGCCGGACCGCTCAGGCGAATCGGCGTCGACCTCGGCGTCTCGTTCGGCGAGGTCGGCGGCCGGGCTCGTTTGGACCGGCTCGAGCCCCTTCCGGTCGGCGTCGAGTCTCGAGAGACCGACGACGAGGCCGACGAGAGCGACGACCCCCAGCGGCAGGAAGACGATCGGCGGCACGCCGAGGTAGCCGTTGAGCAGGTAACAGCAGACGACCACGCCGAAGACGGTCAGCGCGTAGGGCAGTTGCGTTCGAACGTGATCGATCAGGTCCGCGCCGCTGAACGTCGCCGAGAGCACCGTCGTGTCGGAGATCGGCGAGGCGTGATCGCCGAAGATCGCGCCGGAGAAGACGGCACCGACGGCGACCGGAACCAGTTCGAACCCGGTTCCGAACTCGGAGGCGACCTGAATGGCGATGGGCGTGACGAGTCCCATCGTCGCCCAGGACGACCCCATGGTAAACGCGACGAACGCGGCGACGAACAGGACGAGAACGGGGAGCAACTCCGCCGTGATGTATGGTTCGGCGACGCTCGCAACGAATTCGCCGGTGCCGAGCGTCTCCGCGACGCTGCTGATCGTCCACGCGAGCACGAGGATCGTCACCGCCGTCAGCATGATACCGAAGCCGTCGATGACGGTATCGACGCCGTCGCCGATATCGAATAGGCCGTAGGCCAGTCCGATTGCGATCGCGGTCACGACCATGGCGAACGAGCCCCAGATCAGCGCCGTCGCGAAGTCGCCCGCGCCGACGATGTCGATGAGAACTTGCGTCATTCCCGCGTCATTCGCGGCGGCACCGAACGCCGTCGGCGCTCCCGCCTCGGCCTGGCTCGAAAGCCACGACTGGTACCCGGTCCAGAACGCGCTTCCGAGCGTCACCGCAATCAGGACGACGACGGGCGCGAAGAACGTTCGAAGCATCGGCCGGTCGTCGATCGGCACCCCCAGATCTTCCTCGACCTTCTGGAGCGGCTGTGCGCCCTCGCGGTTGACCGCCCCCGTCGTTCGCGAACGGTGTTCGGCGTCGAGCATCTCGCCGTAGTCTCGGCCGGTGTAGACGACGATCCCGACCATGACGATCGCCAGTAGCGCGTAGGTGTTGTACGGAATCGATCTCGCAAACGTCTCGAACGCGCTCGGTGCCTCGCTCGCGACGCCCATGTCCTCGTAGGCGCTGCTGATCAGCGACAGCTGAAACGCGACCCAACTCGAGATGCCCAGCGTCGCGACGGGCGCGGCCGTCGAGTCGACGATGTACGCGAGCTTCTCGCGCGAGACCCGCAGTTCGTCGGATATTTCGCGCATCGTACTCCCGACGATAGCGGTGTTGGCGTAGTCGTCGAAGAACATGAGTAGTCCGAGGCCCCACGTGGCCAGCCCGACGGTCCGCTGGGATTCGAGACGCTCGGTCGCCCACTGGCGGACGGCGATCGCGCCGCCGAGCCGCCAGATGAGAGCGACGCCAGAGCCCAGCAGCAGCGTGAAGAGGAGGATCTGAACGTGAAAGCCGTCGTCGACGATGATCGCGCTGACGATCCAGTCGAAGGTCTGTGCGATGCCGAGGCCCTCGGTGTGGATGATCGCCCCCGACCAGATGCCCAGAAACAGGGAGAGCATCGGCCGACGGGTTACGATCGCGAGGACGATCGCGAGCACCGGTGGCACGAGCGAGAGCGCCCCGGACTCGATCAGCTGCGAGAGCCACCCGAAATCAACCATAGCTACCTAGTCTTGGGGCCGCCGGATATTTTTCACCGTTCCGATTCGAATACTGTCTGTCAGTTATCATTATGGTGTCGAAAGCCCACGGAGGCGCGTGAGTAGTCCTTTTTTATCTCCAGTGTCAAATATAGATTGTGTTAAAATGGCACTATTCCCACTCCAGTACAAATCACGAACGAAGGGTGGTGAACGCCGACTACGCCCGGCACAGCAGTAGTACGTCGGAGACCGGAGAACGCGCTACCGCCGCAGAATCAGCTTCAGCACGTCCTCGTCCTCGAGGACGTGATCCGTCCCGACCTGCTGTTGGTCGTGGGCCGCGCTGGGGCCGGTGACCCGGGCGAAGCGGAACCGCTCTTCCATCTCGCCGCCGAGTTTCCCGATGGCTTCGCCGACGGTAGTTCCCCGCTGGACCACGAGCGGCTCCTCCCAGTCGATGCCGCGGCCGGGCTTCTCCATGTAGACCCGAATGAGGCCGAGTCGCTCCCAGATCCGGTCTTTGAGCACGTCGAGGCCCTTCTCCTCCTCGGCGCTGATGAACGTCACCTCCTCGGGGTCTAAGTCGCGCTGACGTAACTCCTCGTCGACCGTCTCCTTGTAGCCGGGATCGATCAGATCGACCTTATTGACGCAGGTGATCGAGGGGATGTACTCCCGATTCTCCATCAGCCCGTCGACCAGCCGGTCGATGGAGACGTTCTCTTGCAGGTTGACGACGGCGTTGACGTAGCCGTGCTCGCGGATGACCTGCTTGATCGTCTCCTCGTCTAAGTCCTGGTCGGTGCTCGAGGTGATCTTGATGCCGTCTTTGATCTTCGGCCGAACCGTGACCTGTGGGGGCTCCTGATCGACGCGGATGTTGATGTCGTAGAGCTCCTCCTGGAGCCGGTCGTACTGCTCGATTTCGAACACCGAGAGCATGTAGATGATGAGGTCGGCGTTGCGGACGACCGCCAGCACCTGCTGACCGCCGCCTTTGCCCGCCGCCGCGCCCTCGATCAGCCCCGGCACGTCGAGCATCTGGATGTTCGCGCCGCGGTGGTTGAGCATCCCCGGGTTGACGTCCAGCGTCGTGAACTCGTAGGAGCCGGTTTCGCTCTCGGCGTTGGTCAGCGAGTTCAGCAGCGACGACTTGCCGACGCTCGGGAACCCCACCAGCGCGACCGTCGCGTCGCCGTGCTTCTCGACGGAATACCCGCCGCCGCCGCCCGATCCGGACTGCTGCGTCTCGAGTTTCTCCTTCTTCTCCGCGAGCTTCGACTTCAGCCGGCCGATATGGGCCTCCGTCGACTTATTGTAGGGCGTATTGGCTATTTCGTCCTCGATTTCCTCGATTTCGTCCTCGAGCCCCATTTGTCAGTATGGAACCGGCCGCGCCGAAAAACCCTTTCGAGACACGCGTTGAAGCACGCGAGGCGACGGCATCCGAACGAGTTACCCGCCCGCTCCGTGCGACTCGAACGGCCACATCGACCGGGCCACTGACCGTCCCCGGACTTCCCGTCGAACTGAACACTCGTTTCCTCGATTGCGTTCCGTTCACCAAGGTTGTGTTAGCTATACCGTTCTGTGATGCATCTATCATCGTATGCGACGGCGAGAGTACGTTACGGCAGTGGGGAGTAGCGTGGGTGCCATCGCGACGACGGGGGTCGGGGGTGCGCAGACGGCCACCCTCGAGCGCGTCGTCCCGGCGGAGCGCACGACGACCGTCCGACCCGGCGACGGCATCGGATTCGAAATCGCGGCGACTCCGGGAGTCGAACCGCAGGCGGCCGACTGGCGGGTCGACGGCCCGGACGGGGACGCTATCACGCCGTACGACCCGTTTTACAGTTACACCTACGTCACGGGAAATCCGGCCGCTTCCGGTCAGTTCGACGAGCCGGGAACGCACGAGGTCGGCGTGACCGTCGACGGAACGACGATCACCTGGTCGGTCGAGGTCACCGAGAACGCGCCGGCGCCACCGAGCGTCGACGTGACCTGCGATCCGGGACCGGACGCCACGATCACGGTGCGCGACGACGTCGAAGTGACCGCGTCGTCGGCCGACGAATCCGGGACGCTCCGGCGGCTCTTCTGGCAGGAAGGACGCAACGCGACGTACGTCGACGACGCTTCGTTGTCGGGGTCGACGGCGACGGTCACGTACGCGATATCCGGTCGCGACGCGATCTGGTTCATCGGCGGCTATCCGATGATGGCGTGGGTCGTCTGTCGCGACGGCCGACTGTCGGTCGCCCGCACCGACGGGCCGTCGGTCGACGCGATGCGCGACGTCACGATCACCGGGACGAACGCGCCGGTCCGAGCGGGTGACGATCTCGTCGTCGACGCAGAAATCGCGATCGACGGGAACTCCACCTACCACGCGTTCGTCGAGGCGGAGCCGGAGCTGATCGTCGGCCACGACCCTACGCGCGTCGACAGCGAAACGCTCGAGGTGTTCGCGGGGAACAGCGAGACGGTCCGACTCGAGTTCACGACGGCGACCGTGCGCAACACGCAGACGTTCCCCGTTCGCGTCGAGACGCGCCACGCGGCATCGGAGACCGACGTCAGCGTCGTCGGGACCGACGACGCCGAGAGTCACGGCCACCTCGAGGTGACCGACTTCGAGACGAACGCGCCCGTGATGGGTGGAGCACGGCTCGAGGTGACGGCCACGCTCGATAACACCGGCGACGGGCCGGCCGGCCGCGACGTCGAACTCGTCGTTGGGCACGACCCGACGACGGTCGACACGCGGGAGGTAACCGTCGGCGCTGGCGAGACGACGACCGTCACGCTGGGGTACGAGACCTATCCCGTCGAGAACGACGACGAGTTCCCCGTCTCCGTCGAGACGGGCGACGACACCGCGACACGGTCGGTGCTTGTCCACGGCCGCAGCGGGGACGGGAACGGCGACGGTGGGGAACGGGACGAGGCGACGTTTGCGGTCTCGATCACCGGGACGGACGCGCCGGTGACCGGCGGCGAGTGGCTCTCGGTGACTGCCGTCGTCGAGAACGTGGGGAGCGCGCCCGGCAGACACGACGTCCAGCTAGTCGTCGGTCGCTCACCCGAGGTGGTCGATACGCTCCGCGTGAGCCTCAATCCCAGCCAGTCTCAGCGGCTTTCGCTCGGCTACGAAACCTATCCCGTGGCCAACGACGACACCTTCCCGATAGTAGTGCGATCGCCGCACGCGAGCGACAGGCGAACGGTGACGGTCCGCGGGACGGACTGACGCCAGTTGACGATACCTGCGGGTCAGCCCTCGAGCAACAGTTGAGCGCCTCGAGCGTCGGTCGAACTGAGGTCTATGCGGTCGCGACCGTGTATGCCCGGATCCTACCACCCGGTATAATTACCGATACAAACGCACTTCGACACCCATAAACGACCGGCGAATAATCGAGTACACATGTCGGACGCGTCGCAGCTGCGTGACAGCACCCAGATCGTCCTCCGGCGGGAGACGCTCGATGGGGTGGAGCCGCAGCTCGACGACGAGTTCATGGTCTCCGTCTTCTCGGACGGGGAGGACCGCTGTCGGATCGTCGGCAGCCCCGTTGAAATCAAGGCGGCTAGCGCTTTTCTCGCTCGCCGCGGCATCACCGTTCGCTGACCGCGGTTTCGAACGACGGTCGCGTTGCGCTCGGTACTCAGCCGATCACTTTTGAGCCGTTCAGTGGGGACCGGCCCGAACTAGCGCTCCGGATGCGTCGGTGCGTCGAACCCACCGCGGACGAGCGGCTTCGCGACGTGTCGGCGCGCACACGGCGGTACCTCGTACCACCCCGGCTCGAGGTCGCGCTCGAGCGATCGTTTCGTTTTTCCCCCAGCGTCAGTCTCGCAATCCCGGCAGCGATAGCCCTGATTCCGGCCGGCGCTCTCCATCGTTCGCTCGCAGTCGGGACAAATCGGGGTGACTCGCTCGGTTCGAACGAGGTCGCGGACGGCGAACTTCTCGAGTTTGAGCGTTCCGCCGGACACCTCGCCGCAGGCGGTGATCCGGTCGCCGACGCGCAGCGCTCGAACGCGATTCCGAAAGCGCTTCGTCGGCTCGAACGCGGCGCACGCGAGTCGGTTCGCCGATCCGTCACCGGTCGTATCGTCAGTGGCCGCACCGTCGTTGGCCGCACCGTCAGTGACTGCCCTGTCAGCGGCCCTACTGCCACCGGTCGGCGACTCGAG
>NZ_JAQIVI010000384.1 GCF_028618695.1 Natrinema soli | reverse complement strand
CGCACTCGTGGCGATCGGCCTCCGACTCGTCGTTCCCGAACGCACCTCCGGCGCGACCAGCGCCGTCGACAGCGTCTCCCTCGAGACGGTCCGGTACGTCCTCTCGGAGCTGCGCCGACCCGAGATCGTCACCGTGACCGCGATCCAGATCCTGACCTACTGCGTCTGGCAGGCGTTCACGGGCTTCTATCCGACCTATCTGATCCAGATCAAGGGCTTTTCCCAGGGCGTCGCCACCGGGCTCTTCAGCGCGTTCTTCGCGATGGGGATCCTCGTCCAGCCGCTGACGGGCCGGCTGTACGACCGGTTCGGAATCCGGAAATCGCTCCCGCCCGTACTGGGCGTCGTCGTGGTCTCGCTGGTCGTGCTGCCGTTCCTCGAGGGGTTCTGGCCGATCGTCGTCGGCACGGTCTTCCTCTCGAGCATCCTGGGCTACGGCACGATCACCCTGCCGTACATGACCTCGGCGTTCCCGGCGGATATGCAGGGGACGGGGCTGGGCTTCCTGCGGACCGTCTACATGACCATCGGCGCGGTCAGTCCGGTCCTGTTCGGCGCGCTCGCCGATCGGGACTACTTCGACGAGGCGTATCTCGTGCTGGCCGGGTTCGTGGCCGTCGCGACGGTGCTGACGTGGTGGCTGCCAGCGCTTTCGGAGCAGTAGCTTCCGGTACTTCACTTTCACCGCGGTACGGGAACCCTTATTCGCGGCGGCGATGAACGGCCGGTAATGGCAACGACGGACGAGGGGATCGCGTCTATCGAGCACCCGCTGCTCGAGCCCGACTTCCTCGAGCGCCGACTCTATCAGCTGAAACTCGCGGGCACCGCCGCGAACCACCACACGCTCGTCTGTCTCCCGACGGGACTCGGGAAGACGACGGTCAGCCTGCTCGTGACGGCGCGGCGACTCGAGGAGGTCGGTGGGACGTCGCTGATGCTCGCGCCGACGAAACCGCTCGTCCAGCAGCACGCGGATTTTTACCGAGAAGCGCTCCAGATACCGGATGAGGAAATCGTCGTCTTCACCGGCGACGTGAGTCCGGACGACCGCGCCGAGATGTGGGAGTCGGCGACGGTCGTCATGGCGACCCCGCAGGTGATCGAGAACGACCTCGTCGGGAGTCGAATTTCGCTCGCGGACGTGACCCACATCACCTTCGACGAGTGCCACCGCGCGACCGGCGACTACGCGTACAACTACATCGCCGAGCGCTATCACGCCGACGCAAAACGGCCGCTCGTTACCGGGATGTCGGCGTCGCCCGGCGGCGACGAGGAGGCCATCCTCGAGGTCTGTGAGAACCTCGGGCTGGACGAAGTCGAGGTGATGACGGAGGAGGACGCCGACGTCGAGGAGTTCACCCACGACACCGACGTCGAGTGGGAGCGCATCGACCTCCCCGACGAGGTCCTCGAGATCCGTGACGCGCTGAACGAGGTCATCAAAGAGCGCCTCGAGAAGCTCAAGGAACTGGGCGTCGCGAGTTCGACCCAGCCCGACCAGTCCCAGAAGGACCTGAATCGGATGCGGGCCGAACTCCAGGAACTGATCAACAACGACCAGTCGGAGGGGTTCGAGGGGATGTCAATACACGCCGAGGTGATGAAACTCCGGCAGGCCGTCACCCTCGTGGAGACACAGAGCGTCGAGGCCCTCTGTCGGTATTTCGATCGCCAGCGCAATCAGGCTCGGTCGTCCGGGGCGTCGAAGGCGAGCCAGCGAATGGTCTCGGACCCGCGTGTGCGCGAGGCCATGCGGAAGGCCGAGAGCTTCGACGAGATCCACCCCAAGTACAGCAAAACCCGGATGCTGCTCGCCGAGACACTGGGTCTCGAGGGCGGCGAACGGGTGATCGTCTTCACCGAGTCCCGCGACACGGCCGAAGCGCTCACCGAGTTCCTGTGCGAGAGCTTCGACGCGAAGCGGTTCGTCGGACAGGGCGACCGCGAGGGCTCCGACGGGATGACCCAGAAGCAACAACAGGACGTACTGGACGAGTTCCGAGCGGGCGAGTTCGAGGTGCTCGTCTCCACCTCGGTCGCCGAGGAGGGGCTGGACGTCCCGGAGGTCGACCTCGTGCTCTTCTACGAACCCGTTCCGACCGCGATCCGGTCTATTCAGCGAAAGGGTCGGACCGGTCGCCAGTCCGAGGGCCGCGTCGTCGTTCTCATGGCCGAGGACACCCGCGACGAGGCCTATTTCTGGATCTCACGTCGCCGCGAGAAGGAGATGGAGTCGGAGCTGCGCGACCTGAAGGGGATGGCCGACGACCTCGCGGCCGAACTCGACGACTCCCAGCAATCGCTGGCCGATTTCGAGGCGGCCGGCGAGGGCGAAGCGGAAGTGGACGACAGCGTCGCTGACCCCGACGCAGTCGGCGGGTCTTCCAGCGGAAGCGAGGGGGTTGCGGGGCAGCCCGGATTGCAGGAGTTCGCGCACGGGAACTCGGAAGCGAGTAGCGATGACGACACCGGAGACGACGGCGACGAGGCGGTCGAAACCCACGAACCGCACGCCGAGGGCGAGACGGTCGCGGTCGTCGCCGACCAGCGCGAGATGGACGCGAACATCGCCCGCGACCTCTCGCGACGCGAGGAGTGCGAGGTCAGCCTCGAGACGCTCGACGTCGGCGACTACGTCCTGTCGGATCGGGTCGTCGTCGAGCGCAAGTCCGTCGCGGACTTCGTCGACTCCCTGGTCGGGGGCGACAGATCGGTCTTCGAGCAGGTCGGCGCGATGGCCCGTCACTACTCGCGGCCGATCGTGATCGTCGAGGGCGAGGGACTGTACGAACAGCGGGACGTCCACCCGAACGCGATCCGGGGGGCGCTCTCGAGTCTCGCCGTCGACTTCGGTGCGAGCGTACTGCGGACCGAAAGCGAGGACGACACGACCGAACTACTGGCAGTGATCGCCGGCCGAGAACAGTCGACTGCTGACCGGGAGGTGTCGGTCCACGGCGAGAAGAGGACCAAGACCCTGGGAGAACAACAGGAGTACGTCGTCGCTTCGATCGCCGAGATCGGTCCCGTCACCGCACGCTCGCTGCTCGAGGAGTTCGGCACGGTCGAAGGCATGATGATCGCGACCGAGGACGAGTTGCAGGCGGCCGACGGCGTCGGGAAGGTGACCGCCGAACGGATTCGGGAGGTCATCGGCAGCGAGTATACCGGCTGAGTCCGGTTCGATCGGCGGGACTCAGTCGCTCACTTCGGAGGTGATTCCGTCCTCGCTCTCGTCGCCGATGGGGACGGGGCCCGATCTCCCCTCCGCGCGGGTGACGATCCATTCGGCGATCCAGACGGCTCCGACGCCGAGGACGATGCCCGCGAGGACGTCGATCAGCCAGTGGATCCCGAGGTACATCGTCGAGAAGACGACGCAGCTCACCACGAACGACGCGAGCGGAAACCACCGCGGGTATTCGCTGCGCGACCGCCAGGCGAACACTAAGACGACGACCGCAAGCGACGTGTGCAACGAGGGGAACACGTTCGTGTTCGACGACACCGCTGACGTCATCGTCTGGGCCTGCGGATAGAAGTCGTACATCAGCCCGGTGACGGACGACAGGTGGTTTCGCGGCCCGTACGCGATAAACAGCGTGTAGAAGATCGTCCCGATCAAGTAATTCAACAGGTACGCGATGAGGAGTTCCTTGAGGTGGCGCTGGGACGGCAACAGGAAGTAGAGGATCGGTGCGGTCACCAGCAGATACGGGAACCCGAACATGTACATCGCCGAGAAGAAACCGACCGTGACGTCGGGGACGATGTCCTGAAGAACCGCCACGAACTCCCCTTCGACGGCGTATATCTCCGCGGTGATGTCCCAGTCGAGAGCGTATGAGATCCGTTCACTCTGGCCGGTCGTCGCCCGCTTTGCCAGGAAGAACAGGGCCGCCGCGCCGAGATACGGCGCGACCTCGAGGAGTCGGTTATCGAGTTCAGCCGCCGTCCGACTGATCGCTGTCCGATCGAGACAGATCGCGCAGGTGCTGAGGAGTCCGATGCAAACGACGAGTACCGTGAGCATGACGACGAATCCAAGTGCCATCGTTAGTTTTTCGTAAGTTCGTGGTTCGACGGGTAACTTCGGTCTGCGGGCCGGTAGCACGGAGGGCGGAGGGAAATGGCTACCTGAAACACGACGCACGCAAGCGGCCGATCAGGCCCGTCGATGAGTGTCATCCAAGTATACGTTTTTTACTAAATATATATCTATTGATGTACAGATCCGTGTCCGGATCGACTCTCACGCCGGAACGGGACGCGACGACACCCCGGGGAGGACCGAAGTGAGATTCGGCCGGTAGTACCGCCAGTCAAGAGTCGTCAACGCAAGGCCAGCAGTACCGTCCAGCGTCATCAACGCAGGGTGGATAGCGTCTCGCCGGCCTCGCGTGCCGCCTCGAGACAGTCCCGCGCGTATCGG
>NZ_JAQIVI010000383.1 GCF_028618695.1 Natrinema soli | reverse complement strand
CGAGCATAGTTCCAACCAATCTCTACGACCTGCTCACTTCTCAAACTGCGCTAACTAGACGGTGCCGAGGTAATCATTATAGTGCCCATTAGAACTTTCTACTCAAAGATTGTTGCTAAGCGTAGTGGATCATCCTGACGAGATCTCCGTGAGGAATTGCAGGGTGTCCTCGACAACGTGGAGGGAAAGAGGCCGACACAACGGGTTTAACGGCAATATCGCATAAATACGGCGTTATACAGACCGAGCTACCCGAGCGGGATGACGTTCAGCGACACACGATCTATAGCTGGCTCACGCGACTCCACACCGACGAATCATTTGAGCAGGTTGTTACTTATGATCACCGATCTGGGAGAAAGCGAAAACACCCAGAAAAAGAGTAGAAAGAATTCGAAGAAGCTGTCCATGACTCACCCAAAGAAGTGGGGGTTGACGCGCCGGCGTGGACGCTAGCGCTCGTCCAGCAGTATCTCGACGAGACCTACGATGTTGAGTACTCAATCCCGAGTTGCCGACGGTTGCTCAAAGAGGTGAGACTGAGCTATCAAAAACCATGTCGAACAGCCGCTGAAGCTGAGGCTGACGAACAAGAGACGTTCCACGAAGAACTCAAAAAAAGCGGCGGGAGATGGACGCCACAGTAGTTTGTATCGATCAAACCAAGAAATCCATCCAAGTTGAGCCGCGTGCCGCGTAGTTTCCGCGCGGCACGCGGCCGGCCGTCGAATTGTCCGGGCAACGCGACTGGACATGTCTCTTGGGCGCGATCACCGTCCTCGGTGAGCGCTTTTTCTCTCGATTCGAAGAGTACGTGACTGCCGAACACGCAAAATATTTCATTCTCGCATTCTGCAACGAGTTCGAAGATAATCTGATCATTGTGCTGGATGGAGCACCGTATTTTCGGGCGTCAGCCGTCACGGACCTGGCGGCCCGTGATGACCTCACCCTCGTGAGATTGCCGGCGTACTTGCCAGAGCTCAATCCGGTCGAAGAGTGCTGGAGACAACTTCAATCAGCACTAAGCAACCAGTTCTTTGATTCACTTTCTGAACTCACAACAGCCATTGATACCGCTCTTGATCGGCTCTCTATACCAGTGGTGAGTAATCATTTCTAACTTCTACTATAGCGACAGCTACTGCATCTTCTGACACCAAGAGCCGATCTCTGACGTCGTAAAACCGTGAGTGATCGACACCACCCCGACGCAGTCTAGCGTTCAACAAGGCAATAAAACTTCACTCAATCCGGTCGATAGTACCAGTGAGGGTTGTGTTTTCGGTCATGAATACACAGAAAACGCTACGTCTCCCCCTTTCTGAACACTGTCCAACGCTCGGGGTAACCTTTCTTCTCGATCGAACATAAATCGTCCCTGTAATCCACCCTGTTCGATCCGTCGTCTACTCAACGGCGCTGGTACGGCTGGTAGTAGTCGATCCTCCAACTCATATCTCTCGACGAGACAACTCTCCGGCAGATGTCAAACAGAGTGACGCGCGGCACCATCCCTTTCTCCGTATTACAAATATATGATTGTAAATAGAAGTCTGATACCCAACTGTACGGGTGTGAATTCAATTGCGACCGTCGGATGTCAGGAGTGGTCACTCGATCTAGTCGCCTCACCCTCATTGACGAGTATAATATTTGCTACAACGTTCTCTCAGAGAAAATATAGAATCCTACTCGAGGGCATATTGCGTTCGCAGTTCGAGTTCGTTCGCGGCCTCTATCACCATCTCGGCGTATTGGTTATGAACGCGTTCCTGTCCTAGATATTCGGCTGGGCAAGTAATGCTGATGGCGCCGGTCTGTCCCGTCTCGGGGCTCGAGACGGCTGCTGCGATAGACTGAATGGCCTTGAGATGCTCACCTGTACTCATGGGCGATGCCTTTTTTCGAATCGTCTCGATGTCCGACCAGAGTTCGTCTGCATCCGTGATCGTGTTCTCCGTTTCGCGGAGAAGTCCGGTCTCGGCGATGATCTCGTCGATGGTTTCATCAGGAAGTTCCGTCAGAATTGCTTTCCCCGCTGCGTTCCGGTGAATAACGTATTGGTTACCGAGTGGAACTGGCTTTCGGAGGCCGTACCGATCGTTCCCGATGAAGACGAAGACACCGTGTACTCTGTCCCGGAGGATAAACGAGACCATTTGGCGCTTTCGTCGGCCAGCTCCTCGACCGTCGAACGAACGGATCTGCAGAACTTGTCACGGTCACGAATATGTCTGCCCAGCGTCAACAGCTTGAGTCCGAGTCGGTACTTCCCTCCGTCGTTGATGACGCACCTGTGGTCCTCGAACGTTTTCAGATGCTTGTGGACCGAACCCTTCGGCTGATTCACAGTTTCAGAAGCCAGAGAGTTTGTCTCGTCTGTAGAGCTCGAGTTCGAAGACAACGTTCGGTGGTTCCTGTTGCGCCGCGAATGCGATCGAATCGGCGATGGTTTCCGGTTCGGTCACTTCGTTCGGTTCGTATCTCTCTTCGGAAATCTCGTCCCGATACTCCTTGCCGAACTCCGTCCGAACTTCGGACGGATTGATAACGGTGACGCCGATCTCGTCAGTACCGACCGCCCCCGCCAGACTGTGCGCGAATCCCCGCATCCACCACTTGGTCGCCGCGTAGATCGGCGCTCCCGGTCGCGGATACTGGCCGGCAAAGCTGGCGACGAAAATAGCGATGCCGGATGTCTCGCGCAAGTGCGGGAGCGTCTCTTGCGTGACGAAGAATATTCCGTCAACGTTTACCCCCATGACAGTCCGGTACTGCTCAACCGGCATGGTTTCCACCGTCACATCCCCGCCGGTCGCGATCCCGGCGTTATTGACCACAACATCAAGTCGATCGAAGGTTTCCACGGTCTCGTCGATGGCTTCGCGGACTTCCTCCGGCTCGCTAACGATGACTGGTAGAACGAGGGCAGTTCCATCCGTTTCCGACTCGATTCGATCTGCGACTGTCTGTAGTTTCGATTCCCGGTGGGCGACGATCGCTATGTTTGCTCCCTTCGCTGCCAGAGCCTCAGCCGTCGCTTCGCCGATTCCAGCGCTGGCACCGGTGATAAGCGCCGTATTTCCCGAGAGAGGGAGGTTTGTGGTCATAGCTATCAATGACCACTGATTCGTATAAGTATTTCCCGGCCAGTGGGATGCTAATCACTCGATTTCGTCGCGGCTGTACCCGTCTCCCACCAGCTGGCGTGATTGAGCGCTACGAGCAGCCCAGTTGTCAGCGTCATCCCTATGAACGCGAACGCAGCGAGGACGCCAAAGAACATCGCCGTCGAGAACCCGCCGAGGACGAACCCGCCGATCGCGATGCTCACCGGCCCGATTCCGAACTTGCCGACGTACGTGTATCCGTACGAAAGTCCTCGTGCCTTCGCCGGCGTATGGACCGCCACCGCGTCCTGGTACAGCGGTTGCGTGGCAAAGAGGAAGAATCCGAGTACGACGCAGAACAGGACGATCGAAACCAGTCCCATCGACATGATCGGCACGAACGCGAGTGCGAGGAGCGCGAGGATGGCGAAGATGGCGGCCAGTCCCCGCTCCGATGGAATTCGGTCGGTGAGTTTCCCACCGACGTACTGTCCGCCCATCCCGACGACCAGCAGCGCGACGTAGATGTAGTCGCCCGGCGAGATTCCCTCGAGGCCGGCCGAGAGCGTGAGACTCTCCATCGCGGGGAGGTCGTGGAGGATCTCGGGGAGGAACGTGAGCATCCCACGATAGTAGAGCCCCTCGAAAGCGATGATGGCGAAAACGAGGGCGAACGCACTCGTGAACAGTATCCACGAGTTCGTCAGGAATTCGCCCAGCGACAGGGCGTCGTCCGCGTCGGCGTCGGCCTCGCTCTCGGCGGCGGTCGAATCGAAGTCGGCCCGGAACCCGTATGCGGCCGCGACGAACCCCGGAACCGCCAGGATGCCGGCGACGAGATGCCACTGATCGGTGAGGAACAACAGCGTGGCCGCGGCGAACGGGCCGAGGGCGATGCCGGCGTTGCCGGCGATCCCGTGCCAGGCAAAGACGGTGCCTCGCTCCTCGACGCCGGTACTGATCAGCGCGAGGCCGGCGGGATGGTAGACGCTGGCGGCGACGCCCCAGCAGATGAGCCCGGCCGCGACGGCGTAGATCGACGTCGCGAGCGCGAGCACGAGAAACGACCCACTCATGCCGACGAGACAGAGCAGGATGAGCCGTTTCGGACCGTACCGGTCGACGAGGATGCCGCCGGGGAGCGCACCCAATCCGAACGGGGCGTATCCCAGCGCGACGATGACGCCGGCCAGCGCGACCGACACGTCGAACTCCGCGAGCCAGACGACGAGAAAGATCGGAATCGATGTCTCAAACCAGTGGACGAGTGAGTGACCAGCCATCGTGAAACTGGCGATCGTCCGATCATTTGTGTTGAGTCCCATGTTGAGTACGCAGTTTTCCTGCCGAACGGCACGACACGGGATCACTTATTGATTGTGAAACTACGACAGTCGATCCGGAAGGCTATCGTCATCCGTCTAGTGAATTGACTTTCTGATCGAATATTTTCCGACCCGGCGCGCGTTCGACGACGCTCTCCAGTCGAACGCGTCGCCGACTGTTCTCTCCGCCCGTACCGATCGCCGAGCCGTACGATGCCCTCGAGATCGGCGACTCGGTCGTCTTCGAGGCCGTCGAGTACGAGCCAGACTACGACCAGGGCTGGTTGTCAGAGTACCCGTTCTTCGCGGCGAGCCGCCGTGAGAAGTGATCGCTCGCGAAGCGACTGAAGCGATCGATCCGTGATCCCCGTTCTCGAACCGCTCTGCAGGACCATGACGGCGCGCGAATCGGAAACCGATGGCTGAGGGGTCGGGGATCGATACGCTCGGTGCAGGTTCCCGTCGACGAAGGAGAACTGAAAGTAGCTGGTCGCTAGTCCTTGGTAGTCCTGATAGAATCCGTCGCGGACCGCTGGCTGATCCGGTCACGGATCGGTTTCTGGAGCTGGATCACCATCATCCCGACGATAACTGCAACACAGCCGAGACGGATTATATCGTCCGGGTAGACCATCGCGAGCACGCCCAACACGAAGAAGACGGTCTTGACGGGGAACTGGACGAACGGACTCTCGTGGAAGAACGTCCCGTAGTAGTTGAGGCCGTGAGAGATCCCCAGCGCGCCGGCCAGCGCGATGAGTCCCGACAAGAACGTGTCGATCCCGAAGCCGCCGACGACGAGTTCGGGGTTGTAGATGAACGCGAACGGGAGGACGTAGATCGGTGCGGAGATCTTCATAGCTTCGTGAGCCGTTCGCCAGAAGTTGCTGTCGGCGATCCCCGTGGCGACGACGACCGCGATCGCGATCGGCGGCGTCAGTCCCGACAGGATCGCGGCGTACAGCACGAAGAAGTGCGCCGCGAGGTCCGGAACAAAGAACTGCTGAATCAGCGCCGGTGCGATCAGCGCCGCGACGATGACGTACGCGGCGACCGTCGGCATCCCCATTCCGAGGATGATCGAGATGACCATCGCGAGGACGACCGCGGTCAACATGACGCCGCCGGAGAGGTCAAGCAGGGCCAGCGAGAGGATACCCGGAATACCCGACGCGGTGAAGACGTCGACGACGCCGTTGATGGCGGCGATGATGATCGCGATCGGCGCGAGGATCATCGCCCCCTCTCTGAAGCCGACCGCCGCGTCGCCGAGCAGGCTGACGAACTCGGCCACGAGGTCACCGCCTTCCGTCGCCGTCTTGAGCAACGGGAACCCGAAGCCGGTGACGAACATGGCGATGATGGTGTACAGCGCGGCCGTGAGCACCGTGTACTGGAGCACGCCGAGGATGTAGATCAGGATGGCGAACGGGATGCCAAAGCGGAGACACTGGAAGACGAACTCCTTCTGTGTCATCTGCTCGTCGAACTGGCTCTCGACGTCGATCTTGGTCGCCTGTCCGCGGAGCTGTCCGAGCCCCTTGTAGTGGACGGCGATGGTGACGGAGCCGTAGAAGATCATCGCCGGAATGATCCCGGCGATGATCACGTCGAGGTACGTGATGCCGAGCAGCGACGCCATCACGAACGCCGCCGCGCCCATGATCGGGGGCATGATCTGTCCGCCGGTCGACGCGACGGATTCGATCCCCCCGGCGGTCTCACCTTTCATGCCCGTCTCTTTCATGAGCGGGATCGTGAACGAACCCGTGATCGCCGTGTTCGCCGCCTGGCTCCCGGTGATCGAGCCGATGATGATGCTCGAGGTCACCGCGGAGAGGGCGACGCCGGATCGGACGTAGTTGGCCGACCGGAGGCCGATCCGCATGATGAGATCGAACGCGCCGAAGCCGCGCATCAGCCCCGCGTACAGCAGGAACAGGGCGACCCACGTGGCGATAATCCTGGAGATCGAGCCGTAAACCCCCTGGAAGTCGAGCACCATGATGCTCATCATCCGGCTGATGCTGAACCCGGCGTGGCGCAGGATCCCCGGCGCGAGGTTCCCGTAGAGTCCGTACAGCATCACGACGACGATCACGACGAGGAACGAGAGCCCGTAGGCCCGGTACGACAGGTAGAGGATCACCAGGAGGAATGCCGCCGCTATCGCGTACTCCCGAGGCAGCGCCGTTCCGACGCGAACCCGCAACAGTTCGCGGTAGAACACGATCATGTACGCCGTCGTTCCGGCGGTGACGATCGCCGAGAGGGAGAGGCCGGTCAGGCCCAGTTTGTCCCCGTCCTCGTACGCTTCGATGAGTTCGTTGCCGAGATAGACGAGCATGATCGACCCGAGAAACGTGATGGTGAAGAGAATTCGCTGAATTCCTTGGGTGAACGCGTAGTACAGGATCCAGGTCCAGGCGAGGATTGCCGCTCCCGTGACTGCGTCGTTGGCGATCTCTAATCGGCTTTTGTTGGCAGTGGAATAAACCATGTATGGCGGTGACGGACTGAAAGGTGTTTATTCGTCGCCGCGAGTCCAGCTGTCGTCCCAGACGTCGTTCTCTTCGTACCAGTCCGCGGCTCCCGGGTGGATCGGGATCTCGTCGGTGTGGGTCAGCGCGAACGTGAAGTTCGACGGGTCGGACCAGTCGAGGATCGTCGGGTTCGCCTCTTGCATCGACTCGTAGTTGTTGTGACAAATCTCCATCAGGTCGTAGATGGCGTCCGCCTCGATGTCCGGGCTGAAGTAGTACGGATAGGTCTCCGTCCACGTGTGCTTCGGGAAGTCACCGCCCTGAACGTCCTGCTCCCAGCCGCCGATCTCGTCGACCTCCTCGTAACCCGCGCCGGCGAAGTCCTGCGCAGCCGATACGTACTCGTCGGTCATCTCGATGGTCCTGACGGAGACGCGCGAGTCGATCTCGGCCGCCCACGAGGGGAGCTGGGTGTAGTTCGAGGTGTACACGATGAACGCCTCGACTCGACCCTCTTCGAGCGCGCTCGCCGCCTGCGTCGTCTCGACGTTGACGACGTTCTGCGAGAGCCCCTCCCAGAGGCCGGCGCTGCCGTACATCTCCTCGGTCATCGCGCGCAGCCCCCAGCTGGCGGGGAGACAATAGACGTTCCTCCCGGCGAGGTCGTCGGTCGTCTGGATGTCGCTGTCCTCCAGGGCCATCCAGTAGAGGTTCAGCGAGAGGTGACCGAAGCCTAACTGCGGGAAGTCGGACACCGGATCGTCGGAGAACGGCCCCGTCTCGGTGAGGGCCTGGTTCATGATGTAGTTCCCCGCCGAGTAGGAGTTGATCTCCCCGTCGGCGTACAGTCGGATGGACTGCGGGTCCCCGCCCGCGTCCTGCGTGATGAAGTTCAGGTAATCTGACTGCTGGCTTACGACCCGCTGAATCGCCTGCGAGTTCCCGTACGTCGACGAACCGGACGACGACGAGCCGACGGTCAGGTCGACCTGGTCGCCGCCGCCGCCGCCGAGACAACCGGCGAGTGATAGCGCCCCGATTCCAGCAGTGCCCCGTAGTACAGCCCTCCGTGTGTGCCTACCATTCTCAAACATCGTTATGCATGAAATAGCTTATGTTATTTAAACCTTCCCCTCCTCCGCCCTAGAGATTTCAGTCGCAGTTAAATATAGTCTGGAAAAACGACCATATACGCTGCCTGCATCCGAATATAGTTTCAATTATATTAGCAGAGGGCGAACGCTGTATGGTTCGAGTGGGTATCGTGTATAGTAATGATTCGACGTGGGCTCCGCTCGAGGCCGTTCGGAGCGCTAGACCTTTGTGTTCCATAGTGGTACGGTCGTGCGAGTATGACTCGATGTCCGAGCCCGTTCGCCGAGCCGCACCCGTCTCGAGGCGCGACCGTCCGATGACGAGTACGACGCCGTTCGCGTTCCTTGAGCGCCACGACGAATCCGCCCTCGAGGATCTCCGCTCGTTGCTCGCCCATCCGTCGATCAGCGCGACCGGCGAGGGAATTGACGACTGCGCCGCGCTGGTTCGACGATCGTGCCTCGAGTACGGGTTCGACGAGGCGGAGATCGTCGAGACGCCAGGTCGGCCGGCCGTCATTGCCCGCGCGTTCGCCGACGGCGACGCGAGCGAAGACGGATCGACCGCGCTGCTCTACGGTCACTACGACGTCCAGCCGGTGACGGCTTCGGAGTGGCAGTCGCCGC
>NZ_JAQIVI010000382.1 GCF_028618695.1 Natrinema soli | reverse complement strand
CCTCGGTCGTCGTCCTCGTCACCGACGGGCGTGCGAACGTCGCCGACGGGAGTCCGACCGACGCGACGCGAACCGCGGCTCGAGCGCTCGCGAGGGGCGACACTCGAGTTATCGTCGTCGACGCCGGCGACGATTCTCGCGCCGGCCTCTCGGAACTGGTCGCCAGCGAAACCGACGGCGAACTGGTCGACCTCGAGTCGCTCTCGGTCGAGACCGTTCGGGCTGCCACCGAGACTGCGGCCGACGAGACGGAGCGATAGGACGGTTCTCGAGGTGGCGCTCTCGAGCAAAGTCGACGAGAGCGGACCAACACCCCTTTGAACACCCCTGATCGTTATCCGACGAGAATCCATGACGGGGGACGAGACAGTCGCCGACGAATCGGTCGGTGATGATATCGAGTACGGAATCGAGGAGCAGCCGCCGCTCGGCGAATCGATGGTGTTGGGGATTCAACACTACCTGACGATGGTGGGCGCGAACATCGCGGTCCCGCTGATTCTGGCGGATGCGATGGGGATGCCCCCCGGTGTGACCGCCCGGTTTATCGGGACGTTCTTCGTCGTCTCCGGGATCGCGACGCTCGCCCAGACGACGTTCGGGAACCGATACCCGATCGTCCAGGGCGCGCCGTTCTCGATGCTCGCACCCGCGCTGGCCATCGTCGGGGTCGTTACTGCCGGCGGCGTCTCGGGACAGCCGAGTTGGGAGGCCGCGTTGCTCCAGTTACAGGGAGCGATCATCGTCGCCGCGATCGTCGAGGTCGCGATGGGCTACTTCGGACTGGTCGGGAAACTCCGCCGGTTCCTCTCGCCGGTCGTCATCGCGCCGACGATCGCGCTGATCGGGCTCTCGCTGTTCAACGCCGGCCAGATCACCGCGCCGAACCAGAGCTGGCCGCTTCTCGGACTCACGCTCGGACTGATCCTCCTGTTCTCGCAGTATCTCGACGTCAAACACAGGGCGTTCCGTCTCTACCCGGTCATTCTGGCGCTGGTCATCGCCTGGGTCGCCGCGGCAGCGTTGTCAGTGCTCGGCGTGATCGGCAGCGGTCATCCGGGATTCGTCGATCTCGGAGCAGTTACGAACACGCAGCCGATCATGCCGATCTACCCGTTCCAGTGGGGCCTCCCCCAGATTACGACCGCCTTCGTCGTCGGGATGTTCGCCGGGGTGCTGGCCTCGATCGTCGAGAGCATCGGCGACTACTACGCGGTGGCGAACCTGAGTGGTTCCGGAGCACCCAGTGCAAAGCGGATCAACCACGGCATCGGAATGGAGGGGCTGATGAACGTCTTCTCGGGCATCATGGGTACCGCCGGCTCGACCTCCTACTCCGAGAACATCGGCGCGATCGGACTCACCGGCGTCGCCTCGAGATACGTCGTTCAGATCGGGGCCGCCATCATGCTCGTCGTCGGCTTCGTCGGTTACTTCGGCCAGCTGATCGTGACGATTCCCGATCCGATCGTCGGCGGCCTCTTCATCGCCATGTTCGGCCAGATCGTCGCCGTCGGGATCTCGAACCTGCGCCACGTCGACCTCGACTCCTCGCGGAACACCTTCATCATCGGCTTCGCCCTCTTCGTCGGGCTGGCGATTCCGGCATACATGGGGAACTTCGAGAGCACGATCGCGTTTCGCGAGAGCGTCGGCCTCGAGACGGCGGTCGCGTCGCTAGTCGACACGACCGGACTCGCGAACGCGGCTGTTGCAGGCCCGATCGAAGCCGCGGCACAGGCCGTCGTTGACACCGTCTTTATCATCGGCTCGACCGGGATGGCCGTCGGCGGACTCGCGGCGCTCGTCCTCGACAACACGGTCCCGGGCAGCCGCGAGGAACGCGGCCTCGCGCAGTGGGACCGTCTCACGGAAGACGAATCCGAGTTCGACTCCTTCTGGGACCGCTGGGTTCGGACCGGATCGAACCGCGACACCTGAGCGTCGACGACGACTCGAGCGGGGGCCGTTCGGCTCGGTATAGCGGACTGGTGCGACCAGTCATTGTAAGAGCGAGCGGGCCCCAGACAGGGTATGGCAGAACTCGAGCTCGACGACGGGACCATCTGGTACGAGACGACCGGTGACGGGCCGCCGCTGGTGCTCGTCCACGGCGGCTGGATGGACGGGACGGCCTGGGAGCCACAGATCGAACACTTTTCGGACGACTATCGGGTCGTCACGCTCGACGTGCGGGGCCACGGCAACACCGGCGTGACGGAGCCCGATCAGTACTCGATCGGGCTCTTCACCGACGACCTCGAGGCGCTGCTCTCGCGACTCGAGATCGAGCGGCCGATCCTCTGCGGGCTCTCGCTGGGGTCGATGGTCGTTCAGGAGTATCTGGATCGCCATTCTGACGACGCGGCGGGCGCGATTCTGGGCGGGGCAGTGCGATCGATGCCCCCCGTGGAACTGCCGTCGGGAGTGAAGTCGTTCTGGTCGCCGATACCCGCGCTGGCCACGTCGCTGTCGGTCTCGGGGTCGGCGGGGACCTTCCGTTCGATGCTGTATTCGATACAGGCGACGACCGGTGAACGGTGGCTGTCGGTCGATCCCGACATCAGGGCCGACGCGATCGACGCCGTCGGCGACATCCCGTCGGCCGAGTTTCGGAAGATCTTCGACGCGCTCTACCGGTACGATCCGCCCGAGCTATCGGACATCGAAACGCCGACGCTCGTCGTCCACGGCGAGCAGGAGGCCCCGCTGGTCAAGCGACAGGGGCGACAGATCGCCTCAGCGGTCGCCGACGGTGCTCAACTCGAACTCGCGGAGTCGGGACACCTAGTCAATCAGGACCGGCCGCGAGCGTTCAACGCGGCGGCGACCGACTTTCTCGAAGAACTCCCCGCTGCGTAGGCGGCTACTCCCTATCGAAACCGATTCGCTGGACCGCTTCGGTGAATCGCTCGCACAGGGATACCGTCAGTCGCAGTCGACACCGATCGCTGCCCGGAGCCACTCGTCAACACTCACGAGAGTCACGGTTGGCAGCCCAACATGATTTGGCGATACCCGGAAGGCAGCGACCGTGGTACGCACGTACGGCATTGGAAGGTCACTCGAATGACACTCCAACCCAGAACTAGATCAATGAGTAGCCACTGTACGGACACCGACAGCGTCGACTCCGCTCCGGCGACTGAGCACTGGACCAGTATCTCGAGACACGTCTTCAACAGCTACGTCGAGGCCAACACCGCCTTCCTCGCGGCGATGGGATTCACGGGCTCCGACGAGGCGGCCTCCGCCCGGCCGAACGCGGACACGACGACGCCGACGCCGGCCGTCGAGGTCGCGTTCGACGACGAGAGCTGGGTCACGGAACGATCGACCGACGACTACGACTCCCTCGGCGTCGGCGACTACGTCCGCTTTCGCAAGCCGATCGCGGACGCGGACGTCACCGCGTTCGCACGGGTCTCCGGTGATACGAACCGGCTCCACCTCGAGCCCGAGTTCGCCGAAGACACCCAGTTCGGTGGCCGGATCGCCCACGGGACGCTCGTGGCCGGCACCATCAGCGCCGCGCTGGCCCGCCTACCCGGGATGACCGTCTACCTTTCGCAGGACCTCGAGTTCGCGAGGCCGGTCCGAATCGGCGAGACGGTCACCGCCGAGTGCGAGATCGTCGAGGATCTCGGCGGCGATCGCTACCGGCTGCACACCAGGGTCGTCGGCGAGGACGACGAGACGGTCATCGACGGCGAAGCCGTCGTTACCATCAACGAACTGACCGACGAGGACTAGTTCCCTCGAGGCGAGCGGACGAGCAGCGTCGACGTCGGTCGCCCGTTTCGCAATCGAAATTCCGGACGGGTGAGCGACGCAGGCGGACAAGAGTTGCGACGACGGGGCCGTCTACTACGCCGAGCGCGCACCGAACGCGCCGGAGGCGACGAGGATCTCGGCGACGAGGGGATCGACATCGAGGTGGCGGCTGCAGGCTCGCAACCGTCGAGTGAGCGGTCGAACGTCGCGATAATCCGGATCCGGACGGTAAGAAACCGCTCCGCATCCGACTCAGTGTCAGCCGCGCGCGACTACCACCAGCATTAATACTACCACCACCACAACCAGTGGCCGAGAATGACCGATCGGCCGCCATCCCCGTCGACACCGCCCGCCGCGCCCGCGATCGCGAATACCGGACCTGAGGATCGCGTGCTCGCGACGACGACCCAGTTGACCGACTCGATCGAGACCGCGCTCGGCTGCCGGCTCGACGAGACGGTCCTCGAGGACCTCCTGCTCGAGTTAGACCGTCACGACTACGTCGACTGGGTGACGGTCTCTCGCGGCGGTGACCACGTGTGGGACCTCTCGGAGTCGCCCGATCGCATCGGTGACGCCATCGCCGCGGCCGTCATCGAACGGGTCCGGTCGTGGCTTGACCTCGACGAGTAACTCTCGGTACCCCGCGTCGAGGGCGACGCGGCCCAGTTGCGCCAGGTCGTTCGGAATCTGGTGTCGAACGCGATCGAGTACAGCGGCGAGGTGCTGTCATAGGATCACTCTCGTCGCTGCGCCCAGCACAACAGAACGGCCGTGAGTGCCGAGACGGCGGAGCAGGCGCTACTATTTGCTACGTTGCGGATCACGTTAGCTGTTACCGTGTACAAAATGACGGAGGGAACCCCGGATCCGTTCGAACAAATCACAGCAGCTACTGCCGAAACGGATTGAGAGAAACCACGAGGCCCGGAGGATAGTCGACTGTTCGGATTTCGGCCACTCCCGCCGACCCTTACCGGTAGGTGGTGGGTCAGGGGCGACCCACGCTCTCGATTTTCCTGAGCGCAGCAATCAACGTGCGGACGATCGCACCACTGACCAAAACCGCGGTTCCAAAGATGAGGACTGTACTCACGGTTTCAAGCATCTCAACGCCGTACACAACACTCACCTGCTTCCCTGCGATGGCGACACCCCCCGAGAGCAGCATCACTGCGAAGTATCCCTTGCTGTCAGCCTCGTTTACTAGCCGCGTCGCACTCGCCCCGATGCGAGCACCGAGCGCGCTCCCGCCGAGTAACGCGACGACAACGGGAATATTGACGGCGTTCGACTGGGCGTAGACGAACGTCCCGAACGCACCGGAAACCGAGATCTGGAGGATGCTGGTCCCAGCAGCGATTGCAGCGGGAATGCCGAACCCGTAGACCATGACGGGGAGCAGAAGGAATCCCCCACCGACGCCGAGACATCCGGAGAGAATGCCGATGCCCGACCCAACGACAAGGATAACCCACACCGAGACGGTCGCACCGCCAGGTAGCGACACCATCGGTGGGAGCGTGATGGCCTGAACCTTGGTAGCGACTCGGCCCGTTCTCGCATCTGTACCGTCAGTGCGGGCATCTCGGAGGACAGAGAGGCCGACGGCACCAAGAAGTCCGACGTACACCACGCTAATGACGAAATCAGCGCTGCCGAGATCCGCAAGCAAGAACACGATCCGAGTGCCGACCTCGATACCGAACGTCATTCCGAGACTCATCACCGCCGCCAGTGTGTAGCTGATCTGGCCGTGATCGCGGTGTCTGAGCGCACCGATGACACTAGTGCCGAAGACGAACGCGAGTCCGCTCCCGACGGCCACCGGCGCCGGATATCCGACCATCAGCAGCGCTGGCGTCACGAGGAACGACCCGCCCATCCCGAAGAAGCCGAAGAGAATGCCGATGAGTAGGCCGAATCCGACGAAGAGACCGATTATCGAGATACCGAGGCCAAGGAGCTCCACGGTCAAGTGCTCACGAGGATTTCACGGGCGGCCGGGCTCACAATCCGCGCCAGCGCCCCGTATCCGACGTACAGCACCAGTGCCTCCGCCAGAACGAGACCAACCGTGGCAGCAGCCTGCTCGGACTCACCGAATACGGGAGCGACCAACAGGACGCTCAGCGACGCCGTTAGTAGACTCATCAGCACGATCCAGCCTGTCGATACCTGCCAGACTGCCGTCCATCCGGTGTTCCGATCATTCATGGCATTCCCCGCCGTCGGCTTGAGCGGTTTCGGACGGCGTGATGTTCTGATTGAGGCTGAACAGGTTCGTCGGGTCGTACTCGTCCTTGAGCGCGACCAACCGATCGTACGTCGGTCCGAACGTGGACCGCATCATGTCGTCGCCCTCTTCGAGGAATCCCGGGAAGTTCAGGTACACCGAGCCGTCCGAGAACTGGCGCATGTCGTCGAGACAGTCGCGCACCCACTCGACGTTGTCGTCGTCGTCCTCCGGGCGTTCCCAGTTCGCTTCGACGCCAAGCAGGAAGGGCGCGTGTCGCCCCGCGAACGCACTGTCCTCGACGCCAACCTGGGCGATTGCGCCACCCAACTGCCAGACGTCGACCGTCGATAGCGGTGACGGTGCTACATCGGTCCAGTACGCGATTCGATCGATGGCGGACTCCGACAGGCCGTCGAGGTACAGCGACTTCCAGTAGTAGCGCATCCCGTCGGGGTAGTCCTCGTCGAAGAGTTGCTGGAACTCGACGTACGGCATCGGTCCGCTGAAGTCGGTGATCGGTTCGGTAATCTCTCTCAATGGGGCCAGTGCGCGTTCGCCGTCCGCGACCGAGCCCGCGTAACAGCCCGCAATTGCTATTTTGGATTCGTGCACCGCGTCTGTTGGGAAGAGGTCCTCGTCGGGAATCACACCTGACAAGGTGAGCAAGCTGACTTCCGGGGGCGCATCCGCGACGTAGTCGTGGTAGGCTTCCAACACCTCGACCATCCGGTCACCCGAATAGAATACGAGGCAGGTCGCCACCTCGGGTCCGACCGGGTGGAGGTCGAACTCGAAGCCGGTGACTACCCCGAAGTTACCGCCGCCACCGCGAAGGCCCCAGAAGAGGTCCGGGTTCTCGTCTGCGCTGGCGGTCAGGTAGTCGCCATCTGCCGTGACCAGATCTATCGATACGAGGTTGTCACAGGTCAAGCCGTACTTGCAGCGGAGATGACCGATGCCTCCACCGAGCGTTAATCCCGCGACCCCCGTCTCCGAGACGGCCCCACCAGGCGTTGCCAGCCCGAAGGCCTGGGTTTCGTGGTCCACATCTGCCCACGTGGCACCGGCCTGGACCCACGCCGTCCGTGCATCAGGGTCTACCCGTACACTTCGCATCTCGGAGAGGTCGATGACGAGTCCGTCGTCGCAGACAGCGGTTCCGGCGACGTTGTGGCCACCGCCACGTACCGCGACCGGAAGATCGTTCTCGCGCGCGAAACCCACCGAGCTGATGATGTCTGTGACGCCTCGACATCGGGCAATCAGGGACGGACGCTTGTCGATCATCCCATTCCACACCAAGCGCGCATTGTCGTAGTCAGCGTCACCGACACGAATCAGGTTACCGTGGAATTCTGCTTCGAACTGTTCAAGCTGTTCGGCGGGGAGTGCTTGTTGTGCCATACAGAAGTGGACGACAGCGCGGGTGTTGGCCTCACCCATCGAGTAGGGTTCGGTGTCAAGAGTACCGTTTCAGACAGTGAGACGAATTCCGGAGCGCGTACGGGATAGAGTTACTATCAGTGACAGCCTCTATCTAGCGAGTGAGTAACATGGGGCCTGAGCAAGACGACCGATTGGATGACGATGGCCGTCCGCCACCTGGCTCGCCGGTCCTGGAAGCTATCCTGGAAAACGAACGGAACCGACGCTATCTCGGCGAGCGTCTGGACGCTGCGGGCGATCGCGTCGATACGGACCTGCTTGGCGATATCGTCCGGCACGGCCCGGTCCTCGAAGTACTGTTGGAGGAACCGCTTGATCGCCGGGAAATCGAAGCGTGCCTCGACGTCTCGCGGGCGACGAGTCACCGCTACACGCAGTGGGTCGACGAGCAGGGATTCGTCGAGAAGGTCGATGGCCGATTTCAGTTGACCTGGCGCGGCGCAGTCATCGCCGAGGAGGTCCTCCGGTTCGAGGCGAACGTGCGGACCGCACACAGAATGACGCCGCTTCTGGATGCGATCTGTGAGGATCACCGGGACTTTGTCCTCGAACCGTTCGTGGACGCAACGATCACCGTCGCGGAACCGGACGATCCCTACAAGCCGATCGAGCGATTCATCGCGCTTGTCAGCGAATCCGACACCTTCCGAGGATTCAATACAACGCACATGGCTCCGCTGATTCTCGGTGAGTTTCACCAGCAAGTGTTCGAGGAAACCGACACCGAGATCGTCTACCTCCCTCACATCGTGGAGAAACTCTTCGAGACGTACCCCGAACGCGCCCAAGAAGCGATCGATAGCGGTCACCTGGCCCTTCGGACGCGTGATGAACTGCCGTACGGTCTCGCGCTGTTAGACGACCGCGTCGGTATCGGTGGCTACGACGAGACCACCGGTCTAATGCAGGTGTTCGTCGATACGGATGCACCGATCGCACGGGAGTGGGCCGAGCGCGTCTACGCGTCAGTGAGAGCCGATTCCAGTCCACTCGACGCGAAGCCAGATCTAAGTCGGTGAGACGCACTCGATGTGACGGAAACGATTGACGATCATCTCTGACACATCACCACGACTGCGCTGAAACTCCTCCAATCAGAGACGTGATTTGATGCATACAGACGAAGACGGTACCGAAACGACTGTCGAACGGTGCTTTCTTTCAAGTTCGACGGCTCGCTCACCGAAATCGAGGCGTTCGTCGAAGGGCTCAAGGTATTCACTCCGGGGGCCAGCCTCGGCTGCGTCGAGAGCCTCGTTGAGGTGCCGTCGCTGATGATCCCCGACGAGGTCAGCCGCGGATCGGCCACCGCGGACATTCCCGAGAACTTGGTCCGGCCGTCAGTCGGCATCGAAGACGTTGACGACCTCTGCGAGGACCTCCGGTCGGCGCGCCGTAGGCCCGAGTTCCCGTTTCCAATCGAAAGAGTGCAGATTATTCGAGCGGTTCGACTTTGTCGTCGGGACGAATTATTCCACTTTCGAGAATGTCCGCTCGGAGTCCTCCTCGATTAGTGAGTGCCTGCAATACGCCGTCCTGAGTGAGGCGCTGAAGATTATTACACGGTTCACACAGTCGATCCCCTCGACAGATGGCGTCACCGACTCGGAATCGTTGTCCAACGAGATGATTGAGTGCGACATCGCGGGTTTCGATGTTCCGCCGATGTTCTCCCGGTGCGAGTTCGATCCCCGCTTCGCGTTCGATTGCTGTGACGGCCTCCTGTTCGATCAACGTGAGTTCGTACCCGTCGTGGCGTTCCTCATTTGGTTCCCACTCGACGAAGGTTCCCGTTTCAATCTCGCTAAAATAGCAATCTCCTCGGAGCCCCTTCCCGGCGACCGATTCAACACTGGTCTGTTCTTCCATCTCCGCTTTGGCTTCAGGTGTGATAAAAATCCGTTCGACAGTGCCACTCCCGGTCATGTGTGCTATGCGCGTTTAGCACAGTGAAAAACACTCGGGTATGGATATCTTTGACAAGGTGACTCGGCGGTACGTCCGCAAATCATACCGAGCGGCTGGTTCATTGGCTACCAAGCGAAACAAATGAAGCCGCCGCGCCGAACTTCTACTCCGTATTCAGCACGGATTTTCTAATAGAACCCGAATAGGGCCGGACTAGGATATCTCTCCAGCGCCTGCGATCACAATCCGTCAATCGGCGATTGATTTTCTCGGTCTGGATCAATTTGGCTGTACGCGAATCCCCGTGACACCCACTCGCCCGTCGAACGAAAGCAAAAGTGTGCCTATTCAATCGATAATCCCTACGCTATCGGGCGATTGTCGCTGCACAAATGTATGGGCGCTACAGGCCTTGAACGGCCCGGCCGTTGCTACCTTCTTGCTTCCAGTTTTCATGTTCATTTTCCTTTGATAATCTGCCAGCGTCGGGATGCTCGTTCACGCCGGCTGGCGCGGTCGTAGTGCTTGTCGAGAATCTCCTCTGACGCGTCGAGTCGGTCAGAAACGACTCCTCGAGGAACCCCGTCGTTTCGATACTTCGTCACTCTCGCTTTGCGAATGTCGTGGGGCGATCGGCTCGAGGGACACTTGCTCATCGAAGAGTGTATGGTAGCCTCGCAAGTCTCCGGATCGCGATCATGCGGACACTCCTCGCCGCGAGCGCACGGACGAGTCCACCGATAGACCGTGTCGCGAACACAGCTCCGACTCACCCGTCCCTGATTCGTCGTGACGAGTGGGTCTCGAGCGTGGTCGTCGGTTACGTCCGCTCTCGGTCCATCGATGAAGTCTTGGACCATCCGGGCGGTCTCCTCAGTGATCCGGTTGTAGCGTTCGCCGCCCTCGTCGTTCTTCAGCGGCGTCTTGCTCTCCGGTCGGTGAACGAAATCGATACCCGGGTCGCGACCCTCGAGTTCGCAGTCTTGCAAGTCGATCGCCCGAATTCCGCCGAGACGGGCACCGGTTTCCCAGATCAACGTCCAGATTACGTGATCTCGACTCGCGTACTCGTAGCGCGAGAGATACTCGAGGATCGGCGGCACTCGCTCAGGGACGATCTTACTATCACTCACCTCATCGCCAAGCGAGAGATCCGGCAACGGGACCTTCAGATACAGATCCTCGTGAACGGCCTCCACGTCGCCACAGAACCGAAGGAACGCCCGAACCGTAGTGAGGTTCGAGTGCAGCGTCTTCTTCGCGAGTTCTTCGTCCTGGCCGTTCGAGTAGCCGCCCTCACGTCTCCAGACGCGAAACTGGTACAGGTGCCGTCCGTTCAGTTCGTTCATGTTGTCGATCCCGCCTACCTCGCGGCACCACTCGACGAACGCACGAAGATCGCTCTTGTGGCTCGTCTGGGTCCACTCCGCGGACCCGTCCTTCATCGCATCGAGGTGTAGCTCGACGGCGTCAGAGGGCGAGATCGGCTCGAGGTCGTCGCTCACCGAACCACCTCGAGCGTATCGCTGTTATTACAGTATCCGGTACTCTTACCGTGGTAGCGTGCCAGTTTAGTCATGGTCTCACTGTTGTGGGACCGCGGACTCGCCGTGCGCGCCACTGTGTAGGACCGGGGGCGCGTGCGGTCGCTGTCCATCGGTCGATTGTAACGACTGAACCCGACTCCCTTAGTCGTCGGAGTGCGGTTTCCGATAGTTCCGAAAATAGTCGATTTCGGTGACTGACTCGATTTCGTGAGTGTTGAGCGGCGGTTCTCCGTGATTCCGATAGTTCCGATATCGGAACTCGAGGCGGACGTGGGCTGTGGGCCGTGGGCCGGTCGATGCGGTCTATCGGGGGCTTTATCCCCCGGAACGTTGCGCGAATACATGCTTCCGTAGCTGGTTTACGGAGGCCAGCGGGCCGGTGCCCCTAACACCGGGTCCGCGTTTCTGACGAGGACCCGACCGGGCAGCGGCGGGTCCGTCTGGCTTCCGTTGCCGACACCGAAACATCCCACTCACTTATACTTATCCGACCGTTCGTTAATCTATAGTGTACCGAATGTTACTGCCAATGAATTCAATCAGTATTGATAAAATGCCGGTATGGGACGTGACTGTATGCGAAGACCGAGGGTATCGTGGATGACACAAGCCGATGACCGCATCCTCGAGACCCTCGCGGACACCGATCTGATCCTTTCTCCTCGCGTCCTCGAGGCGAATATCGACTACTCGCGGCACTATCTGAGTACGCGGCTCGGAAAGCTTCGCGATGCCGGGCTCGTCGATCGTGTCGACGAGGGGCTGTATCAGATCACCGACCGTGGACGTGCATATCTCGAGGGAGAACTCGAGGCCGACGAATTGGAAGAATAGTTTCCGAAACCGCTCACTCCGGTTCGACGGGCGAAAGACGATGTTCAGGTAGGTGACCGAGCGAGCGAGTTGCAGCCGCCGAGATCGTCACCGACTCATCGCCGGCCGTGACGGGTTCGCCGGCAACCGATTGAATCAACGCTGCCAGCTCCTCGCGGTAGGACTGTGAACGTTCTTCGATAATCTGCATCGATTCGCTCGACGGGTCCGTATACGCACGGTTCGCCAGATAGCAGTACACGAATGTCTCACGGACATCTATGGGAGCATCCTCGAGATACCACGGAAGTGAAAAGTCCTCGAGTTCCGATTTCTTCCCGATCGGTGTACCAAGTACATGGAGCACCCTGCCAAGGATCGCACCGTCTTCACCGGGCCGGACAACTGGACCACGTATCTCGTCGGCATCCTCGTGAACCGTGTGACCGACGCCCGCGAGTTCGAGCACATCGATACAGTGCGAATCGAAGCCGCGCTCGTTCAGTACGAACAGCGGCTGCCAGTTCTCGCTATTGATCGAGCCGCCCGAATACACGTTCGCGACGAGCGCGTTGAGCGCGGTAAACTGGTCGTCTTCGTAGGTGAGATCGATCCACCCGCGCTCGCGAGCTACCCGAAGGCCAGCCACGACGTTCGGGGTGCGCTCGTAGTCGATCCACGAACGAACGCGACCGAGCGGGATCTCGAGCCGGTTCGAGATCGCCGTATATCCTGCGTTGGGATGATCGATCCGGTAGGCAGCGACCCGTCGATACTGTTGGACCGCTGTCCATGCATCGTCGTAGGCCCCACCGTCGTAGGTGCGCGCGAAGTCGGCCTCGGTAACGAGCGTCCCGTCAGGTGGCATACCCACACCGTGTGCTCGAGCCGACAAATTCGTATCGTTTCGGTAGGAAATTATAAAATCGAAAGACTGCGCGGCTTCAAGGGGCCGCTGGAATCGAGATAGCACCCGCTGATTATCAGGTTTGAAAGTCTTTTCAGTGAGAGAGAGATTCACTATCCCTTAAATATATATAGTCATGACTGACTGCTGGCTATTAGGCATCGGACGACGACGGCGCGAGAAAGCAAGGTGAGGATGGTTCCAATCCCCCTAACTGCGATCCTCGGTTCCACGAGGTGTTAGATAAGCTTTCTCACCGTTCACGGCCGGTGCGTGGTTCAAATGATAGATGGAAAATCAGTGCGGCAGAAGCTAATCGGATCGGACGATGAACGAGCAGTGAGCCCAGTTATCGGAGTCATTCTCATGGTTGCGATTACGGTCATTCTCGCGGCCGTGATTGCGGCGTTCGTGCTCGATATGGGAGACAATATGGGCGATGAGCAGGTTAATGCAGTAGTCGATGTTGATGTCTATGAAGACGGAAGTGGTAACGAAATTGAGGTTTCACTGACTGAGAATTCGAATGCAGATTCGTTTGTCGTCCGAGGCGACGTTGGCAGTGAACAATCGCTTAGTCTGAATGAAGTCGGTGACTCAGACACTGTTAGTGGATCGGCACTGAGCAGCGACAGCGGGACAGTGAGAATTGTTGCACAAACGGATGGTGGCGCTGAGAGTATGATCAAAGAGGTTGACTTTAGCGGAATGGACTCCTCGTAAGCACTTCTGATCGACCACTTCGGTTTTCTTTGATGATACTGTCCGTTGTATAGATTTATAGAAAGTCCCGATATAGGACTGATGCTGTGGTAAGGGCCGGTGGCCCAGTTGTGAAGCTGTATTATCTCATGCGATCGATTCGCCGCGACCAAAATGAAACTACGCGTCCGGAAGTAACTCACTCACGTACTTGTCTTCCTACTCCCGGCACGCTTCGATTTCCCAATGACCTCGGCGCGTGAGCGTGTAGTAGTTGATCCGCCGGTCAGAGCTGCCTATCTTGACGACTGTATCGAGATTTGGGAGAGACACTCGTGGTGAATCCCTTTCCATAGTACTCCTTGATCGCCAGTCCGAGGAGCTCGTCTTGGCCGTCGATCATGTACAGCAAGTCTCGCTGTAAGCCTCTGAAATTAACAAATTATTTCTTGAGCGGAAGCAGAAAAAGCCGATAGACGCTATACTCTGAGAAGTCGTTGATCATCTGATCGAATACATCCAGACCGTCGATCATGCGTCGATCCCCTCGACGAGCTCGACCGTCCATTCCCCGTCACCGATGTGGCGAATGTGAAGGTGGTGTTCTCCTTCGAGATTGCCGTGTTCGTCGAGTAGCCCCTCGACGCGGAGATCGTCTTTCGGCAGGGTGATCCCGAGCGAGTTCTGGTCCAAGCGTCTGAGTTTGTTCAGCGCCATGCATCGGCGGCAACCCGCCTTGGTATAAAGTTTGGTGAACCTTGGTTTTCCTGATCTTTTCGACGGGAGGGGATGACGACCGGTCGTATGGCTCTTAGCCTCCCATCAAGCGCAGTACCAGGCGCGGTACGGCGTGAAGACGGCATAGACCTGATTGACAGCGTGCTCGCACCGCTGTTCGTGCTCGCGACGATCTCCGTCGCGGCGGTCGGCACGTTCAGCCTCGGGGCACCGTTCAACACCGGTTTCGACGGCGTCCTGTACAGTTCGCAGGGAACCGAGATTACCTACGGGTTCCTTGTCTCGATGATCACCGTGATCACTGCGTGGGTTACGAACGGGCAAACGACCATCGAGGACTACACCGACATGGAGACGGTCACGCTCCTGCTGATGTTTATCCTGAACATCCTCTCGGCGCTCGTCCCGGCCGTCTCCCACGCTGTCGGCTCGATGTGGCCGCTCGGCTGGTTCATGGTGTTCCTGAACGGGGCCGGATTCTACCTGATCGCCTACAAGTAAACCGGAGGTACAGAACATGAGTAACCAATTTTCGGCGGTGCAGCGTCTCGGGTTCGTGCTGTTAGTCGCGGCGGTGGCGACTGTCGGGCTCGCGGCGATCGGCGGCGCACAGACATCCGACTACGAAACGAACGGGACGGTCGAACTCACGAACAGTACGGAGCCCATCACCGTCTCGGTTGACTGGAACGAGTCGGCCGCGTCGACTGACTCGGCGACGGTCACTTTCGAGAACGAAACGGCCGCGGCGAACGCCGGAGACGTGACCGGTGATCTCGAGAGTGAGACGCTGAACGGCACTGTTCTGAATCTCTCAACAGTCCATCCGGCCGGTAGCTACGATGTCGCCTTGAATCAGTCCGAAGCCGGGACCGTCTCGGTCGCCTCGAGCGCGATCGCGGACGACGGGACCGTGGACCTGTCGGGAGAAACGAGCGGGAACCTCACTACGGACGACACGGTGGACTCGCTGACGTTCTCGGCGGACACGTTGTACACTGACAGCATCTCGGCCGACGCGGGCAACACGACCGACGCTGAGTACAACCAGACTGGCACTGTCCTCGAGCTCGGCAACGAGTACCGAGTGGTCGTCACCGGGCCGGACTCGGCGATCGACAGCGCGAGCATCGAGGACAGTTCCGGGTTCCTCGGCGGTGTCTTCCCGTCCGGCGGCGGTGATCTCGGCGGCGGGATGCTCGCGGGACTCGCCGTGATCGGGCTGGCCGTGATCGGCGCGGCCGTCTACACGATGCGGGACTAACGAGGTTCGATTCATGACTTTCAACATTTTCGACGGTTCGACGGTGTGGAATAGATCGGTGATGCTCGGGTACATTCTCGCCTCGAGCGCGTCCGTTGTCGGGCTCGCTCTGGCGGTTCACAGCGGGGTGGCCTAATGTCGGCCCAAAGCCCACGGCCCACAGATTCGGACGGGGTGAGCCGGAGAGGATTCTTCAAGCGTGCGGCGATCGCGGGCGGCGCGGTCGTGACAGTCGGCGCGGGCGGCTCGG
>NZ_JAQIVI010000381.1 GCF_028618695.1 Natrinema soli | reverse complement strand
ACGCCCTCGAGCGCGACGCCGTCTTCGTCGACACGCGCGAACGGGACGAGTTCGAGGAGGCCCGGTTGCCCGGCGCGGTGCGCTTCGACTGGCGCGAGGTCGTCGACGACGACACTCGGCGGCTGAAACCCGAGGGGGAACTCGAGGACCTGCTCGCCGAGCACGGGATCACCCCCGATCGGGAGATCGTCCTCTACTGCAACACCGCGCGGCGGATCAGTCACACCTACGTCGTCCTGAAAGCGCTGGGATACGAGAACGTCGCCTTCTACGAGGGGAGCCTGACGGAGTGGCTCGCCAACGACGGCGCGGTCGATAGCGGACCGGTTTCGGACGCTTCGACGGACGAGTAGGCGGCTGCTAACCGCTCGAAAGGAGCGTTCAGAGAAGGCGTGTTCTGTGGAGAGTAGATGAGAAGGAGTGTCCTGCTATTGCGGCAACAGGGGATCGCCACGCCCTCCCCAGTCGCCACGTCCTTCCCAGCCGATTCGTTCGGTCGCTCCGCTCCCTCATGCAGTGTCGGCGGCCGCCCTCACTGTCGTTCGGTCGGCCTGCTCACGGATCGATTCGCTCTCCGTCTGCTCACGGGTCTTCGACCCGTTCGCATGGTTCGCGGGACCTCCGGTCCCGCGCTATTCGCTTTCGAGGTACTCCCTTCCGGTCGCGCCTCGCAGACAGCGCGCGCCACCGCAATCTGGTTGGCTGGTCTGGAGCGAGACATCGCTTCCCTCTATCGAATCCCGTCAGTCCTCGCCGCTCACATCTCGCCAGTCTGGCGCCGTCGAGTATTTCGAGTCCGATAGCTCGTCGAAGGCCGCATAGACCACCTCGTTCAGCGCGGGGTGGACGTGGACCGGCTCCGCGACGTCGTCGACCGTGCCGCCGCCGTCCATCGCGACGACTACCTCGTGGAGCAGCGTCGGGGCCTGTGGCCCAACGATGTGACAGCCCAGAATCTCGCCGTCTGGCCCGGCGATGGCTTTGACGAAGCCGTCGTCGGCCTCGAGGATCATCCCCATCGGCGCGGTCCCGTAGGGGACGGTTACGGCCTCGTACTCGCGGTCTTCGTCCTCGAGTTCGCGCTCCGTTCGCCCGACGCTCGCGACCCGCGGGCTGGTGAAGATCGCGTGGGGCATCGCCTCGTAGTCGATCGTCTTCCCGGCATCGTCCAGCACGTTCGCCGCGACGACCGTCGACCCGTCGTCGGCCGCGTGCTTGAACGGCTGCTCGCCGAGGACGTCGCCGAGCGCCCAGAC
>NZ_JAQIVI010000380.1 GCF_028618695.1 Natrinema soli | reverse complement strand
TGATCGAGGCGTAGGGGACGTGACCGACGCTCCCCTCGTCGTAGGCCGCCTTGACGCCGGCCATGTCCGGCTGGTAGCGCAGCGTGTGGTCGACGCCGATGGCGATGCCCGCGTCGCGGGCGGTCTCGAGCATCTCGCCGGCCTCGTCGGTCGTCCGAGCCATGGGTTTCTCGACGAAGACGTCGACGCCGGCCTCGGCGGCCCGCTCGACGGCTTCGGCGTGGAGGAACGGAGGAAGTGCGACGACCGCCGCATCCAGATCTTCGGACGCGAGTAGCATCGCGTAGTCGTCGTACGTGTTCGATGCGCCGACGCGTTCGGCGCGGCTACGGTTCTCGGGAACGGCGTCAGCGGCCGCCACGACCTCGACGCCGGGCATCGCGGCCGCCGACTTCAGGTGTACCATGCCGATATTACCGACACCGAGTACGCCCACCGACAGGGAACTCGAGTCGGTCCATCGATCCAGAAGCGTTGGTGCCATCTGCCCGAAAACGGGCCGGCTGCGGGCTTTGTTATCATCGCCGTACCGCGTCGAGCGGCCGAGTAGCGCGTCCCTTCGGTCGGTCTCGTCCGTCAGCTCCAGCTCGCCGTCGCCCGCTCGATGGCTGACGACGGTCCCGCGACCCGGTGGGCGACGTCGGCCATCGTCTCGACCGTGAGATCGGTCGCGGTCCGCCGATGCTCGAGGTGTGAGAGAATCGCCCGCATGCGGCGATCGTCCCGCTCGTGGGTCAGGTTGTTCGGGTGGAGCCACATGTGGAAGAGCCCGTCGGTCCGGGCCGCCTCGTCGATCCCGCTGCGGGCTAGCTCGACCATCGGATCCGTCCAGATCGACTCCGCGACCGTCCGCGCCGGACCCTCGAATCCGAAGAGGAACATCGACGCCGGAACGTTGACCAGTCCGTACTCGTCGACGACCGGTTCAACCAGCATCGATCGGTCCCGAATCGTCGAATCGAAGATCCCGCGCACGCCGTCCCGCGTCGGCGACCGTCCCCGATAGGCCGAGACCCCCTGCTCGGCCAGCACCTCCCGGTGGCCGATATCGTTGCGCGGATAGACGAACGAGTCGATCGACTCGTTCCAGTCGACCGCGATTTCGCGGCTGCGCTCGAGTTCGGCGACGGCGAACTCGCGATCCGTCTCCGGGCGGCCGAACAGGGCGTGCGAGAAGGAGTGACTGGCGAACTCGTGATCGGTGTCCGACTCGAGGAGGGCCGTCACGAGATCGGGGCCGTATCGGAGGTCATCGCGGTCCGCCCAGTCGGTTCGCTCGCGGTCGAACCAGCCGTCGGGGGCGGGATGATCGGCGTGGACGCCGTCGCAGTCGTCGAGCATGAGGTGACCGACGACCGCCCACGTGGCCGGGATATCGAACTCCTCGAACAACTCGAGCATGACCGACCAGCCGCGGCGACCGGCCTCGACCCGCTCGGCCGGCGGGTCGGCCAGATCGTGAAATCCCCAGCCGAGTTCGGCGTCGAGGGAAATTACGACGCTGCCCACGATATCCACCACTGTTGAACGCGTTTCATATCGGGACGGTCCGCCCGGGATGACTTCGTTATGGATCCCTTGTCGGGACGGGGACCGAGAACCGTCGCGGTTACCGCTGGTTCTCGCGCGCCGCAGAGCGCGGATGTGCTGGCGGAAGCGTTAATCGGAGCGAACGGAATCGAGTGGGGGCGGCTACCGGGTGAAACCTCTCTATAACAAAGCGCTCGTCGGGCAATTTCTGTCCACAGGCGTCTTCGACGTCTCCCTACATAAATCATGAGCGGATCTACACCCCCCTCCGAGCGAGCGTTCGTGCTCGGACTCGACGGCGTACCGTGGAGACTCATCGAGCAATGGAGCGACGAGGACGAGCTCCCGAACTTCGCTCGTATGCGCGAGGAGGGCGCGTCCGGAACGCTCGAGAGCACGCGTCCGCCGACGACGCCGCTCGCGTGGCCGTCGATCGCCACGGGTGTCTGGCCGGACAAGCACGGGATCTACGGCTTTCAGAACCTCTCTTCGGAATACAGCCACGAGATGTACACGAGTCGAGATCTCCGACAGCCGGCCCTCTGGGAGCAACTCGGGCCGGCCCACGTCGGGAACGTCCCGATGACGTATCCGGTCAGCGATATCGACGGCACCATGGTCACGGGCATGATGACGCCCTCGACGGACCGGGAGTTCACCCATCCACCGGATCTCCGGGACGAGATCGATTCCCGGATCCCGGACTACGAGATCAGCCTCGATTACCCCGAGTACGCCGACCGACTGGACGACTTCGAAGTCGCCGTCGACGACGTGCTTGCGAAGCGCCGCGAGCTGATGGGGATTCAGATGGACCGCGCCGGCGACGACTGGCAGCTGTTCTTCTTCGTCTACACCGCACCCGACCGATTCCAGCACCTCATCTGGGACATGGATCGGCTCCTCGCCCACTACAAGAAACTCGACGACGTGCTCGGCGAAGTCATGGACTACACGGACGACCACGACGCGGACCTCTACGTCGTCTCCGATCACGGCTTCGGCCCGATCGAGGATCTCGTCTACGTCAACCGCATCCTCGAGCGGGAAGGCTACCTGTTCCGCCGCGAAGACGACGGGACCCGCGGCGCGCTCGCGAGCCTCGGCATCTCTCGGGACGCGATCACCGGCGCGCTCAATCGAGTCGGGATCACCGAAAAGGCCCTCGTCCAGTCACTTCCCCGGCAGCTGGTCGACTCCGTCGCCGAGCAGATCCCCGGCGATCACGCCCTCTACGACGTCGACTTCGACCGCACGGTCGCGTTCGTCCACGACACCGGCAACCTGTACATCAACGACACCGAGCGCTTCGACAGCGGCGTCGTCGATCCCGACGAGATACCGGAGATCAAGGCAGACATCAGGGCCGCCCTGGAGTCGGCGACCGACGCCGACGGGGAGGCGCTGCTCGAGGTGTCCGACGGGGACGAACTGTTCCCGACGGACGAGGAGTCACCGGACCTGGTCGTGAGCGGTCGGGGTACCTACGAGGCGCGGAGCTCGGTCGCGGACGACGTGATCGGCGACACCGGGGTCTACGACGCGAGCCACCGCAGCGAGGGGATCGTTCTGTGTCGCGGGCCGTCGATCGACGCCGGGGCGACGCTCCGGGGGGCGCGCGTGGTCGACATCGCGCCGACGCTGCTCCACGGAATCGGCGAACCGGTCCCGGAAAACGCCGACGGACGCGTGTTGTTCGATGCGTTCGCCGAGGAAGCGCGCCCGTCCTCGAGGAAGGTCGATCGCACGACTGTCAGCCGGACCGACAGCGACGACGCGGTCGACGAGGACTTCGACGACGTCGAGGACCGACTGAAGGGGCTCGGCTACATGGAATAATATCGGCTACATGGAATAATGGATCCTGCCGTCCGTCGCGACCGTTCTCCGAGTGACTATCGGCCCGGCAGAGGGCGGGTAACTACCGCCGTATTCGTCGTGACAGGCCGCTCTCTCCTGTCGCTCTTCGATCTCGAATCCCTCCGGACCGTTCGAACGGATGCCGAACGACCGACAACCTCCAGTCACGTCCGATCGCGGGGTAGAGTCAGAGTAATGGTGTTTCCCGTCTCGGACCGATCGAACGCTATATTGCCGTCCGAGAGGTCGGCGACCCAGTAGACGAGCCACAGACCCAGCCCGGACGTGTGATAGACGTCGTCCATCTTCCAGTCGCCGGTGAGAATGCGAAACTCGACTTCCGGGATCGGCGGGCAGTTATCTCGAATTGCGACGGAGATCGTTTCCGGGCGCGAGCGGACGGTTACCGACAGTTTCGGCTCTCCGTTCGGTTCGTGTCGAACCGCGTTCTCGAGGAGTTCCGCCACGGCTAACTCGATTTTGGTCACTGCGCGGGCGATCGCGGTGTCCGGAGACGTCGTCTCGATCGCCGCGTTCGGATACCGGTCGCGTATCGTTTCGATCGTCTCGGTTACGACCGGGACGAGGTCGATCGAGGTGGGCGCCGATCCCTCCGTCAGCAACTCGATGATCTCGCGCTGCTTGGCGGCGGTCTCGAGGAGTTCCTGTCCCTGTCGGCGGATGATCGCCGCGTGTTCGCGGGACGGTTCGTCACCCTCACTGGCGATGCACTCCGCGTTGCCGAGCATCACGGACAGATCGTTTCGCAGGTTGTGTCGAAGGAGATTGTCCATGATCACCAGCTGGCGTTCCCGGCGACGACGATCGGTGATATCCCGGGAGAATCCGACGATACGGTCGACCTCGCCGTCTTCGATGATCGGTTCGGAACGCACCCAAATCCAGCGACTGTAGTCGGTGGCCGGATTGACGCGGTACTCGATGTCGACCGATTCGCCGGCCGAGGTACGGGCCATCGCTTGCTTGACGCGGGAAACGTCGTCGGGGTGGACGACCTCCAGAAACTCCCGCGGGTTCGCCTCGAGATCCTCGACCGGTTGGCCGAAGACGTCTTCGTAGGCCGGGTTGACGAACAGAAGCTCGGTCCAGTCATCGTTGAACATCCAGAGGACGTCCCCGACCGCCCCGGCGATCGTCTGCAGTCGACTCTCGGCGGTGCGGCGATCGCGTTCCGCAGCGACCTGTCGGGAGATATCACGCGAGCTGACGACGTACCCCTCGAGCGTGTTGCCGGGCAGATCCGTAAAGCGGCTCTCGAGCCACACCCACTCGTCGCTTCGGGTCGCGTGACGATACCGGACCGACGCGGACGATTCCCCCGTCGCACTGATCTGCCGGAACCGGTCCGCGACGGTTTGTCGATCGTCCGGATGGATGTACACCTGGGAATTCTCGCCGACGAGCTGGTCCGGCTCGTACCCGAGGATGGAGCGGCTCGCCTCGTTGACGTAGCGGTACGTTCCCGCCTCGTCGACGACGGCGAGTTTGTCCTGGGCGTTCTCGAGCAAGATCGAGGCCAGATCGCCGATTTCGACGGTCATCTCACTGTTGTGTCATTCGTTCACGTAGGATGAAGAAAAGCGTGGTGGACGCGACGCCGACCGAACGCCTCGCTCTATCGACCGGACCGAACGAGTCGAAGGCCGGCTTTCGCCGTCGTCCAGGCCGGGTACACGGTGTTGTAGACGCTGTTCGGCGCGTTTCGCGCGCCGGCCCAGAGGAGTCGGTGGACCAGCGGCGAGCCGGACGACGATATCAGGTCGGCCAGATCCGCGGTTTCGAGCCACTCGAAGAAGGTTCGCTCCGCCGGCGTCGCGGGTTCGGTCTCGATCGCGCGCTCGCGGATGTCGGCCCACATGTGGCGTTCGTCCTGTCCCAGCACCCACTCGCCGCGCTCGAGGGAACGTCGGAGGTCGCGGTAGTCCGCGTCCGAGAACGGATAGCCGTGGTTCGACGGCTCGAGGCCGGACAGGCGAAGGCCGACCGCCGTCCGATAGCACTTCTCGCACTCGCCGCAGTTACCGTCCATGCGGTCGTTACAGGTCTGGAGTTGCAGTTCGGGATCCTCGTCGCGGACGTAGTCGGCGATGACGTCGAGGCGTTCCTGCCGGGTGAGTTCGTAGGCGTCGTGGTGACATCGCGTCCCGGCCCACCGGACGCGCTCGTCGACGTCGGGGCGAGAACCCCACTCGAGGTCGATCCCGTCCCAGTGAGTCGCGGCGACGTAGAGATCTTCCACTCCGCGCGCGTAGGCCATCGGCGCGCAGAGGCCGAGCAGTCCCAGCCCGTGACCCACGGAGCTGTACCAGCCGCCGTCGACGTAGCGCTTGTAGTGGGCCAACAGCATGGGATGATCGAGAAACGAGAGCATGTTCGACTCGACGAACGCCGTCTCGCAGTCGCGGTCGGCGGCGAAGTCCGAGACGCGCTCGCGGAGGGCATCCCACTTCTCGTCGTCGGCGGCGTCCGGGGTAATCGTCCAGCCGCGAACGCTGATCAGCGTCGGCGACTCCTCGCGGTGGCGGACGTACGAGCACGTCGAGTCGACGCCGCCGGTGAACAGCAGGCCGCTCTCGCCGGTCGCGTTCGGCTCCGGTTCGATGGTTCGACGGGCGTAGAGCGTCCCGCCCTCGAGGAAGCCGTGCATGTCACACAGCGATTCCTTCACGTCCTCGAGCGCCCGAGCGAACGTCGCGTCGACCTCGTCGACGTAGACGTCGGCTCCGTTGGCCCACGCGACCGGACAGACCTGCGCGAGGACGGGGATCGCGAGCACGCCTTCGGGAACGTCCCCGATCGGAACGTCGTAGCTGGTCCGAAACGATTCGTCGGTGAAGAACCGCTCGAGGTCGGCCGAGCTGCGGACCGAGCACTCGAGGGTGCCGTCGCGGGCGGTGATCTCGTCGATGATGATTGAAGACATAGGTGAGCGCGAGGTCGGGTGTCGTCTCGACCGACCACGACCGCCTACAAAAACCAGCACAATCGTTGATCGATTCCGACGCGAGAAATCAATCCGTAGCTGACCGTTCGGATTCGCTAGGGATAGCATACTTCGGATGTAGCCTTCACAACGTCTGTTTTCGAGGGTAGGAAGCCTATAACAAACCTCGGAAGCGCCGACCACTGGCCCAACACATGCGTATCGAGACTGGTCCGGCCGAACTCGGTGAGAGGGCATGAGACGATCGACGCTCAACGCGACGGTTGCGATCGGCTTTCTCGCGGTCGCGATGGGGATCCTCGTGGCGAGGGCGAATCCCGCGACCGCCTACGAGCCGTCGGTCTACGCGGGAGCGCCGACGATTACCTGGTTCGGGTTCGCACTCGCGCTCGCGATCGCGGTCGGAACGACCCTGTCCTGTCGGGGCCGTCAGCAGGGACTCGGAATCGGTCTCGGGGGACTGACGGTCACGGCCATCGTGAGCCTCCCGATACTCAGGAACTATCGGTTCGCCGGAATGGGCGACGCACTCACGCACCTCGGGTGGACGCGCGACATCGTCACCGGCGGAACCGCGCCGCACGAACTCTTCTATCCGGGGCTCCACGCTATCGCGACGGTCCTGCACTTCGCCGGCGGCGTCTCGATCGAACGCGGGCTCCTGATCGGGATGGTCGTCCTCTTCATCCCCTTCCTCGTCTTCGTCCCGCTCGTCGTCCGCGATATGACCGGCGACGGGCTGGCGGTCGGCCTCGCCGCGATCGTCTCTTGGATGGTGCTGCCGATCAACAACATCGCGACGCACATGGGCGTCCACACCAACTCGAACGCGCTGTTCCTCGTTCCGCCCGTGCTCTTCGCGATCGTCGCCTACCTCCGCCGGCGCTCGACGCTCGAGCGGCTCCCGCTCGACGTGTCGCCGTTCAGTGCCCTCGTCTTTCTCACCGGCCTCGCACTCTTGCTGGTGCACCCCCAGCAGATGTTCAACGTCGTCGTTCTCATCGGCGCGATCAGCGGCGTCCAGTACCTCGCCCGCCGGCGCTACGACGAACACCCGATGCTCGAGCATCCGACGACCCACGTTCACACGCTCTCCCTCGGGGCCCTCTTCGGGCTCTGGGCGCTCGGCAACGAACGGTTCAGGCAGGCCGTCGGCGGCCTCGTCACCGGACTGCTCGCGCAGGATATCGGTGGCGGCACCGAGGTCACTCAACGGGGGACGTCGTTGACCGAAATCGGTGGAAGCCTCACCGAGTTGTTCGTAAAGATGTTCCTCGACGCGGCGATCATCGGCCTCATCGTCGGCTGCTTCATCCTGGTCGTTTGGCTCGGCCGAACGAGGCTCGACGGAGAGGCCAAATCCTTCGTCAATTACTTCGCGTTCGCATTGTTCCCGCTCTCCGCGATGTTTTTCGTCTACTTCCTCGGGACGCCGACGATGGCGTTCCGGCAGATGGGCTTTATCTACGTGCTCCTGACGATTCTGGCCGGCATCGCCCTCGCACAGCTCGTCGGCGGCCTCTCGAGAGTGATCACGAGACCGGGCGCGAACGCGGTCACGGCGCTGGTGCTCGGTGCGTGTCTCGTCCTCGGGCTCATGACGGTATTCACGTCGCCGCTGATCTATAACCCGGGCCAGCACGTGACCGACGGAATGATGAGCGGCTACGAGGAGGGGCTGAATCACGGGGCCGAGGACGTCCCCTACGCGGGGATGGGGTACGACCCCTATCGATACGACCACGGCATCAACGGCATTTCCGGCGGCGACACGGTCAGCGGCGCGTCGGCCTCGACCGGCTCCGTCAACGCCACCGTGTTTTCGGAGGGGAACTACAGCGGGGCCTATCCCACCGACGAGTACTACTTCGTCGTCACCGACTGGGACGAGTCGAGGGAACTCGACGTCTACCGGGGACTCAATTACGACAGGAGGGCGCTCGAGGGACTCGAAACCGAGCCGGGCGCGAACAAGGTCATCTCGAACGACGACTTCGAGATGTACGCGATCGATAGCGCACCGTAGGCTCCTCGATCGGTCGCACGCGCTGGAAAGCACGTCCTTGGTCATAACAGGATGACGACCGTTGACGGGTCACGCGAAAGCGTACTTGAACCCCGAGGAAACGCGCAAGCTGAATATCCCTTCGGGGAATCCTCGCCCTTTAGAGCGGGGAGGATGGCAAGTTGAAGACCGTCTCTGACTCGAAAATAGTTGTAGTAAACGCACGCGTGCGCACAGAATTCTATTTAAAGTCCGATTCGATCGACGCGCCGACTCGGCGGACCGATATCGATGTCGCGATCGCGGTTTCGATTCCGTGCGACATTCGTCCTCGCGGCCGCCAGTTGGCTGACCGGTGCCGGTCGCTGTCGACCGGCAAATCGGGTGGTAATACCGTATTATAACCGGGGAAACGCGACGCTGTTAGGACGAACCATCGGTTTCAGCGATGAGTCGGCGCATCGATCACTTCTCGAAGGCGGGCCTCAGACGCCTTCTATGCGAGATATTAGACCGTTCCTCGAGAAAAGCTGGGGTTTCACACCGCCGTTTGACTGTCTTCTCGTTCGTATGTTCGAGAATAAATTTGCGTAGATTGTGCGTACTTCTACAATGTTAGAAAGTAAGTCTGTAAATTTAAGCCATGATAGCAAGGAAAAGTTTATGGGCGTAAGATGATGTTACGCAATTGTATGGCGCAGAATCCCCGTACGTCCGAGACGGAATCCGCTCCGACGACAGGCCGAAATTCCGGATTAACTCGCCGTAACTACGTTCGCTCGCTCGCCGCGGTGGCGACCGCGACGACCACACTCGGCGGTGCCGGTGCAGCCTCGGCCCAGGACGACTACGAGGTTATCGAAGCCGAGGGACAGACGATCACCATCGACGCCGGTGAGACCTGGGAGAACAAGCTCATCGACATGACGACCGGGCAGGACATCGTCGTCACGGCCCACAGCAGCGACTGGACGATCCGAAACGTCGGGTTCAAGGGCGAGAACACCTCCGGCACCGGCTCCGCCACCTTCGGTATCTCCGACACCGCCGACGGTACCTGTACCGTGGAGAACGTCTACCTCGGCGACGGCTCGAGCACGGGTAACGGCAACCCGAACGGGCACGGTCAGACCGCCTTCTGGGTCGCTCCCGATCACTCTGGTCACATCGACTTCAAAAACGTCAACATCCAGAACTTCGCGGACAACGCGATCTACGGCTCCGCGCCCGGCAACAAGGGCGGCGGCACGATTCACATCGACAGCAGCTACGCCGCGAACTGCTACGTCTCGCACTTCCGACTGGCCACCGAGGGCAGCAAGGTGACCAATTCCAGCGTCTCCGTCGACGCCAGCGAGGGCTACGCCGGCCGCGGCATCTGGGCGTGGGCCCCCGGGACGGTCGAGGTCGACAACTGTCAGATCGAGATGAACGGCCAGAACTCCGCCATCGTCGCCGGTGCGAACGGAAATCCCACCGAAGTCGCCGTCACGAACTCCGACTACGACGACGAAGCGGGCATCGCCGAAGAAGCGGGCTCGACCGTCCAGCTCGGTGACGGCGTCGGTACCGATCCCAAGGCAGCCATCCCGGACGGCGTCCCGACCTCCCCCAAAGACGCCGCATCGGGCGCTTCGAACTGAATCCTCCGCTGACGCGACCCTCCCCCGACGCTCTCCGTCCCCGCTGACGCATCCCTCCACACGATCCGTTCCCCGCTGACGCGCCTTCCCTCCACAGTGCGGATCGCTGCTGCCCTCCCCCGATCCGCGCTGGCACACTCTCGCCGTTTTCACGTCTCGTCTCGTTCGACAGCCGCTACATCCTCGAGCCGTCGCTCCAATGACAGTTATCGTAGTCAGCGAAACGACTTCACGCTGATCGCACAGTCAGCGGTTCTCGCTCACGGTGCGGGTTCTCGCTCACGGTGCGCTTCGAACTGCAATACTCTCATGCGAGCAGATGGGCAGTGACCTTCAGCGACTACCCTAGTATTGGTTGTCCATCCGGATTCGAGGTGCCCGTTTCTCGAGAGACAAAGCTGCTATAGGCGATCACTTCTTTCGGGTGTATTCGAAGTATCGCCGCCGAAGTAATATCGTATTATCGGCGAAGGCCACCCGGAGCCGACCGGCTTTCGGCGGCCATTCCCTGGTAATACGATCATACCAATAGGAAAACGAGAATGTCTTGTATATATAATTCCGTCATTAAAAACCACTCAAACTTTTAGAAATAGTACAGAGAATAGGTACAGTCTGTAAATTTTAAGTGCAGAAATGCGGAAAGTTTATGCCGGTAGTATCGAATTACCTGATTGCATGGCACGCGACCCTTCGGTTTTGGACGACGAGTCGTCCGCCTCCACCGACGCGGAGGCGATCGACGACGGCGGTAACAACGTATTACTACACCGGCGATCGTACATGAAGCTGGCCGGTGCGACGACGGCGGCCGCGACATTCACCGGAGCCGCGAGCGCCGTCGAAGATGACTACGAAGTCGTCGAGGCGCGCGGACAGACGGTGACGGTCAACCGCGGCGAAACGTACGAGAACAAACTGATCGACCTCACAACAGGAGAGAGTTTCCTGATAATGGTCAACGGAGCAGACTCCGCGGTTCGAAATATCGGTTTCAAAGGCCTCTACCGCGGGGACTCGTTCATGATATCGATCAATGCCGGGAAGGGAGACATCCTCTTCGAGAACATTTATCTGGGCGACGGCGCGACGAAGGAGGGCGCGAGCTTCGTTCACGGCCCCGGTGCCGTGTTTATGCACCGTGGGAGCGAAGCGGACCTCACCTTCCGCAACTGCAACGTCCAGGGATACCCGAACAACGGCTTTTACTGTTCCAACACGCCGTACGGCGGCAGCGTCCGATTCGAGCGCTGTTTCGGCAAGAACAACGGCGTCACCACCTTCCGATGCGGCGGCGAGGACGACGAGATCGTCGACTGCGTCGCCTACAACGACGATACCGACTACGGGCGCGGCTACGGCGGCTACGGCGAGACCAACGGTCGCCCCGTCTGGGTCTGGAACGGCGGTACCGTGACCATCCGCAACTCGCACTTCGCCGACGGTCCCTACCCGTACTCGCTCGTGGCCGGCGCGAACGGTTCTGCGGGCAACGTCGACTTCCAGAGCGGCGGCTATCGCGGACAGATCCGGCAGGCGAACGGGTCGACGGTCTCCATCGGCAGCGACATCTCGAGTGAACCCGATCTCTCCATCCCCGACGGCGTCCCGACGACGCCCGAGGAAGCCGCATCGGGCGCAGAAACCGCCGGCTCCAGCGGCGGAACCAGCAACGAGGGGACGACCGCCGACGAGGAGAGCCCGCAACTGCCGAACGTCCTCCTCGTCGACGGCGATCCGTCGGACACGACCCGATACGAGTTCACGGTCGACGGTGCGATCGAACACGCCAACTACGAGGGTGCCTCGATCGACGACGAGGACACCATCGACGGCACTACCGTGCAGGGCAGCGTGGCCGACTGGAAGGACGCCTTCCGGTTCGACGGCGACCTCGCGGAACTCACCGTGGACGGCCCCGGAACGGTGCTCGTCAACGGCGAGGAGGTCGATCCGGCCGACGTCGGGCGTCAGCTTCCGCACGTCCTCGAGGTCGCGGGACAGGGGACGCCGACGAGCTACGAGATCACGGTCGACGGAGCGATCGAACTCGCGTCGGAAGCGCAGCCGGAAGCGGACGCGACGACGGTCTCGGGGTCGACGGTTCAGAGTTCGCTCTCCGACGAAACCCAGTCCTTCAGATTCTCGGGTGCGTTGACGGACCTCACGTTCAGCGACGGCGCGGCGGACGTGACGGTCGACGGCGAATCGATCGATCCGAGCGAATACGGGGAGCACGAACTGCTTCCACACGCCCTCGTGATCGACGGCGTCGACGCCGACGGACCGAGTACGTATTCCTTTAAGGTCGACGGTGCAGTCGTCAAGTCGGACTACCGGAACGCCTCGATTGACGACGAAGACGTGACCGAGGGTCGAGCCGTTCGCGGCGGCATCGGCAACTGGCTCGACGCCTACTGGTTCGACGGCGATATCACGGACTTCCAGCTCCGCGGTAACGCGAGCGTCGACATCCAGTACAACGCGCGCGATCAATAACGGCGAATCGATTTTCCCGTTTCGCTCCCTCGCCGTTGTCGAGTGGCGAGACTCGAGCACGCCGACCGACACGCCGTCATCGGATAGACACCCAGCGGTATAGATAGGTGGGTTGTACTGTCGGTACGGGAGTAATAACAAACCAGTTGATACGCGTCTACTGGCGCATGCACATCGGGTTCTATCACGACGCGGCGGGCACGCGCCACGCCGGGGGGATCGCCGTCTACACGCAGCGGATGGCGGTCGAACTCAGCGAGACGAACGACGTGACACTCTACACCAGACGCGGCGATTTCTCTCCCGTCCTGACCGATTCCGACGTGACGATCGTCGAGACCCCGTCGTTTGACGACCACCCTTCCAAAGTGACTGATCCGATCAATCCGCTGGGCACCCAGAATCGCAAGAAGTTCCTGATGACGTTGTGGGCGGCCCGCAACGACGTCATCGATCACATGAACGAACGGCTCGATGTCCTCTGTACCTATCAGTTTCTGGACGACCTGCTCCTCTCGAATCTCGTCGACGTGCCGACCGTGTACACGTTCCACAAGGCCTCGACCGTCACCCCGATGACCTGGCTTCGGGATCGGTTTTCCCAAACGGAACGACTGGTGGCCAACTCGCCGGACACCGCCCGGCGGCTCACCGAGACGTTCGGCTACGACTTCGAGGACGTCGTCCCGCCCGGCATCGATCCCGAGGAGTTTCGGCCCGGTATCGAGCCCGCCTTCGAGAGCGACGGCCCGGCGATCCTGTTCGTCGGCCGACTCGTCGAATCGAAGGGGATCGACGACCTGCTCGAGGCGGTCGCGACCCTCGACGGACGGCAGGAACTCCACTTCGTCGGGCGGGGCGAGCGCGCCCGGATTCGGGATCGGGCCGCGGCGCTCGGGATCGACGACGACGTCGTCTGCCACGGCGAGGTTCCCCATCCCGACCTCCCGGCGTACCACGCCGGAGCCGACGTGTTCTGTCTCCCGAGCCACGAGGAGAGTTTCGGGATGGCGAACCTGGAAGCGATGGCCTGTGGCCTCCCGGTCGTCACGACCGATCTCGAGGGGATCACGACCTACCTGTCCAACGGGGAAAACGGCCTGCTGGCCCGCACCGGCGATCCCCAGGACCTCGCGGACAAGCTGACGATGCTCGTGGAATCCCCGTCGCTCCGGTCGCGCCTCGGTGCGCAGGCTCGCGAAGACGCGTACGCGTTTCGCTGGACCGCGCAAGCCCAGCGCTTCGAGCGGGTCTGTCGCACCGCGCTCGAGTCGATCGAGGGGATCGATCGCCCGTCGAACGGGCCGATCCGGGTGGATACGGTCTGATACGGACTGTTGTCAGTCAGTTCCGGAGCAACTGAAGGACGGTTCGCGGTTGCTCCGGTTACCCGTTACAGCGGACCGTCTGAACTCGGCGAGCGGTGACTACCGCGGTAGCGAACCCGATCCTGTTCGGGCCATCGAGCGTCCGAACGCGGTCGTCTCGAGTAGCGGTTCAGTCAGAAAAACCGGTCGAGACCGGTCAGTTGCTTCGAGCGTTGTACTGGACGTCGACGCTCGCGTTGCCGCTGAGTCGGAAGTCCATGATATCGCCGTCGAACCAGTAGGCGTCCAGTTCGTCGTCGACGCTGCCGGTGGCGGATCTGCCCTCGATCTCGTCGCCGGGGTCGATCGACGCGTCGCGATAGCTCGCGGTGACGACCTCGCCGTCGATCTCGAAGGAGTAGCTCGTCTCGCCGTCGGTGCCGGCTCCGTCGATCACGATGGCGTTGGGGAGCAGTTCCTGCTCGCCGTACTGATCGGGGTCGATTCGCCGGTCGTCGAGGTAGACGTGTGCCGAGCCGTCGATGAAGGTGACGTCGGTGAGCGTCCCGGAGAACCGGAAGCGCTGAGCGCCGCGTTCGATCGATCCTTCGACCGTGGTCCCGGAGGACACCGTCGCGAATTCTTCCGAATCGTCACCGTCGACCGTGTCGATCGTGCCGTCGACCGTGATCTCGTAGTTCGCGGCCGATCCGTTGCCGACCAGCGTCAGCACGTGTGGCTGCTCCTGGCCGTAATCGGCCGGATCGACCTGCTCGCCGTTGACCAGGACGCGCGCATTGCCGTCGACGGTGAGTTCCGCGAGGTCGCCGTCGAACCGGAACCCGTCGCGCCAGCCGGCGACGCCGCCCGCGACGTGACCGCCGTCGATGGCGTCCTCGTCGTCGATCGTGGCTCCCTCGACGGTCGCCTTTTCGACGGCCCCCGAGACCGTAAACTCGTAGCTCGTTCCGCCGGCGGTGCCGATCCCGTCGACCAGCAGCGTGTTCTCGAGTTCGGGTTCGTCGCCGTTGTACTGATCGGGGTCGATCACCTCGCCGTTGACCTCGATGCGGGCCGAGCCCTGTCGGAACGCGACCTCGTGGAGGTCGCCGGCGAAGCGGAACCCGTCGACGTGGGACGACGTGGTCACCCAGCCGGACGCGCTCGTGCCGTCGATTTCGTCGTGAACCTCGAGCGAGCCGGCGTTCGGATCGGCGACGAGTTCGTCGGTGGTCTCGACGTAGTACTCCGTCGCGTCACCGGTCCCGGTGACCGTCAGGGTGTTCTCGGGGAGGTCCTCGTCCGAATCACCCACGTCGTTTGAGGGCGGACTCGACGAACCACCGCCGCTGCCGCCGCTCGCTGCTTCCTCGCCGCTTTCCGGACAGCCGTCGGGGACGAAATGTTGCGGGTTCGATCCGTCGCCGCGGCCGTCGTCAGTGTGGACGTTATCGAGCGTCAGATTTGGACTCCCGTTCGTCACGACCGAGCCGCCCGTGCCGTTCGTGATGAAGTGGGAGTTGCGGACGGTCGCGCCGCCGCCGTAGTTGCCTTCCCAGACCCAGATATTGCGGTTCGCCGCGCGCGTCCCGCTCTTGTAGCTCACGCAGTTCTCGATCGACATGCCACAGTCACCGATTCGGAACGCGGTGTGATGGCAGTCGTTGCCGTAACAGCCCTCGAGTGCGATCGTCCCGCCGTCGCCGTTGTAAGCGGGTGCGGAGCCGTAGATACCGTTGTTTCCGGGAACGTTGAAATTGACGTTCGTCACGTCGAGGTGCCCCGAGTGGCTGGGGTCGACCCAGATGCAGATCGAGCGCTCGCCGCTCGGCTGTTCGCCGGTCGACTCGCCGAAGTAGACGTTCTCCATTACCGACGTTCCGGAGCCGGAATCGCAGACGCCGAAAATGGTCTCGTTGTAGGGGATAGTGCCCGTAAAGCCGATGTTCCGGATCGTCCAGTTCGATCCCTTGGCGGTGATCGTGATGTTGTTTCGGTTTCCGAAGTCGATGAGTTTGTTCTCCCAGGTCTCACCGGAGCCGATTCTGATCGACTGTCCGCGCGCCTCGATGACCTCGTAGTCACCGTCGGCCGCGCTCGCCGCAGTCGTCCCGATGCCAGCTGCGACGGCCGTCGCGCTGGCTACCTTCAGGTACGATCGTCGGTCGAGTATGCTGTGTTCGCTCTGTTCGTCGTCGCTAACTGTCGGTTCGGCGGGACCATCTGCGTCCCGTACCGATTCGTCGCGTGCCATGCGATCTGTGAGAGAACACTACCGGACCATAAACTTTCCTTCCTCGATATCAGTAAGATTCTGTGATGTTCATTATACCACTGTAGATATTTTTTCTAATTATACAATTTTGTAACGGTTTCTTATATTGAAAAACGGCCGGCTGCGCCGGGGCGGCATATTGAATCAGCGATATCAAATATTGTATAAAGATAGTAGCGGTATTGGAACTGTCAAAAATTGAGAAACGAACGTATACGACAGAATTGTGACCTGACGACTCGCCTGTCGAACAGGGGAACGAGACAGTCAGCCGAAGACGGCATCGCGTCGCGACTCGAGGACGCTCTCCGCGGAGTGTATATCGTCGATAAACGAGGTGAGCGCGAAGAGGCGGTAGACCGACACCCGATCGTGGTCAGCGTACGCGTCGAGGAACGCGTGGAGTTCATCGGTCGAGAGCACGTCGTCGACGGCCTCGCACTGTTCGATCTGCGTTCGAATGCAGTCGACCGTACTCGGTCTCAGTTGGGACTCCGTGTCGAGACCGTTGAGCGATTTGACGATCGGTCGCACGACGTCGAACACCCGAGGATACCGCGAAAGCAAGTCGTCGACGAACGCCGCGGCTTCGTGGCGAGTCGAGGCGACGGGGACGCCGTAATCGGGGTGAGCCAGCGCAGCGGCGGCGGGCGCGAGTTCCGTGAGGAACGAGCGATAGAGGTCGTACCGGGCCTTCTGCTCGGGCGGGCAGTTCATCGCGTATCGGAAGAAGTCGATCGAGTAGAACGGGGTCGTACTCCAGAAGAAGAATCGATTCCGGTCCTCGCCCTCAAACAGGAAGTTGACGCCGCGCTCGTAGACGAGAAAGTGGACGTACTTCGAAGCGGGGTCCGTCTCAGGGTACAGTCGAAGCCGATCACGAACGCTCCGCCGAATTGCGTCCGCGGAGAGCCCCGTAATCTGGGCCACCTGCTCGAGCGAGAGAAAGCAGTTCTCCGCGATAACGTAGTCGACCAGCGCCGATTCGTCGTCGATCGGCGTCGCGGGAGTGAGATCGGGAAGCACCTTGTCCCCGCCGTCGCCGGTAACGTAGGTGAGGCCGGCATCGTACTCCTCCCGAAGCTGCCGGAAGAAGTCGAGGATGAACGAGGTCAAGAGACCGATCTGACCGTTTTTCGTCTTGATGATTCGGTCCAGATCCGACCCGTTGGGCGGCCCGACATCGTAGCGCTGCCAGTCGATATCGAACGCTTCGGCCAGCTCTCGAGCGAGTTCGACGTCGGACGACGGCACGAACTCGTCGGAGGCCATCGTCGCCGCAGTCGTCGGGATTTCCTCGGCGTGGTACCCGGCGAGTACGGACCGCGAGTCGAGCCCCCCGCTCAACGAGATCACGTCGCGAGTGCCGTCGCCCGACCGCTGGCGGCAGGCCCGTTCGAACCGGTCGACGAGTTCGGCGGCGTTTCGCGATCGGCTCCGATCCGCGTAGGCCGGCTCGCCGAAGTCGAACCGGTGGAGCGTTGTCTCCGTGACCGCGCCGCGCTCCGGATCGACGGTGAGTTTCGTCCCGGGACGCAGCCGGTTCGCCCCGTCGATCAGCGTCCGGTCGCCCAGCGAGTAGCCGAAGAGGAGACAGTGGGCGACGCCCATCGGATCGAACCCCTCGATCGGCGCCTCGTTGATGAGATAGCGCAGTTCCCGTGAGAACAGAAACGTCTCCCCGTCGTGGAAGTAGTATGTCGGCAGCCGAGCGAGCGGATCGTTGAGCAAGCCGAGCCGGTCGCTCCCCTTGTCGGCGGCGACGAGCAAGAACTCGCCGTCGGTCTCGAGCAACCACTCGGTCAGGAACCCGTCGTCGACGTCGGCCGCGAGCACGTGCGCCGCGACCTCGAGGAGTTCGCGTTCGAGCGTCTCGTCGTCGCGGTCGTAGATCCGGCCCTCGAGACAGACCCAGTACTCGTCGTTCTCGACGATTCGGATCGGATATTCGGGGTACGCCGTCGTCCCGACCGAACGCGACGCCGATTCGAAGACCACGTCGGCCTCGTACCGATCCGTGTGAACGAGCGGCTCGAGCGAACTGGCGAACGATCCGTCGTCCGCATCCGGCGTTCGCCCGGTGATGCCAACCATATGAGGAGACGTGAGAGTCAGCGTCATAGTAATGGCCGCGTTTACGGCCGACAGCTCCGTGCTACCGAATGCGGTGATCGGCCGCAGTCGACCCGAAGCACGAGGTTCTGTTCGATCGACTGCCGTCTCGGGGCGTCCGCCTGCGGGGCAGCCGACTCGAGACGGTATAGTAGCCACTGAAACGATTCATATACTGATCGCAATGCTATGCGATCAGGTGTGTATTGACTTTCAGCGGCTACTATAGTCACTCTGCGGGCACGAAACTCTCGCGGCGGGCCGAGCCGTTCGCGTCAGAAGGCTCCCGCGCCGAGAACAGCTGCTGGCACGCGACTGTTCCGGTACTGGATGACGGTCGTCGGGAGCCGTTTGGACGTACGGATGCGGGTAATAAAAAGCCTTCTTAGCGGCCGACTGGGAACCGCCGTGAGAGAGCGGATCGATCCCGTCGTCCATCCGCGTGCGGCGAGCGCGGTCACGGGGAGCGATGGTGACGAGTACGGAGACGAATACGGACCCCGACCGGATCGATGGCTGATCAGCAGGGGATCGACGAACGCGTCGCTCGAGGCGTGAGGTCACAGCGCGAGCTCGTTGCAGTCACGGGACGGGACCGCCGCCGTGTGGACGTGGGGTTACTCGATACGAGAGAGCTTTCCGTCGACGTTGCGTTCGTGATGACGGTTCCGGGCGACGTGAGCGATCGAGAGACAGAAGAAGGCGGCGACGACGAGGCCGGCGAGGGCGGTCATCGGCACGGCCGACAGGAGCGGGACCCCGAGGAACGCCGCACCGATGAGGGTCGCGCCGGCCACGCTAAGCCCGGCATACCACCGATCCCACCGATCCTGTCGATGGGTATCCGTATCGAGGTACATCATCAACAGGTCGGCGTTGTCCGCGAGCGAGATCAACCCCCGGTCCTGATCGTACTCGACGATACCGGCGTCGTCCATCTTCGGCAGATGGGTCTGATAGAGGGCGACGTAGACTCGTTTCCGCTGGTCGGAGCTGAGGGCGTTGATATCGGTGTCGTTCTCCCAGGCGGCGATCTGTTCCGCGAGTTCGCCGAGCGTCACCGTTTCGTCGGCGTCCAGTAGGTACGCGAGGACTTCGCGCCGACGGCGATTCTTTAAGAGCTCGAAAATGACGTCCTTCGAGAGCCGCTCGTCCTTCTCGTTGGCGACCGAGGCGATCTCGTCCGGAAGTGACGTATCGACCGACGACATTATCGCGGCCCTCCGATCGTAGCAACCCCATTCGCGTTCGTTGACCCCAGTACACGGCAGGCAAAGCCACCGGAGCATCGGCTCGACGGTGACCGCTGTACGTTCGTACGGCGGGTCCAAATCACGTTTGACACACCAAGTTGAACACCAACAGAGATACTCTTAAAAACGGCCACGTTTCGCACCGGCTGCAAAGGACGTATGGAACGACTTCCCGACGGAGTCACAGCAGCGACTTCTCGCCGTCGTGACGGCCGCTCTCGGTCGCCGGCGAAGTCGATCGGTACCGATCGATTGTGCGCGCGTATCGACAGCGTACGGAGACGCGGGCCGAGAACGGATCTGATACCGACGCGACTCGGGGTACTAAGTGAGAACACGGCAGCGATACCGATCGTTCGGCCCAGCGGATATAAAGTCGATCGACAGTTCACACGCGAACGATGGGTTTACACGCCGAATAGAGGGATTTATCCGGCAGCTCGACCCAACGATCCCCGCATTTCATGTCCCACGATCACATGTATCATAATGGGTCGAAACGACCGGCTGAGAGTCGTTTCGCCCGGACATGACCGATGGGACACGGTCTCGACGCGACCGTCACGGTTATTTGCTCGAGGGAACGACGGTCGCGTCGGTTGTCTTCGCCGCTCGGCTCGAGCGTCAGTGCCGGGAGGCGCAGCCGACTGTCTCGTCGGAAAGGCTCGGATCCATCCGGTGAATACGATTCCTGACAGTCAGGCGTCAGAATAGTAAGTCGGTGTTTCCCGCGAAACCATGTGAACCCCTTACAGTGACTGCACGGTTTCGGTCGGATACTGATGACGCGGTCTATAATCGATCACGCCAGCACCGAATCGCAGTCGGAGGCGGTCGAGGCTGGTCTCTGTCCAGACTGTGAGACCGATACGATCGTCCACGATCCGGACCGCGGCGAACGGGTCTGTGAGGAGTGCGGCCTCGTTCTCACCGAAGATCCCATCGATTACGGCCCGGAGTGGCGAGCGTTCAACGCCCAAGAGCACGACGAACTCTCGCGGGTCGGCGCGCCCCTGACCCAGTCGATGCACGATCGGGGGCTGACAACGACCATCGACTGGCGCAACAAGGACGCGAACGGTCACTCGATGTCGGCCGACAAACACGGGCAGCTCCACCGGCTCCGGGTCTGGCAGGAACGAATTCGAACGAAAAACGCGGGCGAACGAAACCTCAAATACGCCCTCTCCGAGATCGACCGGATGGTCAGCGCGTTAGGCGTCCCCAAGCCGGTCAAGGAGACCGCGAGCGTCATCTACCGACAGGCGCTCGAGCAGGACCTCATCCGGGGCCGATCGATCGAGGGCGTCGCGACCAGCGCGCTCTACACCGCGTGTCGTAAGGAGGACATTCCCCGAAGCCTCGAGGAAGTAACGTCTGTTTCACGCGTCGATCAGCGCGAGATCGGTCGCACCTACCGCTACATTGCGGACGAATTGGACATTAATCTCGAACCGACGAACCCTCGGCAGTTCGTCCCGCGCTTTTGCTCGGATCTAGACGTCGACAAGGACGTCGAAACCAAGGCCGTCGAGATCATCGATCTCACGACCGAGAAGGGGCTCCACTCGGGCAAGTCACCGACGGGATTCGCCGCCGCGGCGATCTACGCCGCCGGACTGCTCTGCGACGAAACCATCCCGCAGCGAGCGGTCGCCGACACCGCCCAGACGACCGTCGTCACGGTTCGGAATCGGTATCGCGAGCAGCTCGAGGCGATCGATCAGCAGCCGGTCACATGATCGAGCGGTCGTTTCCGTCCTCTTCGTAGACCTCCTCGTCGAGCAGCGCGTGGAGGTTGCTGTAGGGAACGAACGCGAGGAACCGGTCCTCATCGTCGTACAGCTCGAGTCCGTTGTCGGTGTGATCGTAGCGCTCGCAGACGATCTGTCCTTCGGGGAGGATCGCACGGTACATATGGGAGGAGATACGGCTTCCTGCGGCATATACTATTGCGTGGTCACGTCCGCCGGATGCACGAGCGTCATTCAGACGCGGGGGAGTCACTGGTCCAACCCGCTTTGTCCAGCGCGCTAAACAGACTGTGGGCGACGAAAAAGCACCCGAGTGCAAACAGGGCCATCGTCAGGAGGCTACCGCCCGTACCGCTTCCATCGACGACGATGGTATTCGGAGACTGCCGCTGGAGGGTCGTTTGTAGGGCGGCGAAACTCGTTACCGCCATCAGCGAGACGCCGATAGAGAAATTGAGAGCATCGTACAGATACTTCATCTCGCCCGTTTCTTCTATTTTAATTGAAATAATACTGGCGGAAACGTGGCGTCTATTTCCCACCTCCCGTTCGGACCGAATACCCTATCTTGAGTCCTTATCTCGAGTCCTTTCCTGGGGCATTTGAGTCCGTCGCCGGTGACAGACGAATCGAGAGAATCGAACGAAATCGGTTTACCCCCTCCGCCGCTACGAGCGGGCAGTGACCGACGAACGTTCTTCGACGTCTTCCGACGAGCAGCGAAGCGATCCCCCCGAACCGACCGACGGGGAGGCGATTGACGCCGGCACGGAGGCCGACGAGAACGACGACACCGACGAGTTCACCATCGCCGACTTCCACGACGCCAGCCAGCAGGAGGGACGGCCGGTTCTCACCGCCGCGGCCGTCTCTCGTGCCCTCGAGCTCCCCCACGAGGAAGCGAACGAACGACTCGAGGCACTCGCCGAACGCGGCGCACTCGAGCGACTGGCCGTCTCGACGGATCCCGTCGTCTGGTATCCGACCGAACTCGAGGACCTGACGGACCGCGAACGAGTGATCGTCTTTCCGAAACGGCGGGAGATCGTCGTCGATCGGCCCGACCAGTTCACGCGCGCGCAACTCTCGCAGTTCGCCCACCTCGCAGATGCGAACGGTGAACAGGGCTACCGTTACGTCGTTCGACCGGCCGATATCTGGGGGACGCCTCACGATACCTTCGAGGAACTCGCGCGGACGATGCGGCAGGCGCTGGGCCAGCGATCGGACGCGCTCGAGGAGTGGGTCCACAGCCAGTGGGACCGCGCCCACCAGTTCCGACTGGTGACCCACGAGGACGGGTATACGGTTCTCGAGGCGCAGAGTCCCGAGATAATGGGCAACGTCGCCCGCCAGAAACTCGACGAGGAACACGTCCACGCACCGATCTCGGAGGCCGAGGACTGGGTGCAGGAGGGGGCGGAGGCCGCGATCAAGCGCATCCTCTACGAGGCCGGGTATCCGGTCCAGGACCACCGCGAACTGGCCTCCGGCGAGGAACTGCCGATCGACCTGGGGGTGCGACTGCGAGACTACCAGCAGACGTGGGTCGATCGCTTCGCCGAGGCGGGTGAGGGCGTCTTCGTCGGCCCGCCGGGAAGCGGGAAGACGGTGGCCGCGATGGGCGCGATGGCCCACGTCGAGGGCGAGACGCTCGTGCTTGTCCCGAGTCGCGATCTCGCACAGCAGTGGGCCGACGCGATCCAGGAGTACACCTCGCTCGAGGCCGACCAGATCGGGCAGTACCACGGCGGGCAGAAGAACGTCCGGCCGGTGACGATCGCCACCTACCAGATCGCGGGGATGGATCGCCACCGCTCGCTGTTCGACGACCGTGAGTGGGGGCTGGTGATCTTCGACGAGTGTCAGCACGTGCCCTCGGACGTCTACCGGCGGAGCACGCACCTGCAGTCCAAGCATCGCTTGGGCTTGTCAGCGTCGCCGATCAGGGAAGACGACCGCCAGACCGAGATCTTCACCCTCGTCGGGCCGCCGATCGGCACCGACTGGGAGGCGCTGTTCGAGGCCGGCTTCGTCGCCGAACCCGAACTCGAGATTCGCTACGTGCCGTGGGGCGACGACGAACAGGCCAACGCCTACGGCTCGGCCGAGGGCCGCGAGAAGTACCGCATCGCCGCGGAAAACCGGGGCAAGATCGACGAGGTCCGGTACCTGCTGTCGGCCCATCCCGACGCGAAGGCGATCGTCTTCGTCGACTACCTCGAGCAGGGCCGCGAGCTCTCCGAGGCGCTCGAGGTGCCCTTCCTCAGCGGCGAGACGCCACACCACGAACGGCGGCGGCTGCTCGAAGAGTTCCGCCGGAACGAGCGCGATCTCCTGTTCATCTCGCGGGTCGGCGACGAGGGAATCGACCTGCCGACGGCGGATCTGGCGATCGTCGCCTCCGGCTTAGGCGGCTCGCGGCGACAGGGAACCCAGCGCGCCGGGCGGACGATGCGTCCCGCCGGCGGCGCGCTCGTCTACGTCCTCGCCACGCGGGGTACTCGAGAGGAGGACTTCGCCCGGAAACAGCTCCAGCATCTGGGTCGCAAGGGGATCACGGTCCGCGAGCAGGCCGTCGAGCGCGGTGAGGACTGATACGGTCTGCTGTAAGTCATTTCCGGCGCGACCGCGATCCGGCCTGCGGCCGCGCCGGTAAATCGTTACAGCAAACCGTATGAGTCGGGGCGGTCAGGCGGAAAGGGGTGAGACGGAACGGCCCCGCGAATGCTATCCCGAACCGAGGCCAATATTCAAGGTCGCGTGTTCGAACTGTACTCATAGTATGAACGAGCCACGCGGTCGCGAGGTGAGGTGGCGGTGAGCGACGGAGGGACCCAGCGCCAGATTCTCGTCGGCGAAACGGCCGACGGCGCGAACCTGAAACTGCCGGTCGTGGAACTGCTGACCGGTCGCGGGTTCGTGACGGGGAAATCGGGCTCCGGGAAATCGAACACCGCGTCGGTCATCGCCGAGGAACTGCTCGAGGCGGGCTACCCCCTCCTCATCGTCGACACCGACGGAGAGTACTACGGGCTGAAAGAGGAGTACGAGATGCTCCACGCGGGAGCCGACGAGGAGTGCGACATCCAGATCGGGCCGGAACACGCCGAACAGATGGCGACCATCGCCCTCGAGGAGAACGTCCCCGTCATTCTCGACGTCTCGGGCTATCTCGACGAGAGCGTGGCGGACGAACTGCTCCGGGAGGTCGCCCGCCAGCTGTTCGTCAAGGAGAAGAAGATGAAGAAGCCGTTCCTGCTGGTGGTCGAGGAGGTCCACGAGTACATTCCGGAGGGCGGCGGCGTCGGCGAGACGGGGAACCTGCTGATCAAGATCAGCAAGCGCGGCCGGAAACACGGCCTGGGGATCCTGGGGATCAGCCAGCGACCCGCCGACGTGAAGAAGGACTTCATCACGCAGGCGAACTGGCTCGTCTGGCACCGGCTGACCTGGGACAACGACACCAAGGTCGTCGGCCGGATCATCGACACCGAGTACTCGGAGCTCGTCGCCGACCTCGACGACGGGCAGGCGTTCGTGCAGACCGACTGGACCGAGGTCGACGTCCGGAAGGTCCAGTTCCGCCGCAAGCGGACCTTCGACGCCGGCGCCACGCCCGGTCTCGAGGACTTCGAGCGCCCCGAACTCAAGTCCGTCTCGGACACGCTGGTCGGCGACCTCCAGGACATCTCCGAACGCAAGGACCGCGAGCAAGACCGGATCAACGAACTCGAGAACGAACTCGAGATAAAAGAGAAACGGATCGAGACCCTCGAGGACGAGTTGTCCTCGGCGCGGGACGTCTCGAGTGCGGCCAGACAGATGGCCGACGCGTTGCAGAACACGGACACGGTCCAGGCGGAGCTCCCCGGCTCGAGCGACGACCTTCGCCGGCTCCACGAGGAGATCGCCGAACTCGAGACCGAACGAGAGGAGCTTCGGGAGACGCTCGACGCGCGCGACGACCGGATCGAGGGCCTCGAGACCGAACTCGCGGCTCGCGAGGACGAACTGGCAACGCTTCGCGCGGAAAATGAACAGTTACGCGAGGTCGTTCGCGACCTCGAGCGCCAGGGCGCCGACGGAAACGGAGCCGCCGAGAGCGGGATCGACGATGAGTCACCCATTCTGCAGGCCGGCGGCGACGACATCGAGTTCGGCTACACGCCCGTCGACGCTGACGACGGTTCGGACGGCGAACGCGGGTCGAACGCGGCTGCGATCGACGATTCGACGTTCGTCGTCGCTGACGAGGAGCGCGAACTCGCGGAGCTGCTCGAGATCTCGTGGGTCCGCGATCGAGTCACTCGAGCGTGCGAGGGATCGCAGTGCTCGGTCGATGCGGCGCGCGAGATTCTGGCCGTGTTCGCCGAGGACGGTCCGCTCGAGGCGGAGCCGATCGCGGCTCGGGTGAATCGGTCGACGGTCGCGGTGCAGAGCCTCCTCTCAGAGCTGCGGACGGAAGGGATACTCGAACGCACCGCCGAACGGACGTACGCGCTGTCCGACGACGTTCGCGCGGAACTGGCTCCCTCGCCCGCCGGTGAGTGAGCGGCGGGAACCGCGTCGGGCTCCGGTTGTCCCGTCACGTCACCGTCGGAGGCGATCGCCGACCGCCTCGATCGCGGACGGCTCGATCCCCTGGTGAACTGGAAGCGCGACGAGCTCCCGCGAGAGCCGGTTCGCGGTCGCGTACTCGTCGTTCCCCCGGACCGACTCTCGGAGTATCGGCCAGGTGTGGGCCCCCGTGACGCCGGCCGCCTCGAGTTCCGCGAGAATCGCCGCCGAATCGTCGGTCCGGACGGGGAATTCGTACGGCGAGATCCCGGTGGGAAGCGAGTCAGACAGCAGCGTCACGTCGTCTCGATCGTCGAGAATCTCTCGCCACGTTCGGTAGTTCTCCCGTCGCCGCGTCCGAATCGCGTCCGGGTCGGCGGCGTCGGCGATCGACGCCGAGAGCTTCGACATGGGTGCTTTCGCGGCCTCGTATCTCGCCTTCGGATCGACCGATTTCGAGCCGTCCGAACCGTCGGAGAGGGCGGACTCGACCGACCGGTAGAGCGACGGACTCGTCTCGAGGACGGCTCCGGCGACCGACGTGGCGACGAACCGGCAGTCGACGGTCCCGACGCGATCGGACTGCCCGGCGAGCGACGACGGGGAACATCGCTCGCGAATATCCTCGTCGGATCGATAGAGCAGCGCCCCGTCGGGAACCGGGAGCAGCTTCCGGAGCGTCGTGATGCCGAGATCGCCGTGCGTTCCCAGCAGCGTCCCCTCGTGGACGCTGAGCGGCGAATGCGCGTTGTCGTCGACGTGGTAACAGTCGTACTCGTCGGTCAGCGATGCGATCCGCTCGAGGCCGGGCTGTGGAAAGCCGAAGTAGTTGACGGACATGACGGCGACGGTGTCGTCGTCGATCCGTGCTTCGAGATCGGCGAAATCGGGAGCTAGCGTCCCCTCGATCGCGTAGAATCGCGTCTCGAGCCCGAGGTCGCGGAACGGTTCGGCGATCGCCGGCGAGAGGTAGGCCGGAATGACGACGTTTCCGGCGGGATCGGCGACCCCGGCGAGCCCGTCTCTGAGCGCGGCTTTCCCGGAGCCGTAGTGCGTGTACGCCACATCGGGGGCGTGCCGGTCGACGAAGGAGTCGATTCCTCCCGCACCCGACCGCGAGCGGGAGAGATCGAAGACGGAAGGGGTAGCGGTGATCATACGTGTGACCGCTGCGTGGATCGATACCGAGAGCGGCGGTCATCGAATCAATTCGGAGTCGCGTGGTCTTAGTGAACCGGACGATACAGCTCGCGACCGGGAGACAATGGCTACTTACAGCAGACGCTCGCCGACTCACTCGCTCCGCGATACTGAACGCGCGGGCAAAGCACTTGCATAACAAAGCCCGGGCGAGCAGACAACGCGTCCATGGCAGGTTCGACGGACAACAGAGATCTTCGTCTGCTCGTCGTCGGGCTCGACGCCGGCTGTCGACCGGTGCTCGAGCCGATGTTCGAGTCGGACGAACTCCCCACCTTACAGCGGCTGTTCGAAACGGGCATTGCGGGACCCCTCGAGTCCCAGATCCCGCCCTGGACGGCGAGCGCCTGGCCGTCGCTGTTCACCGGGAAAAACCCGGGAAAACACGGTGTGTACGACTTCCTCTCGTTCGACGGCTACGAGTGGGACGTGGTCAACGCGACGCACGTCCGCGAGCGACCGATCTGGGAACTGCTGAGCGACGACGGGTTCTCGAGCGTCGTCGTCAACGTTCCCGTGACCCATCCGCCTCGGGCGTTTAACGGAGCGTTGATTCCGGGACTGACCGCCCCCGAGGATCCGGACTGCCACCCCGAGGGGATCCTCGAGGACGTCAAACTCGCCTGCGGCGGCGAGTACTGGATCTACCCGCAAAGCAGCCCGGAGTCGGATCGGTCGATCGAGGGGTACGAGCGGACGATCGAACTCCGGGGCAAGGCCTTCCGCTACCTCTCCCGCCGGTTCGCGCCGGACTTCGGCTTCCTCCAGTTCCAGCAGACCGACTCGGTCTTTCACGAGCGATCCGGGGACAAGAAGGCGATCGAGGCGGTCTACCGCGCGGTCGACCGCCAGCTCGCGGAGACGATCGAGCGAACGGAGCCCGAAAACGTCCTGATCGTCAGCGATCACGGCATGGGAAAAGTGACCGGCGACGAGTTCCGGATCAACGAGTTCCTCCGAGACGAAGGGCACGTGAGCGCCCAGCGCGGTGGTGAGGGGATGCCCGACTGGTCGAAATCCTGGGAGAACGACCTGCTCGAGGGTTCGGCCGCCGGCGATTCCGGACCCAGTGCGCTCGAGCGGGCGATGAACCTGGCCGCGACCGTCGGGTTGACGACCCAGCGGATCGCGAACGCGCTCGACCGCGTCGGGCTGAAGGAACCGATCGGCAAGCGAGTTCCCAACGACGCGATCCGAGCGGCGAGCGAACAGGTCGACTTCCCGAACTCTCGGGCGTACGTCCGCTCGAAGAGCGAGCTCGGCGTCCGGATCAACCTCGAGGGGCGCGAGCCGAACGGACAGGTTCCGGCCGCAGCGTACGATAGCGTCCGCGGTGCGCTCGTCGAGTCGCTGTCGGCCGTCCGGACGCCCGACGGCGAGCCGATGTTCGACGCCGTCGAACCCAGGGAGACCTACTTCGAGGGACCGCACGTCGACGAGGCACCCGACATCCTGACGGTTCCGGCTGGGTTCGACAACGCGATCGTCGCTGACCTCGGCACGGAGCGCTTCGGCGAGCCGATGGAGCCGTGGAACCACAAGCCGACCGGCGTCATCGCTGCCACCGGGCCGGCGTTCGACGAGTCCGCCGCGCTCGAGGGGGCAACGATCTTCGATATCGCGCCGACGATCTGTTCGCTGTTCGACGTCCCGGTCGACGCCGCGATGGATGGCGAACCGCTTCCGGCCGTCGACGGGACCACCGAGCGACCGTACCCGGCCTACGACCCGGAGCCGATCAGGGCGACCGACGACGGGACCGTCGAAGACCGACTCTCCGATCTGGGCTACCTATGAGCGTCGAAATCCGCACTCTCGATCCGCAAACCGACGACGACGAGTGGAACCGGTACGTCGAACGATCCGACGGGTCGAATCCGTTCTTCCGGACGGAAGCGCTCCGATTGCAGGCCGAATACACCGGCACGACCCCGTATCTGCTCGCCGGGTTCAAAGGGCAGGAGTCAGTCGGGATCTTCCCCGTCTTCGAGTACACCAAAGGCCCGATAACCGGTGCGTTCTCCCCGGCACCACACTCCTGGACATCGTACCTCGGACCCGCCCTGCTGAACGTCGACAAGCTCAAACAGCGCAAGGCCGACCGCCGGATCAAGCGATTCATCGAGGGCTGTCTCGAGTGGATCGACGACGAACTCTCGCCGCTGTACAGCAAGTTTGTCACCGCCAAGTTCGACGATATTCGCCCGTTCGTCTGGAACGAGTACGACGTCGAACCCGGTCACACGTACGTCGTCGACCTCGAGGGGACCGAAGCAGAGCTACTGGGACGATTCAGCAGCGATGCCCGGAGCAACATCCGCAACGCCGACGAAGACAGCTACGCGATCGAAGAGGGCGATTCCGATGACGTCGAACGCATCGTCGAGAAGGTCCGAGAACGCTACGAGAACCAGGGGCAGCCGTTCCGGCTGCAGCCCGACTTCGCCAGATCGCTCTACGAGCAGCTCCCCGACGGCGCGATCCGGCCCTACGTCTGTCGCGTCGACGGCCAGTTCCTCGGTGGCATCCTCGTCGTCGAGTCCAATCGGACGCGGTACCGGTGGCAGGGCGGGGTCAAACCGGACGCGGATGTCGATATAGCGATCAACGATCTGCTGGACTGGCACGTCATGCGTGACGGCCGCCGCGAGGGAATCGAGGAGTACGACCTCGTCGGAGCCGGCGTCCCGAGCATCAACCGGTACAAGGCGAAGTTCAACCCGCGCCTCGAGACCCACTACGAGATCACGTCTGGTTCGTTCGGCGTCGACCTGTTGGTCGATCAGTATCAAAAACACCGGTAGCGTCCCTGCTGCCACATCTGCCCACGCGTCCCCGGGACAACCCTGATCGACGGAACTCGATATCTCTCCCGGGTAGATGATAATTATCAGAGAGATAGGGATATGACTACCGTTTCGGCACCTATTTATAGAATATCACTGCTGTGAAGGGACATGGAGATGACTATCAATGTTGCAGACGATGCAAATATCGAACTCGACGACGTGGACATTACTATCTACGGGGATACAATAGCGTTTTCCGTCGAAGGTGAGATCACCGACGTTCCCTCGGACGTGCTGAATGAATTCGCCGGGAACGAATTGACTCCGGTGGAGATCACGTTCGAGCGAAATTCCTAAATATCGCAACTGTTATACAAAGGTTACAGTATTACCTTGTATAGCAATGACTGAGCGCGACACGGGGTCTCGGTCCCCTTCTCCTCCGGTTCCCGATAGTGTACAGGTGATTGAAACAATTGCAGACCACGTTGAGAAAGATCCCACGGAGGTCGATTTCACGTTTGGAGACTACCTCGACCCGGACGCCCTCGATACACTTCTCGAATCCGCGACTTCGGAACTGGTCATCGCATTTACGATCGACGATCTGCTCGTCACCGTGGCCACTGACGGAACGATCGAGGTCCGAGAGTATCAGGACTAAGCCAGCGGTTACTCTAGTAGCCACTGAAACGATTCATATACTGATCGAACAGTTATCATGCGATCAAGTGTGCAGTGACTTTCAGTGGCTACTATTCATGTCGATAGAGGATTTCGTCGTCGCGTTCGTTGACGAACTCGAAAACGACGAGGGGATTCACACGCAACTCGGCGTCGGATACTAACAACACGCTTTTCTCCGCCAGCTATCAACAGATAAACATGGGAATAAGAGAATACTTCGAATCCGATCTTCGGTTCTACTATGCAGTCGGTGTATTCGTTATTCTGGTCTTCGTCAGTGGAATCGCAATCGTAGCAGTATCGGGACTCGCTGTCATCGACACCCGACTCGTTCCGCTTATCGTGGGCTTCTTCTTGTTTATGTTCGTCTACTTTATCTCGGTGAGTGTTCAGGCTCTCGAACCGAATTGAGTTGTAACCTGATCGAAGAGTCGTTCACCGTCTCACTTCCGAAATAGACAAATGTTCCACACGCAAGGAGCGAGACGTTCCTCACCTCTGCCGGACGGTGACCACGCGTGCAAACTGAGCAGGGCTTCGCCCATTATTTGTAACCGGATTAACTTCTCGACAGTCCTACTGTTTGTGCTGTCGGGAGATTCCAGTCGTACGTAACCGCGGCTAACCGAGTCACAACGGTCACTACCGCACACATCCCAACAGCCGTACTTCCGGTCGCACCCAGCGTTCCCACCAGCTAGCGAACCCGTGGTATGCGAACGGTACTACGACAGCAGATACTCGAGTCGCAGTTTCGTGATCGTAACCGAGCAGCCCCGCTTGCGCGTCGTCGCTTTCCGATTGGAGACGCCGGTGCAACTCAAGCGGCACCATCATCGAGTCGACCGAACCGCCGAAAATGGCGCTCCCGTCGCACTCCCAAAACCCGCATCTGGAACCGCCCCCGGTGACAGTGTTCCGCGCCGGTGGAGACGGGATAATTGGTGCGCGCTCCTGCGCTACTCGCCGATCCGATACTTGGACTGGCGGGCGTCCTCGAGACAGACGCGGCTGGTCACGAGATTTCCATCCTCGAGCTTGCCGAGCGCGTAGCGGACTGTCCGGGCACACAGTCTGGATTCGGCGACGATCCGCTCCTGGGTCAGCGGACCCTCGTACTCGAGGACCTTGTAGACGAGTTTCGCGCTGGGCGGGAACTCGGAGATGGCGCTCTCGTCACCCCTCTCCTCGTTCTCGCCGCTTCGCTCGTCATCGTCCGTACCCTCGTCACCGCCAGTGGCTTCGTCGACATCGGTGTTCTCGTCGATGTCGGGATCCGATTCGGTCGCACTCATGTCTCTCGATCGATGGGGATACCGCGTGACGATGCTGAGGACCGTCCGTCAGGGGCGGTCCGATCGGGACGGGGTGTGGGAGCCAGTCGGGTGACACGTGCGAGAACCGGACGAGTGCGACGTGTGACGATCGACCGAGCACCACGTGCGGCAGTCGACCCGAGATCACGTCTACCGACAGGCCGACTATATCGGCGGGCTGCGGGTCCTTCCTGTCTCATTCTCACTCGAGCGTACCGGTGTGAGTCACATATACGGTACCGACAGTTCAGAATCGCAGGGAGGAACTAACGATTCACCGATCGGACGGTCACCCGCAGTGATCGCCCCGCTGATCGACCGTCGACGACCGCTCGAGGCGACGGCACGGGTCGCTGCGGACCCGACGACTGAGCGCGGAGCGGGCGGCAGTAACCCGTGCATAGTAAGGCGGTAGCCCACCTCAGGAACCGATATGTTCGGAACCAGCGGTATTCGCGGGCGGGTGGGCGACGAGGTGACGGCGGCGCTGGCGCTTTCGGTCGGCCGCGCCGTCGCCTCGGAGGGATACGAACGGGTCGTCGTTGGCCGCGACGTT
>NZ_JAQIVI010000038.1 GCF_028618695.1 Natrinema soli | reverse complement strand
ACGGTGCCACGCCGAACCCGGTCAGCGCCGCGAACCCGTGCTTGCTCGTCTCGAGGTAGACCGCCGTATGGTCGAGGAAGAAGACGCCGACGCCGATCATCCCGGCGATCGCGACTGCGAGCAGGGCCACGCCGAGGCGCTCGACGGCGTTTCGGCTCGCGATCCAGAGCCGCCACCCGAACGGGAGGCCGACCAGCCCACCCAGGATCAGCCCGCCGTTGAACAGCAAGAACGTCGGGGCCCCGTACCGACCCATATCGGAGAGCGCCCGGTCCTGCCACGTGAACGTCTCCGGCGGGGCGACGATCGTCGCGAGGAAAATGGCCCCCACCGAGACGATCGGCCCGACGATCCCGCAGTACGTCGCGATCCGTCGCCTGTCCACCATAGCACTGGGTCGCCGGTGCGTCTCTATCAAACTGACTGTTCGGACCGCCGACGAACGTGCGAGGGGTGGCGCGTCAGTTCGCCAGCCGTTGCCCCGGTGGCGTGTACCGGAATCCGTTCTCCGTCGGGACGCAAGAAACGAGTGAAATCACCGGGCCAGTCCGAACGATGGGAACGAATCCTAATCGGGTCTATAGTTCGACGCCGCTGGGGATTAGACTGTGTTGCCGGAGCAGGCTCCCCTCGTCGTCGTAGACGAGAAACGTTCGTTTATCGTAGTCGACAAACGAGTCGCCGTCGAGCGTGATCTCGACCGCGTACCGGCCCTCGTCGTCGGCGGCATCGCCGTACCCGCGCGCGGCCTGAATGAACTGGAGGACGTCGTCGGCGTCCTCGTTGAGTTCGAGGATGAACTCGCCGGTGATACGATTGGTGACGCTCACTACCCCTGCAGTGTCGTCCCCCAGCGGCCCCTGTAATCGGAGGGCCACGTCCGTTTCGCTCGCCTCGAGAACGTCGCCGCCGGGACCGGTCAGGCGCTCGCGAAGCATCGTCGCCGGGCCGGTGAAATCGATCGATACCATGGGCTTTTTCGGTTCGCCGTCGGTCTCGACCCAGTCGATATGAGTGACATCTAACGTGAAGTGCTCGCGCCTCATTCCGTACCAGTTGCTTCGGACTCCCGCGGTATGAACGTAACGCACGACAAACTATACTAGCCACCGTAATTGATTGTACAATTCATCGATAGCGGACACGGCGGTCTGTCACACTGGTGAGAGCGGGCAGTCGACGTGCCGGTCGGCCGTCTCCTTTACGACAGTCGCGTCCGGCTCCGGAATCAGCGGCCCTTGCGGGTTCTCCCAGGTCAGTGCCGACGCCTACGCCACGCTGTTCTACCACGCGACCCTCGTTCAGGGGGCGTTCTCGGGGCTGATCGCCGGCCAGTTGAGCACCGGCGACATCGGAGCGGGTGCGAAACACGCCGCCGTCATGATCGGACTCTCCGTGCTGGTCTTCGCTCTGTTGCTCTGACCGGCAGCCCCGCGGCTGCCGCGGCGGACTCGCCCGTCCGCCCGACGACTGTGGTGGCGATGTAGAAACGCTTTAGTCCCCGACGCCGGAAGCGGTGGTGGGAAGCGCACGGCCGCAAATCCGACTGCGTCACCCCCTCTTTCGGGTGGCTTGGGATTGCGGAAGTGCACGGCGAGAGCCACGTACTGTCGGACAGCGTGACTCCCATCACGGGAGCAGCGACTGTCGCTCGACAGACGACACTCGCGGTCAGTGCGATTCCTATCCTCAACCAATGGCACGAATGCACACCCGCCGTCGCGGCTCGTCCGGTTCGGACAAGCCGTCGGCAGACGAACCGCCGGAGTGGAGCGACGTCGACTCGGACGATATCGAAGCCCGAGTCGTCGAACTGGCAGAACAGGGCCACGATCCCAGTCAGATCGGGATGAAGCTGCGTGACGAAGGCGTCACCGGCACGCCCGTCCCGGACGTCAAGCTGGCGACCGGGAAGAAGATCACCGAGATCCTCGAGGAGAACGACGCGCAAGCGGCGTTCCCCGAGGACCTCCGAAACCTCATGGAACGCGCCGTTCGACTGCGCGAGCACGTCCGCGAGAACCAGCAGGACTACCAGAACAAGCGCGCCCTGCAGAACACCGAAGCGAAGGTTCGCCGCCTGGTCAAGTACTACCGCGGCGACGAAATCGCGCCCGACTTCCAGTACTCCTACGAGGTCGCGACCGAGCTGCTCGAGCTCGAGGACGAGTAACACAGCATGTCCACCGAGGGTCGATCCGCCGAGCTGGCGTCCGCCACGAGCGCGCTCGAGAGCGCCGGCTTCGTCCGCCTGGTCGCCCGCGCCGACGG
>NZ_JAQIVI010000379.1 GCF_028618695.1 Natrinema soli | reverse complement strand
CCATCCCCGGACGAGACGACCACCTCGCCGACCGCACGCAACGCGACCGGACGTCCCGTCGCCCCGCGTCGGGACCGTCCTGCCCCAGCGGCCGTGCGACGATCGCTTGCCGACCTCGAGGGAGCCGACGACCCGTTTGCGCGGACGTTACGCCCCTTCTATACCGATCGGCAGGTGTACCGGGAACGGATCGCTGAGACGCCGCTGTACGGAGCGGTCCAGCGGACAGTGACGAACACGAAGGGGTCGACCTGGACCGTCATCTGTACCGACGATTCGCGGCCGGCGGAACTACGCGAAACGGTCTCGCTCGCACGACGGGATGGTTCCACAGTCACGGTACTGCTCGCTCCCGCGGTGCTCTACGAGCCGGGTGGACTCGCGGATCTCGAGCGGGCCTACGACAGGTATCTCGCGTTCGAGGAGTTCCGTCGAGACCTCGGCATGATCGATGACGTCACCGCCCTCGAGGTCGGGCCGGCCGACCGGCTCTCGGCGGTCCTCGAGGCGGGTCGATCGAGAGGGGAGCGCGCATGAGCGCCCGCATCGATTCGGTCCCGGCCGTGACCGGGCGAGACTGGCCGACCGTCGTCTCCC
>NZ_JAQIVI010000378.1 GCF_028618695.1 Natrinema soli | reverse complement strand
AGAGAGTTCTACTCGGATTTTATTTGATTCCTCCGAAGCTCGTTTGTAGACGCTCTACATCCCAGAAACGTGGTGAGCCACATTCTTCGCGTGCTTATAAACCTACAAATGAAACTAGGAAATTCACGAGCTGATGATTCCCAATTCGGTGCGAAAATCGGCCGAGGTTGAATTAGCAACCACGAACCAACCATCTGGATGACAACTATCCCGAAAATCCGCAAAAATCGATAGAGCAGCCGCTACCGAATTGGTGGACCCAGAGTGAGAAAAACGTTACCCGAACTCACGCAGGAAGTCGCCCAACGCTCGCACGAACGTCTTCGCCGTGATCACTGGCGGTGACCGGATCGGCTCGTCGAGCGCGACCTTAATCAAATAGTCTGTGAGCCGCCACAGATTGTAGATCAGCGTCGACAGCGCGAAGTTACACAGGCGAAGTCGGTAGTCCGTCGACGACGTCTTCGGCATGAAATCCTTGATCGACTTGTACTGGTTCTCGATGTCCCACCGACGACTGTACCCGTTCACGACACTCGAGATTTCTTCGGGCTCGACGCGGTCCTGGTTCGTTACGAAGACTGCATACTTTCCGTCGGCATCGTCGCTCGTACTCGGCGCGTAGAGGAACTCCGCCTCGTGATGCACCTCACCATCGATTCCGAATGGAACGTCGTGCTTGACAGCTGCGTCCGCCGTCGGATGCTCCTGATACTGTCGGCTGAATATTTTTTAGATTGGAGTGTGACTCTATGGTATGGCCACGCTTGACGCTGCCACCCTCGACGACCTCCGCGACGCTCTCGCGGAGGTCGAGGACAAGAAGCCGACACAGCGGCTGATGGCAGTGATCAACTACCTCGAAGAAGACGACGCGACGATGGCAGAGGTAGCTGAACGGTACGGATACACC
>NZ_JAQIVI010000377.1 GCF_028618695.1 Natrinema soli | reverse complement strand
CTCAGCCCGCGCTCGACGCCCTCGTACCGATCGAGGCGCTCGAGGTCCGCAGCGTCGACCGCGAGCAATCGTCCGTCGACGCTGCCGCCGGGCACGAGCGTTGGATACCGACCGTCGACCCGGTGGAGCCCCTCGAGCGTTGCGCGGCCGGCGAACTCGTAGTGGGCGTCGTCCCCGAGGACGGTCGCGACTCGCTCCCGTTTGGTCAGCGTTCCGTACACGAAAACGGGCATATCGGTTATCGTGGCTCGAGTGACTTGCGCGTACCGACGTTCGATCGATTCCGATACGACTGTCTCGGGGCAACACCATCGCGGGCGGCCATCGGACGAGAGCGGAGCTCGGGACAGCAGTACGCACGGATCGCATAGTGGTCGCGCAGTCGGTGTGAACCGATTCTATCGGGACGATACTCGTCCCCGGCACCGCAGCAAAGCGGAGCGCCGCAGACAGCGCGGATGGAACAGTCCGGAGGTCGAACGCTATCTGTTTTGCATCCAGTTTCCTCTTGGCAGGGAAAACCCACCGACGCGAATGGGTCTTAGTTTCGAAACGATCAGATAGAGTAGCAAGGCCCCAAAGAAGGTTGCAGGCGTCAACACGAGGTGCCAGAGGATCGTGTTTTGTATCTCGTAACCGCTCGCACTGAGCGCTTCGGCTCCTTTCTCGAGAACGTATAACACGGGGGGATGTGCAACGTAAATACCGACGGCATAATTCCGTCCCCACGACGGTACCGCGGTGTCCGTTCCGAGATCCGGCCGAGAGAGGAGGAAGACGAACAGCGAGACGGCAACCAGCGCAGTTCCGATCGTATAACTCGCCCAATAGACGCCCTGCGCAACGGTGCTTTCAGTGATGACGTAGCCCAGTACGTATCGTTCACCGATATGGAGCGCGCCGAAGAGGACGGTCAATCCGAGATAGAGCGTGCTTCGATCGGCAGCCGGCTGCCATTCGTGCGAGTAGATGGAGTAGCCGAGGCTCGTGTAGAAGAACCCGAAGAACAGGCCGTCTCTGATCGCGAACGGAACGTCAACGAACATCGTATAGCTCGAGCCGAGAAGTCCGACGAGATGAAATCCGAGCGAAATCGGCAACAGATACGCGCTCAGACCGTGATTAATGCAGAGATAGATGAGCAGGTACGAAAAGAGTAGCGCCGGGAAGAACCACAGTATCTCGGAGACGGACGTCCCGTAGTAAATCAGTTCGACCGGTGAGACAAACGCAGCCAGCTCGTGGACGACGCTGGTTACGATATCGCGATTTTCGACGCTGGCCTGGACGGCCGTTCCCGCGAGGAAAACCGGAAACGTGAGCAGTAGCCCGAACAGATAGAGCGAAGAGATATCGGACACTCGTTTGAGAAACTGGGTAGTCGGATCGCTGCGAGCGATTTTGAGGGCGAAAAAATACCCGGACGCCATGAAAAAGAACGGGACGGCGAACCGCGCGGTAGATTCTATCAGGAAGTTAGCGAGATTGCCGTACAGTCCGAATCCCTCGAACGGATTCGTGTGTATGACGACGACACCGACCATCGCAACGATTCGCGTTGCGTCGATACTGGAGATGCGCTCAGACATTATTCGGCCTCGAATCCGTTTCGTTCGTGGGTTCTCGATTCGAGTGAACGGGCCGCTGACCGACGGACGCGTTCACGTTCAGTACGAACTCCGGTTTGCCGCAGTTTCGCGTCTGCGTGCCCGAATAGAGCGAATACGCTGCTACGTCGGACATGATCAGGGGGAGAGACGGCCTCACACTCTCAATTCGTCCTCTCATACGGCTCGTCAGACCGTGTACAAGCTGAATAAGGACAGTCACCGTTTACACGCTACCCACGGATTTGCCCGAATTACATTCGCTTAGACAGTGTTTAGCGTCTGACTATCACACCCAACCGATCGAAACGAATGCCGTCTCGAGATCGTTTCCACCTGGCTATCGATGCTCGAGAGGAGAACTACAGATTCGGATGCAGTGATCGAGACGCATCTGTGCGGCCCGAGTGACTGTGATCGAAGCGAGCTCCGAGTGAAGCCGCGAAAATGAGCGTGAAGAGACGGCGGTGACGGCTCGAGGAGCGCCGGTACCGAACGATGCCCGGGAACCGCGAGTCGCGGGTTATCGCTCTTCGAGCGGGACGAACTCCTGATCCTGCGGCCCGGTGTAGCGGGCGCGCGGGCGAATGAGTCGGTTGTCCTCCTGATACTCGAGGACGTGGGCGATCCAGCCGCCGGCGCGGCTCATGGCGAAGATGGGGGTGTACATGTCGATCGGGATGCCGAGCTGGTAGTAGACGGAACCGGAGTAGAAGTCGACGTTCGGGGCGATCCCCTTCTCGCCGAGCCCCTTCTCGTCGGTGAGGTACTGTTCGATGGTGGTGGTGTAGTTGTACCACTTGTCCTCGCCGTTTTCGGCGAGTTCCTCGCTGCGTTCCTGGAGGATCTTCGCGCGAGGGTCCTTGACGTTGTAGACGCGGTGGCCGAACCCGGGAATGCGCCGGCCCTGCTCGGTGGCCTGTTCGACCCACTCGCGGTGGTCGAGGTCGCTCTCGTCGATCTCGATGAGGACTTCCATGACGTCCTGATTCGCGCCGCCGTGGAGCGGCCCGGAGAGGGCACTAATACCGCCGGTGACGGCGCTGTAGATGTCGGCCATCGTCGAGCCGATGACCATCGAGGTGAACGTCGAGGCGTTCAGGCCGTGATCCGCGTGGAGGATGAGCGCCTGATCGAACGTCTCGGCGGCGATGTCGTCCGGCACCTCGCCGGTCAGCATGTAGAGGAAGTTCGCGGCGAGGCCCAGATCGGGGTCGGGGTCGACGGGTTCCTCGCCGAGGCGATAGCGCTCGAAGGCCGCGAGCGCGGTCGGGATCTTGGCCGTGATGCGACGCCCCTTCCGAAGCGTCGCATCGAGATCGTCGGGGTCGGCCTCGGCTTCGGGTTCGTAGGCCGAGAACATCGAAACCGCAGTCCGCAACGCGGCCATGGGCTGCTCGTCGGCCGCGGCGAGCTTCTCCATCGTCGCGAGGACGTCGTCGTCGACCTCGCGTTCGTCCATGAGTGCGGCCGTAAACGGCTCGAGCTCGTCCTCGGACGGCAGGTGACCGTTCCAGAGCAGGTAGAGCACTTCCTCGTAGCTCGCGCCGCGAGCGAGGTCCTCGATCGTGTAGCCGCGGTAGATCAGTCGACCGACGTCGCCGTCGATCGAACTGAGTCCCGATTCGGCGACCAACACACCCTCGAGCCCTTTCTTGAGGTCGTCAGACATACTCAGGGATTTCGGACCCCAATGGAAAAGTATTATCGTTTATCGGGTGACGGCGGTCGGCACATCGATTGTACATATTTTGCCGGTTTTACGACTACAGACGAATGCTTGTTTCGTGATCGAACGAACGGACAGTCAGTCGATATCCGGACGGAGTACTGTAATTGTCGTTCGTGAACCTCGATTGAATACCGATCCCGTCGCGATGCCGGAATGGCGGGGAAACGATTTCGACTAGAACGGGTCGAAATGGCCTCGTACGGGACAGCTCACCGAATTCGGTCAGGGCTGGCCGCCGCGACCGGCACCGGCGACCGACCCGGCCGGTTCAGGCCGCTTGAGCGTCGTCTGAAGGCCATAGAGAACGATGACGAGCCCGAGCGCACCGAATTGGACCATCTGTACCGGGTGAACCATCGCGACGATACCGGCCACGGCGAAGACGAGCCTGAGGCCGAACGTCGCGCCGCGATCGAACGTGAACCGGTAGTTGATCCCGTGAATGATTGCGATAGAACCCAGAAGCGCGATCGCACCGGCGCTCAGTGAGGCCGCGGAGAACTCGCCGGAGACGACAGCCGGATGGTAGACGAACACAAAGGGGAGAACGAACAGCGGCGCGGAGATTTTGATCGCTTCGACGCAGGTCCGCCAAAAATCACCGCCGGCGATTCCCGTCGCGACCGCGACACACGTCGCGATCGGTGGCGTCAGTCCCGCCAGAATCGCCGCGTAGAAGACGAAGTAGTGCGCGGCGAGATCCGGGATGAGGAACTGATTGATGAGCGTCGGCGCGATCAACAGCGCGACGACGGTGTAGGACGCTGTCGTCGGCATCCCGAGACCGAGCAGGATACAGATAACCATCGCGAGGAAGAATGCGATGAGGGGAATACCGCCGGAGAGATCCATGAGCGTGAGCGAGATGGCCGTCGGGACACCGGTCGCCATCAGGATATCGACGACGCCGTTGATCGCCGCCAGAATGATCGCGATCGGTGCGAGCACGATGACGCCCTGACGGAAGCCCTCGAGCGTCTGTTTGAGGGTATGGATCAGTGTCGCACCGAGACTCCCGCCCTCGAGTGCCGTGTCGATAAGTGGAATCAGGAGTCCGAGCGCGATCATGGCAACGGCCGTCTGTAGTGCCGCCGTCATCACCGTCACCTGGACGATACCGAGCTGGTAGACCAGTAGGAGCAACGGCAGGCCGTACTTGGTCGACTCGAGAATCCCCTCTTTCCGACTCAGTTTGTCGTCGAACAGACCGCTCATCGAGGGATCGTTGATCTGGGGAGCCGCGACGTAGTGGACGGCGATGAAGATCGAGACCACGAGGATCACTGCGGGAATGAGACCGGCAATAATGACGTTCCCGTACGTGACGCCGGTGATCAGCGAGGCCATGATGAAGGCACCGGCACCCATAACGGGCGGCAGCACCTGACCCGATGTCGACGCGACCGCTTCGATCCCGCCGGCGGTTTCGGGCTTGATGCCGCTCTTTTTCATGAGTGGAATCGTGAACGAGCCGGTCATGCCCGCGTTTGCGGTCTGGCTTCCGTTGACCGATCCGATGATGGCGCTCGCGAGGACCGCGGTCTGTGCGATCCCGGAATCGATGTACTTGGCGGATCGAACGGCGATCCGGAGGATGAGGCCGAACGCACCATATGCCTTCAATAGCCCGGCGTATAACAGGAAGAGCGCGATCCAGGCTGCGACGAGCTGGGTCAGAAAGCCGTAGAAACCGTCACCGCTAATGGCGAGAATTCGGAGTGTTCGCTCGATGGTGAGCCCACCGTGGCTAAGCGTTCCCGAGAGGTACGGTCCGGCGAACCCGTACCCGATACCGCCGAGCACGACGATCAGGAATGTCATGCCGAACGATCGCCACGTGAGGTAGATCACCACCAGCGAAATCGCGAGTGCGAGTATGATCTCGTAGTCATAGGCCTGACCGGCGCGAGTATAGACCACGTCGGTGTAGAAGGCGAACAGATACACCGTCACGACGGATACTATCCCACCTGAAGCGGTCAGCATCACCGTTTCGAGCCAGTTCTTCTCCTCGATCGTGTACGGGAGTTCGATCAGCAGGTACAACAGGAGGACCCCGCCGAGGAAGAGAATGCCGTATCGACCTCGGTCCATCATCTGCGTTCTGGAAAACCAGAAAACCAGCAGCCAGAACGGGATCGATCCGAGGATCACTGCCAACTCGAACTTGCCCCGGAGTCCGTCGGCAACCGTCAGGGGTGCGCTGGTATCGAGGATGTCCTCGTCAGCAGGTGTTGGGATATCTGACTGGTCGGCGCCTCTGATATCGTCAGTACTCTCGTCGTTTTTTACCATTTGTCAATTATCGAAATGGGGGATCGGAGTATTCGGCGGAAATTATTCCTCGGAGGCCTCACCGCGCGTCCAGGCGTCGTCCCAGACGTCGTTCTCTTCGAAGAACTCGGCGACCCCTTCGTGGACCTCGAGCCCCTCCATGACCGTCTGCGTCATTGCTTCGGGAGTAAATTCGAGCGTCGTCGAGTCCGCTTCGCGGAGCGTGTCGTGGTGCTCGTTCGAGAGGCGAGCGATCTCTTTGGTCGCTTCGGCGGGAATGTCGGGACTGAACGCCCACTGTGCCGCGAGCGACCACGAGGTGACCGTATCGGTGTACTGCGTCACGTCCTGCTCGTAGCCGTAGGGTTCGAACTCCTCGAGCAGCGCACCGGAGTGGTCCTCGATCGCCTGCTTGAAGTCGTCGTCGACCTCGAGCAGGTTGAGCCCCTCGCTACTACGGACGTCGACGTTCTGACACCAGCCGGAGAGTTCGACGCCGTTCGCGCCGTACAGACAGAGCGCGTCAATGTTCCCTTCCTCGACCTGGCCGGGAATGTCGCCGGTGTCCGCGTTGTTGATCTCGTTCGGTTCCCAGACGCCGGCATCCTTGAGGATTTCTTCCGTCAGCAGACGGGTCCCAAAGCCGGGCTGGATCGGGTAGATCGTGTAGCCGCCGTCTTGCAGGTCCGCGGTCGATTCGAGACCGCTGCCCTCGAGGCCGACCATGTGGATCTGCAGCGACGTGAACATGAATCCCTGGTGAGGGAGCGAGTCGACCGGGTTCTCCTCGAACGGGGCATCGTCGTTCATCGCCTTCGAAATGGAGTTGTTGTCGACGCCCATCGCGGGGATGTTCCCGTCGTCGTACTCGCGAAGGTTCGCCGTCCACCCGTCCGTCACCTGAACGGAGATATCGACGACGTCGCTGTGTTGCTGTGCGGCGCGAGCGAGCGCCTGCCCCGCTGCTTGCGTCGAACTATCAGAAGACGTCCCGCCGATCGTGACGGTGATTGTGTCGCTGTCCCCACCGAGACATCCGGCCATACTGATGACACCCACTGTCGCAGCGCCCTTCAGCACGTCTCGTCTATTTTGATTGGTATTAGCACACATACACAGCTTCCGTTTCGATTACCAGTATAAAAATGTGTTGTTGCGCGCTAAAAATTCCATATAGTATCTGTATTTATACATTATAAGTTCCGCGATGATAATCATCTCATAACTTGCGTTAAGAGCACTGTAGCATACAATAACGTATTTAATATATGACCAGCACAGTTAAAAATAGTAATATATTAATGATAGGACAGTCATTTTCACGGCACTGAGACGGCGAGAACGGCACTCTTTTTTAAATGGTTTCCCAAGAATCCGCGTCAATGGATCGGTCGTACTGGCGAACGGTGTCGCTCGTCACGATGTGGCAGATCGCCGCAAGTATCTGCTATTATACGATTTTCGCCGCGACACCGTTCTTCCGGGACGCGTTCGGGCTCTCTCGGTTCTCGGTCGGAATCGTCGTCACCACCCTCACTCTCGGCTATGCCGTCTTTCTCTTGCCACTCGGCGCGCTGACCGATCGGTTCGGCGAACGGCTGACGCTGACGGTCGGTCTCGTCGGTCTCGCGACGGGCAGTCTCCTGGTCGCCGGCGCACCGACGTACGCCCTGTTGCTCGCGGCGGTGTTCGTCCTCGGATCGCTGTACGGGACCGCGATCCCCGGGACGAACAAGGCGGTCTTCGACCGGATCGAGCCGGGCCGCCAGAACCTCGCGATGGGGATCAAGCAGGTCGGCGTCACCGGGGGGAGCGGTATCAGCGCGCTCCTGGTCACCGGTCTCGCGGGAGCGCTCTTCCACCGAGCCGGCTTTCTCGTCGCCGCGGGAGTCGGCGCGGTCGTCGCCGTCGTGTTCTACGTCGGCTACTCGAGCGACGGCAGTGGCGGGACGGCCGACTATCCCGACTTCGGCGCGTTGCTCTCGAACCGGCCGTACGTCGTGTTGACGACCGCCGGCCTCTTTCTCGGGGCGGCCCTCTTCACGACCACCGGCTACACGGTCCTCTACGTCGAGGAGTCCATCGGCGCGTCCGTCGCGTTCGGCGGCGTCGTCCTCGCGCTCGTCCAGCTGTTCGGGAGCGTCGGGCGCGTGCTGACCGGCTGGCTGAGCGACGTCTTACCGGGAGAGCCCCGCGTCAGGATCGGATCGCTGCTCGTCGCCCAGACGCTGGGCAGCGCCGTCATGTTCGTCGTCGTCGCGTCGACGACAACCGAACGCGGTGCCGCGATCGCGTTCGCCGTCCTTGGCTTCTTCGTGCTCGGCTACACCGGCGTCTACTACTCCGTCATGGCGACACTGGTCAGCGCGGACGAGATGGGCGGTGCGACCGCGGGCGGCCAACTCGCGCTCACCAGCGGTGCGCTCGTCGCACC
>NZ_JAQIVI010000376.1 GCF_028618695.1 Natrinema soli | reverse complement strand
CTCCCCGGCAGCCCGTCGTCGCGACTGACCGACCAGCCGCCGAGCTGGTGGACCACGTCGTCGGCGTTCGGCCCGCCGACGAAGACGTCCTCGTCGCCCTCGAGCGGGAGGACCCCCTCGTTTTTCAGCAGCGTCATCGACTCGCTGGCGACCTCGAGCGCTGTCTCGCGGTGGCGCTCCGACCCGAGCGTCTCTGTCACCGCCTCCGTCTCGACGTAGGGATCTTCGAACAGACCGAGCTCGAACTTGGTGCGGAGCACCCGTTTCACGCTCGCGTCGACGACCGCCTCCTCGAGCCGCCCGGATTCGACGAGTTCCGCGACGCTGTCGGCGTGGTCGACGTGACCGACCGACGCGACGTCCACGCCGGCCTCGCGGGCCTGTCGAACGCCGTCGGCGTGGTCGCGAGCCGTCCGGTGGGCCTCGTGGAGGTGACGAATCCCGTCCCAGTCCGAGACGACGTGACCCTCGAAGCCGAGGTCGTCGCGAAGGAGTTCCGTGAGGGCGGCGGCCGATCCGTGGGAGGGTTCGCCGTTGATCGAGTTGTACGACGGCATCACGGAGTCCGCTCCGGCGGCGAGCGCCCGCTCGAACGCCGGGAGGAACGTGTTCCGGAGTTTGTACTCGGAGATGTCGACCGGCGACGCGTCCTCGCCGCGTTCGGGCTCCCCGTAGGCGGGGAAGTGTTTGAGGGTGGCGAGCACCCCCTCGGGATCGCCGACCCCGTCACCGCGGTATCCCCTGACTTTCGCGGCGGCCAGTTCGCCGACGAGGTGCGGACTCTCGCCGAACGTCTCGAACACCCGCCCCCAGCGCGGCTCGCGGCCCACGTCGACCGTCGGACCGTAGTTCTGGTGCGCGCCGGTCGCGCGGATTTCCCGGGCGGTGACCGCTGCGCTGTCCTCGAGCACGTCCGGGTCCCACGTCGCGGCCGCCCCGAGTCCGTTCGGAAACGACGTCGAACCAGTGATGTAGGCGTGGCCGTGGACCGCGTCGACGTTCAGCAGCAGCGGGATACCGAGTCGGCTCTCCTCGACGGCGACGCGCTGCAGGCGATTGGCGATCCGCACCGCCTCTGTTGGATCGCTGGTGAGCGACCCGGCCCAGCCGAATGGCGCGACGGCGCCGATCCCGTCCTGTGCGACGGTCTCGACGAGGTCCTCGACGTCGAGTTCCGCCCTGAAATCACCGCCCCAGGTCCCGGTCACCTGGCCCGCTTTTTCGGCGAGCGTCATTCGCTCGAGCAAGTCCGCTACGCGTTCCGACGTCGGCGCCGACTCCCGGCGGTACGTCGGCGTCTCGGATCGATCGTCCATCGGCTGTGAAGTGTTACCGTAGCGCTATAAACGTTATCAACCGCCTCACCGACGACGCGCGTAGCGCGTCAGTCGTCGACTGCGGGCTCTCCCGGCCGGTAGCCGCGGCTGATGGCCTTCCACTTCCCGGAGCGGAACCGATAATAGTTGATCAGCGCGCCCGGAACGCTCTCGGCGAGAAAGGACAGGGAGAGTCCAAACAGGCCGAGCGACGTCGTCGCGCCGAGGTAGACCAACGGGATGGCGAAACCGAACATCCCGATCGCGCGGCCGTAGAACGGCCAGTTCGTGTCGCCGGTCGCGTCCAGCGCGCCCGCGACGCTGTTCGTGACGCCCTGCGGAACGACGGCGATACACGCGGTGTACACGAGCGCGACGGCGACGGGAACGGTCGGTGATGCAGGGTCGTTAACGAACAGCCGGACGATCGGGTGTGCGAAGAGCGCGACGACGACCGCTGCGAACAGATAGACGACGACGGTGAAGACGGTTATCTCACGTCCGTACTGCGCCGCCGTCTCCTCGTCGTCGGCTCCGAGGGACTGCCCGACGAGGCTGCTCGCGGCGAGACCGAACCCCCATCCCGGCGTGTTCATCAACCCCCAGATGCGTCGGCTGATGATGTAGGCCGCGACGACGTGCGAGCCGAAGAGGCCCACGAAGGCGAGGATCGGAAACCGGGCGACGGTCCAGACGGAGCTCCGACCGACGACGGGCAGTCCGATGGCGACGAGATCCGCGAGCAGCTCCCGCTCGAGGTACCGGTCGACCCAGCGAACCCGAATCGGGAACTCGCCGATGCCCGGGAGGCGACCGAGCGCGAGACCGAGTGCGAACGCGGTCGTGACGCAGATACTGGCGATAACGGTCCCAAGCGCCGCACCGACGACGCCCATATCGAGCGCGAAGATGAACACCGCGTTGAGGACGACGTTGATGAGCGCGCCGCTAGACCGGACGACCATCGGCGTCCACGCATCGTCTGCACCGACGAGCGCGCGGCTCCCGATCTGGTTGAGGATGGCGAACGGGACGCCGAGCGCGAGGACGCGAAGGTAGTCGGCGCCGTAGCCGATCGCGACGGGATCGTCGCTCAGCAACGAAACGAGTTCGACGGGGACGGCCCAGAACAGCGCGCTCACGGGGAGGGCGACCACCGTGACGAGGAACGCACTGGACCTGACGACCTGCCCGATTTCGTCGTCCGCCGACGCACCGTATCGCTGGGAGACGAGGGCGATCGTTCCCGCGGCCATCCCGCCGCCGATTGCGAACGTCATCCCCCAGTACGGTCCGGCAAAGCCCATCCCCGCGATGGCCGTCGGGCCGAGGACGACGCCGACCATGGCGACGTCCGCGACGCCTTTCGACATCCGGGCGAGTCCGGTGACGATTCGCGGCCAGGCGAGGTCAGTCGTTTCGCGCGCCCGCTCGAGCGAGATGGTCCCGAGGCGGGCGAGCACCGTCCCGATACCGAGCAGGAGCAATTGGAGCGGATTCGTGCGAGATACCAACGTATACTCGTCATCTTCGAGACCGCTAAAACCTATCTCTTTCGTTCACCGCGTGAACCGCCGCTTTCGATGCGCTACTCGAAACCCGGCCCCTCGACGTGGTCGTCTTCGGCCTCGCGCCAGGTGTGTTCGGGCGTCCAGCCGAGGTCGTGTTCGGCCTTCGCAGTGGTGAACGCGGATGCGTCCCCCTCGAGGTCGGAGGGCGGTGCGTCGTCGAAGAGCGCGTCCAGAAGCCGATTTGTCTCGATACCGAGATAGTTCTCCGCGGCGTGGCAGAGGTACGCTTCGTGGCTCTCGACGTCGGCGTCCAGCGCCGTCGAGACCATCGACGCGAGATCTCGCACGTCGATGTACGACCAGAAGTTCCCCGCACCGCCGCTCGGGGAGGTTTCCTGGGGGCGTTCGGTCAGTTCCTCGAGGTCGAAGCGCTCCCGGTTCCCGCTGGTCCGGTACTCGCCGGGGTACTGCACCCACGACGGGCGGAGGGAGACGACGGACACGTCGTGTCGTCTGGCGGTTGCCGCGGCGACGGTCTCGCCGGCTTCCTTCGAGGTGCCGTACGGACCTTCGGGGCGGAGCGGATGGGCCTCGTCGATGGGGACGTATTCGGGGACGAGAGAACTTTCGGCGAAGGGGAACCCGTAAGCCGATTCGGAACTCGCCCACACGACGTTCGCGCCGGTCCGACCGGCCGCCTCGAGGACGGTGTACGCGCTCAGAACATTGTTGGCGAACACCCGCGAACCGGCGTGGCTCGTCGGGTCGGGGATCGCGGCGAGGTGGACGACTGCGTCGGGCTCGGCGGCCGC
>NZ_JAQIVI010000375.1 GCF_028618695.1 Natrinema soli | reverse complement strand
CAGCCCCAGCCGGGCGACGACGACGGCGACGACGCCGAACCCGGCGAGGAGGGCGGCGAGCACGAGTACTACGAGATGGACCCCGACGAGTTCGCCGAGGAACTCGACGAGGAGCTCGGCCTCGACCTCGATCCGAAGGGAAAGAAGGTGATCGAGGAGAAGGAAGGCCCCTTCACTGACCTCACCCGGACCGGTCCCAACAGCACGCTCGACTTCGAGCGGATGTTCAAGGAGGGGCTCAAGCGCAAGCTCGCGATGGACTTCGACGAGGAGTTCCTTCGCGAGCTGTGCAAGGTCGAGGGGATCGAGCCGCGCGACGTCTTCGAGTGGGCCCGCGGCGAGAACCTGCCGGTCTCGATGGCCTGGATCGAGGAAGCACATAGCAACGTCCCCGACGACGAGCGCGGGAAGTGGGCCTCAATCGAGGCGGTCGAGGAGAACGTCGAGCGCGAGGACGTCCAGCAGAAGATCCGCCGCGAGGGGATCGACCACGTCCCCTTCCGTCGCGAGGACGAGCGCTACCGCCACCCCGAGATCATCGAGGAGAAGGAGAAGAACGTCGTCGTCGTCAACATCCGCGACGTCTCCGGCTCGATGCGCGAGAAGAAGCGCGAGCTCGTCGAGCGGACGTTCACGCCGCTGGACTGGTATCTGCAGGGCAAGTACGACAACGCCGAGTTCGTCTACATCGCCCACGACGCCGACGCCTGGGAGGTCGAGCGCGACGAGTTCTTCGGCATCCGGAGCGGCGGCGGCACCAAGATCTCGAGCGCCTACGAACTCGCCGATCGGTTGCTCGAGGAGTACCCCTGGAGCGACTGGAACCGGTACGTCTTCGCAGCGGGCGACTCGGAGAACTCCTCGAACGACACCGGCGAGCGCGTGATCCCCCTGATGGAGGAGATCCCGGCGAACCTCCACGCCTACGTGGAGACCCAGCCCAGCGGGAACGCGATCAACGCCACCCACGCGGAGGAACTCGAGCGTCACTTCGGCACCGACGCCGAGGACGTCGCGGTGGCGTACGTCAACGACGAAGCGGACGTGACCGACGCGATCTACGATATCCTCTCCACGGAGAGTGATGACAATGAGTAATTCGGACAGATTCCGCAAACAGGCGATCGCCAGCGATCTCGAGGAACCGGTCGAGGAGGCCAGAAACCTGGCCGAGAAGCTCGGTCTCGAGCCCTACCCGGTGAAGTACTGGATCATCGACTACGACGAGATGAACGAGCTCATCGCGTACGGCGGGTTTCAGAGCCGCTACCCGCACTGGCGGTGGGGCATGCAGTACGACAAGCAACAAAAGCAGGGCCAGTACGGCGGCGGGAAGGCCTTCGAGATCGTCAACAACGACAATCCGGCCCACGCGTTCCTGCAGGAGTCGAACACGGTGGCCGACCAGAAGGCGGTCATCACCCACGTCGAGGCCCACTCGGACTTCTTCGCGAACAACGACTGGTTCGGCATGTTCACCAGCGGCCGCGCCGACGAGGACCAGGTCAACGCCGCGGCCATGCTCGAGCGCCACGCGCGAGCCATCGACGAGTACATGTCCGATCCCGACATCGACCGCGCCGAGGTCGAGAAGTGGATCGATCACTGCCTGAGCCTCGAGGACAACATCGACCAGCATCAGGTGTTCAGCCGACGCCTCGATATCGACGGGCCGATCCACGAGGGAATCGACGAGGACCTGGCCGAGAAATTAGACGAGCTCGAGCTCTCCGACGAGATCAAAGGCGAAGTGTTCGACGAGGCGTGGGTCGAGAAGCTCGAGGGCGAGGACGTCGCGGCGAACTTCCCCGAGGAGCCACAGAAGGACGTGTTGGCGTTCGTCCGCGAACACGGGAAGCAGTACGACGAGGAGGCCGGCCGGGGCGTCGAGATGGCGGAGTGGCAACGCGACATCCTCGACATGATGCGCGCGGAGGCGTACTACTTCGCCGCACAGAAGATGACGAAGGTGATGAACGAGGGCTGGGCCGCCTACTGGGAGTCGACGATGATGACCGACGAGGTCTTCGCCGGCGACGACGAGTTCCTCAACTACGCCGATCACATGGCGAAGGTGCTGGCCTCCGGCGGCCTCAACCCCTACAGCCTCGGAATGGAGCTCTGGGAGTACGTCGAGAACACGACCAACCGGCGGGAGGTCCTCGAGGCCCTCCTCCGTGTCGAGGGCGTCTCCTGGCGGAACCTCACCGAGGTCGTCGACTTCGACGAGGTTCTCGACGAACTGGAGCCGCCGGAAGCAATCGAGACCATCACTCCGGAGACGCTGGACTCGCTCGAGGAGGTGCCCGACGAGTGGGTCGACCGCGAGGCGCTCGAGCGGGCGCGAGACGGTGAGGTCGACGTCTCGAACTACCCCTGGAAGGTGTTGACCTACGAGGGAGTCGCTCGCCGGCACTACTCGCTGGTCAAGCGCCAGAACCGCGGCTTCCTCGCGCGGGTCACTCAGAACGAACTCGAGCGCATCGGCCGCTACCTGTTCGACGACGCTCGCTATTCGTCGGTCGAAGACGCCCTCGAGGACGTCGATTTCGCGGCCGGCTGGGACCGGATGTTCGACGTTCGGGAGAACCACAACGACGTGACGTTCCTCGACGAGTTCCTGACCCGGGAGTTCATCACGGAGAACAACTACTTCACCTACGAGCACTCGCAGGCGACCGGACAGTTCCACGTCGCCAGCGACGCGGCCGAGGACGTCAAGAAGAAGCTCCTCCTGCAGTTCACCAACTTCGGGAAACCGACGATCGCGGTCTACGACGGCAACTACAACAACGCGAACGAACTCCTGCTCGGCCACCAGTACAACGGCGTTATGCTCGATCTGGGGCAGGCCAAGGAGACCCTCAAGCGGATCTTCGAGCTGTGGGGGCGGCCGGTGAACCTGTTGACGATCGTCAAGGAAGTCGACGAGCACGACATCGAGGTCGCCAAGCGCCGCAACCGCGAGCCCGAACCGGAAGAGCAGGGGAAGCTGATCCGGTTCAACGGCGAGACGGTGACGACCGAGGACGTGCCGTGGGAGGAGGTCGAACACCTCTCGGCCGACGATGTCGACTACGATACCAAGCCCGAGGAGTGGCTCGCCTAGGGTCGCTCGACGCTCGGTCCGTTTCGCGACTCGAACGGTCGACAAGTCGAGTCCGAACGACCTGCGTTCGGTCTCGAGCGCCGATAGTTCGAATCCGGGCAACCCGTAATTCGACGCTGTACCGCCCGAACAAAGGATATTTCGCCGTCATTCGGCCAGAATTCTTTTATAGTCCATCTCCAATGCAGGAGACGATGGATGGGGAATGGGGCGAGGCCGCCGAGCCCCGGGGCCGGGGGGCCGCCGGGATCGATCTACCATCGGTACTCGCACAACTCGACGAGCAGGAACCGGCCGAACAACGGGCCGCAGTCCGTCGGATTCGAACTGCGATCGACGAGCGCAGCCGGGCGGCGGCGTGCGTTCCGACGGTTCCGAAACTCCGGACGCTGCTCGAGCGACCGGAAATCGATTTTCGCGACGAGATCGCCGCCTGTCTCGCCGACCTGGCGGCCGAAGCGCCGACCGACGTCGCGCCGTCGAGCGGGTCGATCGT
>NZ_JAQIVI010000374.1 GCF_028618695.1 Natrinema soli | reverse complement strand
CGGGCGTCGCGCCCGCGCCGCAGATGAACGTGATGCCGGCCTCGGCGAACGCTTCGCTGCGGTCGTCGAGCATGTCGATCACGCGCGAGCGCTTGAGCACGTCGATCATGACCCCGGCGTAGCCGCCCTCCGCGAACCGGTCGGCCGTTCGGGGGATGAAGTCGTGCTCGTAGTTCGGCAGCGCGAGCAGGACCGCGTCGATCCGGTCGCCGTGATCGATGATCTCCTGAATCGGATCCTCGCTGGATCGAGCCTGGCTCGAGGCGATGACGCCCCTGTCTTCGCCGTGCTGTTTGACGCCGCTCTCGCCTTCCCTGGTCGCTGCACCTCCATCAGTCGCGACTTCGTTGTCTATGTTCCCCTCCGTCGCCGCCAACAGTTCGTCGACGTCGAGGCCGTTGAAGTCGAACGCGACGCCGTGGCGGTCACACGCCGCGACGGGCGTTAGCGCGTCTTTGTGCTGGCTCACTTCGAGTGCTCGTCGGCCGATGCCACCGGTTCCGAGTACCGCAAACGTGATTTCGTTCATGGATATCGTCTGCCGCTATCGTTTCGCGTCAGTCGTCGCTCGGTTCCGCGCCCGTACTCGCCGTCGTGTCGGTCGATGACTCCGCGGAGTCGCTCCGTCGGGCCTTGACCGCCTCCGGATCGAAGTCGTTCGTGTCCCGGTTGGGCTCGAGCCCCGCGCGCTCGATGATTTCGATGTCGTCGCCGGGCGATTGGCCCTCGGTCGTGAGGTAGTCGCCCGTGAGGATGCCGTCAGCGCCGGCCTCGAGAGGCAAGTGCTGTTCGTCCGGCTCGAGGTTCACCTCGCGGCCGCCGGTCAGGCGGACCCGTGCGTGGGGATGGAGCAGCTTGTACACCGCGACCGTCTCGACGATCTCCGACGTGCTGATGTCGACGCCCCGTTCGGCCAGCGGCGTCCCCGCAACGGGGTTGAGAACGTTCACCGGGAGCGAGGAGACGCCGATGTCCTGCAGGGCGATAGCCGCTTCGACCCGGTCGGTCGGCGTCTCGCCCATGCCGAGGATGACGCCGGCACAGAGGTCCATCCCGGCCGCCTTGGCGACCTCGAGCGTCTGCACTCGGTCCTCGAAGCTGTGGCTCCCGACGATCTCGGGGAAGTAGTTCGGAGAGGTCTCGATGTTGTGATTGTAGTGGTTGATCCCCTCTGCGGCGAGGGTTTCGGCCTCCTCCTCGGTCAGAATGCCGAGCGAGGCGTCGACCTCGAGGTCGCATTCGTCGCGGACGAGTCGGATCGACTCGAGGACCTCCTCCCACTCTTCGGGCCGGTGTTCCTTCGAGACGCCCTTCTCGGCGACGACGATCCCGAAGCGCTGGGCACCGTCGCGTTCGGCCCGTTTGGCCGCCTCGAGGATCTTCTCGGGGCCGAGGAACCCGTAGGTGTCGATGCCGGTGTCGAAGTGGACCGACTGCGCACAGAAGCCGCAGTCCTCGGCGCAGTTGCCCGCCTTCGCGTTGACGATCGAGCAGGCGTCGACCGTGCCGTCGCCGAAGTGATCGCGCACGGCCGCGCCGGCCTCCGCGAGCGCCTCGACCG
>NZ_JAQIVI010000373.1 GCF_028618695.1 Natrinema soli | reverse complement strand
ATCTGGGCCGTCAACTGGCCGATGGGGCCGGGGCCGGCGACCATGACGCGGTCGCCGGGGCTCACCCGGGAGTTCTGGATGACCGCCCGAGCGCCGATGCTCGTCGGTTCGACGAGCGCGGCGTGTTTCGGATCCATGTCCTCGGGAACGGGGTTGAGCGCCGTCTCCGGGACGGCGACGTATCCCTCGTACGCGCCGTCGTGGTCGACGCCGGTGATCACGGCGTTCTGACAGACGTTCTCCTGGCCCATCTCGCACTGGTAGCAGTCGCCGCAGCCCCGAATGGGTCGCTCGACGACCCGATCGCCGACCGAGAACTTCGATACGTCGTCGCCGGCTTCGACGATGCGGCCGGTGTACTCGTGGCCGATGACGGTCGGCAACTCCATCCGTTCGAAGGCCGATTCGAACTCGTAGATGCCCGCGTCGCTCCCGCAGAGGCCCGCGTAGTCGATTTCGATCAGCGCCTCATCCGGACCGGGTTCGGGCCGCTCGAGGTCGACGAGTTCCATGGCTCCCTGACTCCGACTGGTTTTTGCTAATCCGCGCATGCCTTCGGGTCGTTCGCGGGCAGTTATAATTCTGTGGGATTTCCCGATTCGGTGTGCCACAGGACGGTAAACGTAATAGGGACGGACAGTTACAGTCACCGTATGGTCGACTACGAACACAGTCCAGTGACCGTCGACGGCAAGCGCGCGATCGTCGTCGGCGGGACCAGCGGTATCGGACAGGCGATCGCCCTCGGCTTCGCGGCGGAGGGTGCCGACGTCATCGCGACGAGTCGCGACGAGTCGAAGGTCGCGGAGACGGCGGCGGCGATCGAGGGTCGAGGCGTCGAGACGGCGAGGGTTACGTGCGACGTGACCGACCCCGAGTCGCTCGAGCGCGTCCGCGAGACGGCCGTCGACGAGTTCGGCGGTATCGATATCGTCGTCGCATCGCAGGGAGCGATCTCGCGGGCGACGGTGCAGGACATCTCCGACGAGGAGTGGGATTTCGTCACCGATGTCGCGCTCGACGGCGTCCGTCGCGTCACGCAGACGTTCGCCCCGGCGATGGCGGAGGGCGGGTCGATCGTCAACATCTCCTCGCTGTCGGCTCGGCTCTCGATGGCGAATCTGCCTGCCTACACCGCGGCCAAAGGTGGCGTCGAAGCGTTCACGCGTGCGTCCGCGAAGGAACTCGCCCCCGACGTCCGGGTCAACGCGATCGCGCCCGGATTCGTCATCACTCCGCAGAACGCCGAGACCTACGCCGACGGGACGGAGAAACGAGCGCGCATCGACGAACGCACCCCGCTCGGCCGAGTCGCCGAGCGCGATGAGATCGTCGGTGCGGCGATCTACCTCGGCAGCGACGCCGCCTCGTTCGTCACCGGCGAGATCGTCACGGTCGACGGCGGCTTCGCAGACAGCGCGTTCTGATCGGACCACCGTTTTTGTAGCCGCCGCGCCGACGTTCGACTCGACCCCATGCGAGAGATAGCGACACAGACGTTGGCCCCCGGAATCCACCGGATCGAGACCGTCATCGACGACAAGCTGCATGGCTACCGTTCTCGAGGGCGCTGACGGACCGATCGTCGTCGACCCCGGCGTCGTCGACCGTCGCGGCAGCTACGGACTCGACATCGACCTCGCGTATCCGCTGTCCGGTCACTTCGCGGCCCGCGTCGACCGAGGGACGCTCGAACGGTCGACGGCGGACGGCGTCGTCGCGTGGCGTCAGGCGTGAGACGTTTGTTCGGTATTGATGAACGACAATTCGTGTGTCCGGGTAGCGAGACCCGTGACGAAACAATCAGGAGTACGTCAGGTTCAGCTCGATCACGTTCGCGGCGCTCTCGAGGAGTTCGGGGAGTTCGGTCTCGAACCGGTCGCCTTTCATGCGACTCTTCGGTCCGGCGACGCTGAGTGCGCCGATCGGGCGGTCGTCGCGGTCCAGAATCGGGACGGCCACGCAGCAGAGCCCGTCGATTCGTTCCTCGCGATCGAACGCCACGCCGCGGTCCCGGATCGTCTCCAGTTCGGCCTTGAGCTCGTCTCGGTCGGTGATCGAGTGCGCGGTGTCGGCTGACATCCCGTGCTCGTCAAGGATTTCGTCGACGCGCTCCGCCGGGAGATGCGAGAAAATCGCCTTCCCCAGTCCCGTGTTGTGGAGCGCCACGCGGTGGCCGGTACTCGCCGCGACGTTGACGGCCTGATCGCCGCGCACCCGACAGACGTAGACGCCCTGTCCGTGCTCTTCGACCAGCAGGTTGACGAGCTCTCCGGTCTCGTCCGCGATCGCCTCCATCTCTGGACGGGCCGTCTCGTAGAGGTCGTCGCGCTGGCGCACGTACCGGCCGAAATCGAGAAATCGGAGTCCGAGATAGTACGTTCCGTCCTCTTTGACGACGTACTCCTCCTGTTCGAGCGTGCTGAGGTAGTTGTAGACGCTGCTTTTCGGTAGCTCGAGCTCGTTCGACAGTTCGGTGACCCCGGCACCGTCGAGTCGGCGTAACGTCTGGAGAATGTCGAACGTCGTGACGACCGATTTGACGGGATTGTTCGCTCGTTTGCCCATACACTGGCTAGATGGCGTTTAGTATAAATACTTGTGCGTTCAGCATTCACGAACGGCCATCGCAGTATGACGACCGCGCTTTCGGATGCAGCGATGCTGGAAGTGGTTGACCACCGCTGCTCCGGATTTGTGAGTCGGTTGCACCCCCGCTCGCGAACGGGACGGCAGTTCGGTATGAATGAACGCCGGCCCTCTGTGCGTTTTCCGGCGTCGTTACCGGTATATCGCTCCGACAGACGCAAATGAACGACCGCGTACGTCGATCCCCTGATCGACGACGGTGCCGTCCGAGATCGGTGCGGAAACTGGTCGTACACCTGGGTGAGCGTTTCGGTCGACCCCTCGCTACTCCTCGATTTTCGTTCGGTATTACATAACGCCCGATGAGTCCGCCGAAGCGAGAACGTGGCTGGACGAAAGACGACCACTAGCGGGGTCGTACCCGGTTGGGAACGCGGTTTCCAGTCGAACCGTCGATCGCCACCCGGTACCGACGACATTCTAATCACAAACATATGGTTGTAATGGAAAGCGGGTGACCTCAGTGACCGGCCAATCGACAGGGGCCCGACTACCTATATACTGTTATATGGACATTTCGTCGTAAGCATAAAAATACAGTTATGAAATCAGATTTGTGGTTTTCGGCCGCGAACATGCCGTCGAAATTTGCGTTTAGCGGTCGTTCTGGACCAATTGAAGGCCAATTATCTCGAAGGAACGTCTCCGGTAAATCGGTTCCTCGCGCCGCCGGAGCTATCGCTGAGTGACATTCGCTTTTCACTTAAACCGGCTTATTTCGGCTTGTACTCCCTATCGAGTGAACTTCCGCGATTGTCGCTGTATCAGTCGAATAATTATATTCCAGATTTCATATTCTATCGTATAATTATGTAATATAGGGGGCTCGGAACAGGACTTCAGGAGGCGGGAGCGGTCGCGATCGACTCCTCGAAGGGATTTGGCCGATTCGGAGGAACGATGTGCACCCGTACAGGTATCGTTTCAACTTCACTGTACATCCGCACCCCGTTGTCGAGATCTGTTCGATATCGATCGTTATCGTGGGGCTTCGGCCGGAGCTCCGGCCCGATCCACTCGGGCAACGAGAAACAACGTACAAGTAGTTTCTGACAACTCGACAGCGTACCGCCTATACTTTTATACTCACTGCCACTACCGTTGGAACATGCGAGCAGCCGTACTCGAAGAACATGGGGAACCGCTGGCGGTCAGAGACGTCGACTATCCGGAGCCGGGAGCCGATCAGGTAATCGTCGAGACCGAGGCGTGTGGGATCTGTCGGAGCGACTGGCACGCCTGGCAGGGCGACTGGAGCTGGATCGGCGCGGGTGTCCCGAAAGGTCAGATCCTCGGTCACGAGCCCGCCGGCGTCGTTTCGGCGGTCGGTTCGGACGTCGAAACGCTCGAGGAAGGCGACCGCGTCGCGGTGCCGTTCCACCTCGGTGACGGCACCTGTCCGCACTGCCGCGAGGGGCGGGCGAACAACTGCGAGACGGTGCTTCCGCTCGGTCTGTCGGAGTACTCTCAGGGCGCGTTCGCGGAGGCATTTCCCGTTCGGGAAGCTGACTTCAACTGCGTGAAACTCCCCGACGACGTCGGCTTCACGGAGATGGCGGGTCTCGGCTGCCGGTTCATGACGGCCTACCACGCACTGGC
>NZ_JAQIVI010000372.1 GCF_028618695.1 Natrinema soli | reverse complement strand
GTCGCGCTACCGAGGACCGCCGACGGGATGACCCGGAGCGGATCGGCGGCGGCGTAGGGGATCGCCCCCTCCGTGATGAACGCGAGGCCGAGCGGAACGGCCGCCTTCGCGTTCTCGTACATCTCCGCGGCGTACTTCTGTGGCGCGACGAAGTTCGAGAGCGCGAGGCCCAGCGGCGGGACCATCCCGCCGATCATCACGGCGGCCATCGGCGCGAAGATCTGGTCCGCGACGAGGACGGTTCCGAACACGTAGGCGACCTTGTTGATCGGCCCGCCCATGTCGACCGCCATCATCCCGCCGAGGATCGCTCCGAGCAGGAGGGCGTTCGACCCCTGCATGCCCTCGAGCGCGGACGTCAGCGCGTCGTCGAGGATAGCGATCGGGACCCCGAGCCCGAGGATGACGACCGGGGCGAGCAGCAGCGTCGTGAAGACGGGGATAACGAGGATCGGCATCATCTGCGAGACGACTGACGGCACCGACCAGCCCTTCATCCAGCGGGCGACGTAGCCCGCGAGCAGGCCGGCGACGATGGCCCCGAGGAAGCCGGCGACCGCTCCGTCGGCCTCGAAGCCGATGACCAGGCCGGCGGCCTCGATGATCGCCTCCTGCTGGATCGCCCACGAGAGGATGAACCCGGGCGCGAGTCCGGGCTTGTCCGCGATTGCGTACGCGATATACCCTCCCAGAACGGGGATCATGAGCGTTAGCCCGAGGTCACCGATCTGGGCGAGATACCACGGGATCGTCCCCGTATCCTCGAAGACGGTCTCGGTGGTCGTTCCCGCGCCGGGCATCGGGATTCCCAGAATCGCCTCCGGAAGCTCCGCGACCATGAACGCGAGCGCGAGGAAGATCCCGCCGATCGTCACGAACGGGATCATGAACGACACGCCCGTCATCAGGTCCTCTTTGACCGAGAGGAGGTGAGCACGGAGTCGTGATTCTACATCGTTTTCCATGCTATCTCTGCCGCAGTCCTTCGACAGCGGCTGCAAAAGTGGTTTCGAATACGATTGTTTTAGATCGAATATATTCGAAATATTGTTTCGATCGGATATTCGGGGCGGCAGTCAGTACGCGGAGACGCTGATCGACTCGCGCTCGTCGCGCAGTCCCGTAAACGACGGCGCTCGCGTCCCCGACACCGAGACCACGCGGGAGGCGACGGCGACCCCCGATCCGAGCGCGACCGCGTCCGATTCCTGACGG
>NZ_JAQIVI010000371.1 GCF_028618695.1 Natrinema soli | reverse complement strand
TCACCGTCGACGGCGACCTCGTCACCGCCCGCGGCCCCGGCTCCTCGAGCGCCGCGGCCGAGACCCTGCTCGAGGAACTGGACGTCTGATCGGGCTCCACGGCCCGCTCGATCCGAGTCCGTTATACGCGCGCCGTCCCAGGTGAGCGTGTGGCTTCCGCTGAATCGAACACCGCTGTACAGACCGGGCCGGTACGGAGTCGCGGCTACTGCATCACCGTCGATGACGGACGAGAGTCGTTTTTCGCGCTCAGTATCGAACGCGTCGACAGCGAGGACGCGTGGCTCATGTCGGACACCGCCGTCGCGCTCGAAAACGTGCGGTAAGCGACGACCACTCTGTGCTGACCTGAAACCACTGTGACACTGTTCGCGTCACGAATGAGAAGGGGCTTTAGCTCGTCCGTTCTTCTCCCGTCCAATGAGACGTCGGACGTATCTGGCCGGCGGCGCGAGCGTGCTCGCGGGGATTGCCGTATCGGGCGTCGTGAGTCAGCCGTCGGGCAACGAGCGCCTGCTCGAGGCGGCTCGCGAGCCTCCCGATACCGGCGAAGGGAGTTCGAACACGGAGATGATCCGTCCCGGAACCGACCACGAAACGCCGCTGTACGAGATCGACGCGCCGAACGACGGCCCGACCGCGATGATCTTCGGCGGCGTCCACGGCGACGAACGGAGCGGGATCGAGGCCGCTCACGAAATCTCCGACTGGCGTCCCGACGCGGGGACGCTCGTCGTCGTTCCCGAGACCAATCGCGTGGCCGTCGAGAACGACGAACGCCGAGGGGCCGACGGCGACCTGAATCGACAGTTTCCGGCCGATCGTGAGCCCCGGAGCGAACTCGCAGCGGGCATCTGGGACGCCGTCGAGACCCACGAACCGGACGTCGTGCTCGACCTCCATCGATCGCTCGGAGTCTACGGTCTCCATCGGGAGTTCGTCGGGCAGGCGATCTTTCACTCGCCCGACGCCCGCGGCGAGCGCCTCGCCGACCGCCTCAACGAGGATGCCGTCCCGTGGTATCTGCCGTTCCACAGGTTTACGGCCCGAGAGAGCTCCCTCACCGGGCCGTTGCTCTTCCAACACGCCGCGCGCGAACTCGAGGCGAGCGCCTACATCTTCGAAACCACCGAGTTCCTGCTCGATCACTCCACGATGGTCGAACTGTCGCGACTGGCGGCTGCACACGTCCTCGAGCTGCACGGCCTGCTCGAGCGCGGAGGTGGCGCATGACTGACGGAAACCGACGCGCGCCCACCGACGGTGAGCGCGACGGTCGACTGCCCGTGTCGCTCCGCCGGATCGCGACGAGTCCGGCGACGCTCGCCACGTTCGCGCTGCTGGTCGTTCCGTTCGGACTGGGCTGGCTCGAGACGCGGCTCTTCTCGCCGCTCGCACTGCCGGGCTACCTGATTTATACCATCGGCACCGCGATCGGAAACGCCATCGCGCCCCGCCTCGATTTCTGGGCCTACTGGGTGCCGTTCCTCGCCGGTACCGCCGGCATCGCCGCCATCGTCGGCTCGGGCTACGAGTGGTGGCGCGATCGGAGGGGTAGCGACTCGAGCGAACGGCTGTAACGGACGGGCCTCGACCGCGATCGATGGACGATCGCGCGTGACGGTTCGTGTTGCAACGAATCAGTCCCTTTTTACACGCAGACGGGGAATCAGTTCCTATGAGCTTCGAGGAAGACGACCGCGTGGTCCTCCACGACGAGCACAGCGAGTTCGACGGCGAGATCGGCACCGTCTCCCAGACGATGGAGTCGATGTTCGGCGACGTCACCTACACCATCAGCTTCGACGACGGCCAGGAGGCCGGCGTCCCCGAAGACGACCTCGAGGCGGCCGACGACGCCGACGAGGAGACGGACGCAGACGCCGACGAGGAATAGATCCCGCTCGCGGGTCGGTTCACCCCTCGAGTCTACTCGCCGACCGTCACCGCACCGACGACACCGCGCCCGCAGACCACATTCACACTTCGAATCGCAGATGCCACAGATCCCGCTTCACTACGTCGATTTACGGACGTTCTGCTACGCCACCGAGGACGAGAAACGCGTCGAGGAGGCGCTCCGAACGTTCCTCCCCGACGACGGCGACGACGAGCCGTTCGAGATCGAACGCGCCGAGAGCGAGGGCCACTACGGCGACCGCATCCTCGTCCTCTCGGCACGCGTGGAGAAGGCCGACGACGTCCGCCACGTCCTCTCGCGGCTGGCCGACCTCGAGTCCTTCGACGAACTGATCGACGAACTCGACGATCGAGTCACTGAAAACACCGAACTGTTTCTCCGACTCGACAAGCAGGCGGCCTTCGCGGGCGACGTCCGCCTCGGGCAGGGCATCACCTTCCGCGGAAAGGTCGAGGCCTACCCGGCGAAGAAGGAACAGGCCGTCGAAAACGCCGAGGACGTCCTCGAGCGGTTGCGCGAGCGGGAGTAATCGACCTCGCCGTCGGTCGCTGACCTCTCAGTATCGGACGCTGTTTTCGGCCGGTTGCTGCCGTTCAGCGGCGACAGCCGGTTCGGTTCTACCGTGTCTCGCTGCTCTCGTCCGCCAGCGGAACGCGCCGATCTGATCGAACGCGATCCGCTGGGCACGACTCGTCGATCCGGCCGAACGCGGTCTACTGGGTACGAAGGACTTTTGACTGGCCAGTCAGTAAGTTCCGATACTCACTGAATGACGGACGAGACGATCGACGATATTATGGAGGCGACGTATCGAGCGCTCTGTACGCACGGCTACGCGGATCTGACGATGCAGAATATCGCCGAGGAGTCGACCAAAAGCAAGGGAACGCTCCACTATCACTTCGAGGGCAAGCAGGACCTCCTCGAGTCGTTTCTGGAGTATCTCCTGAACAGGTTCGAGGAGCGAACCGAGACGATTCCGGGCGAGACGCCGGCCGAACGGCTCCACGAGTTCCTCGAGGAACTGCTGACGCCGGCGGACGAGGAGTCCGCCGAGGAGTTCCGGACGGCGATCCTCGAGATCAAGGCTCAAGCGCCGTACAACGAGGTTTACCGGGAGAAACTGGGCGCGTTCGACCGCGCGCTTCAGGCGCGCATCGCGACCCTCGTCGCGGACGGCCTCGAGGCGGGGGAGTTCCGTCCGGATATCGACCCGGACGAGACGGCCGACTTCCTCGTCACGCTGTTTCACGGCGCACAGACGCGAGCGGCCGCGGTCGATCGCCCGCCCGAACGGACGCGCCAGTACGTCCACGAGTACATCGACGAAATCCTGCGGGCTGACGGGGCGACCGAGCGGGACGCGGCGACGACCGACGAGGACCGGGAGGCCGGCGAATGAGCGTTCTCGACCGACTCGTGGGGTGGCTCTCGCGCTGTCTCGATCGACTGTCCGGGCTGTTCAAGGGCCGCGACGAGTTCGATCTGACCGCCGGCGACATCGCTGGTCCGCTGTTCTACCTCTCGCTGCCGATCATCGTGACGAACCTGTTGCAGACGGCCTACAACCTCATCGACACGTTCTGGCTCGGGCAGTATAGCACCGAAGCGCTCGCGGCGATCAGCTTCGCGTTTCCGATGGTCTTCCTGCTCATCTCCGTCGGCATGGGGCTGTCCGTCGCCGGGAGCGTGCTCGTCGCCCAGCACATCGGTGCGAACGAGGAGTCCGAGGCGGAGTACGCCGCCTCGCAGACGGTCGCCCTGTCGTTGCTCGGTGCGGTGGCCCTCGGACTGGTCGGCTACGTCTTCGTCGACGGACTGCTCGGACTCCTCGGCGCATCGCCGGACGTGTTGCCGCTGGCGACCGACTACATGGAGGTCATCTCGCTCGGGATGCCATTCATGTTCGGTTTCTTCGTCTTCATCGCGCTGATGCGGGGCTACGGCGATACGATCACGCCGATGCTGGTGATGCTCGGCTCCGTTCTCCTCAACGTCGTCCTCGACCCGTTCCTGATCTTCGGCTGGGGGCCGTTCCCCGAACTCGGCATCGAGGGGGCGGCGATCGCCACGGTCTTCTCCCGCGCCCTCGCGCTCGTCGTCGGGCTGGCGATCATGTTCCGCGGGACGCGAGGCGTCCGGATTCGGCTCCGCCAGATGCGTCCGGACGTCTCGTTCGCCACGAAACTCGTTCGAATCGGGTTTCCGGCGTCGATAGAGGGCATGGGAAGGGCCCTGTCGATCAACCTCCTGCTGGTGATCGTCGGCCTGTTCCCGACCTACGTCGTCGCGGCCTACGGTATCGGCACCCGCGTGTTCTCGGTCATCTTCCTCCCGGCGATCGCGGTCGCCCGCGGCGTCGAGACGATGACCGGACAGAACGTCGGTGCCGACAAACCGGAGCGCGCGGAAGCGGCCGCCAACTTCGCCGCTCGAACCATGTTCGTCGTCCTCGGCGCGCTGGCCGTCGTGGCGTGGCTCGGCGCACGGCCCATCACCGCCACGTTCACCGACGACCCCGAGGTCATCGAGGTCGGCGTCACGTTCCTCCGGTACGTCGCGCCGTCGTTCGGCTTCATCGGCGTGATGCGAGCCTACAACGGAAGCTTCCGCGGCACCGGGAAGACGCTCACCGCGGCGGCGATCGTCCTCGTGACCTACGCGGTCGTCCGACTCCCGATCGCCTACGTCCTCTCGCAAGGGGCGATGGAGTACCGCGGAATCTGGCTCGCGTTCGCCGCCTCGAACGTCGTCGGTGCTGGCCTCGCCTACGGCTGGTACCGCAGAGGGACCTGGCGCGACGCCGACGTGACCGACGGGCCGGCCGCTCCCGGTCTCGGCGACGACCTCGAGGTCGGCGAGACGGACGCGAGCACGAACGACTAACGACCCACCCCATTCAGTAAAGTGCCCGTGAGGTGACGAACTCACGAGCCGAGTCACTATGCGATTCCCCTTCGACAGTTCGTGCTGGCGGGCCGACGACCGAACACAGCGAGTGAACCGCTCGAGTCGCGCTGCGCGGAGGTAGTCGATGGTCGAGACCGTCAATATCGATATTCTGAGCCTCCTGCTCGTCCTGTCAGTCGCGTGGGTGTTCGGCGCGCTCGCCGAGCGCCTCGGCTATCCGACGATGATGGGGGAGCTGTTCGCCGGCATCGCCTTCGGCCCCGCGTTGCTCGGCCTCTTGCACCCCTCGGAACTGCTCTCGGTGCTGTCCGAACTCGGCGTCTTCCTCCTGATGGTCTACGTCGGCATGGAGGTCGACCTCCGCGAACTGTTCGAGCTCGGTCCGCAATCGCTACTGATCGCCTTCGGCGCGTTCGTCATCCCGTTCGGACTCGGCTACGCGGCCGGCGTCTGGCTCGGGGTCTCCGTCGGCGCGGCGCTCTTCCTCGGACTCGCCATGGCCGCCACGTCGCTCGCGACGAAGTCCCGGATCCTCGCCGACCTCGAGCTACTGGATACCCGGATCGCGAACGTGTTGCTCGGCGGCGCGCTCGCCTCCGACGTGGGCGTCCTCATCGTGTTCGCCGGCGTCAATAGTTACGTCACCGCCGGCGGACTCGATCCGAACGAGATCGGCGTGATTCTCCTGCAAGCGATCGGCTTCTTCGCGGTGACGCTCGTGATCGGCTATCGGTTCCTGCCGATCGCGTGGCGATACATCGAGCGTCAGCGCGAGCGGTACGGGTTCGTCGATCGGACCACCGCGTTCACGTTCGCCCTGCTCGTCTCCCTGCTGTTCGCACAGCTCGCGACGCTCGCGGACCTACACATGATCATCGGCGGGTTCATGGCGGGGATGTTCCTCCGGCAGGCCGACGTGGAACCCGGCCTCTACGAGCACATGCACACGGTCATGTACGACCTCGCGATGGGGCTCTTCGCGCCCGTCTTCTTCGTCACGGTCGGCTTCCAGATCACGTTCGGGGTCTTCTTCGACTCGTTCGTCGTGCTCGCGGTGCTGGTCGTCGTCGCGTTCCTCGGGAAGATCATCGGCTCCTGGCTGTTCTCGCTGCCGACGTCGCTGACCTCCCGCGAGGGCCTGGTCGTCGGCTTCGGGATGAACGGCCGCGGGACCGTCGAGATCATCATCGCGCAGGTCGCCTACGAGGCCGGCGTCATCGGCGCGGAAATGTTCTCGATTCTCGTCTTCATCGCCGTCTTCACGACCGCGCTCGTCCCCGTGACCGTCACCTGGGGCGTGCGCGTGCTCGAGTCGGCGGACGAACTCGTCTACGTCGATTCGGCGACCGTGACCGAGGACTGAGTGCCGGCCGCGGCTCGACGTCACCCGTCGAGACGGCCGCCGTCCCAGCCGCGCTCGAACGGGGCGTTTTTGCCGCCCGCGCCAGCAGGGAGAGGTATGCAAGTCCACGTCGTGGGTGGCGAC
>NZ_JAQIVI010000370.1 GCF_028618695.1 Natrinema soli | reverse complement strand
GGATTCGGCGTCCCGGCGGCACTCGTCGCCCTCGTGATGGCCGCTTCCGGGGCATTGCTGGCCCGCCGTCGCTGATCGCGAGCGGGATCGCGGCCGTGGCTCAGACGGACCGTTGTCCGTCAGTTCGGGAGCAACCGCGAACCGTCCTGCGGGTGCTCCGGGACATCGTTACGACAGACCGTCTCAAAGAAACGGATCCCGCGTTCGACGTTCGGGATGACCGCGATCCGTCGTGCACGATCGCACCTGCGGCGTTCGCACCCCTCGCTACCGACGAGTTCGATTGGAGAGAGTGCCGGCTGACTCACCGCAGGGGTCTCACGCCTCGAGGTCGACGCGGAACTGACACGCGTCGGCACCGTCGTCGGCGCAGGCCGTTTCCGCGACGGTCGCGTCGGCGTCGAACGCGGCGACGATCCCGTCGAGAATCCCGTGGGCGAGGCCGCAGTATCGGGTGTCGCGGCCCGACTCGTACGTGACGACCGCAGCGTCGGACTCGCGGTGACAGGAGAGTGCAGGCAGTACGGTCCCCTCGGTTGCAGCGTCGACGTCGTCGGTGACAGCCTCGAGTGACTCGAGCAGTTCCGGCAGGTCCCAGTCGCGGCGGAAGTGAGCGTTGAACGTCGACAGCAGTTCCGGCGAGAGGGTCCGACCGAAGTCGCGTTCGATCGCGCGCCTGTTCTGGGTGGCCATCGCCGACAGCGTCTCGAGGATGGCGTCGATCTCGCCGTCGTCGTAGTGGGTGACGGGCAGGTACAGCTTCGGCTCGAGGCCGGAGCGTTCGACGATCGTGCCCCACGTGTCGTCGTCGGTCCGGGTGACGACGTACTCTTTGAGGGTTTTGTGGACGATTCCGTGCATCGAGTCAATGTAGGTCGGTATCCGCGGCGTCTCGTGTGGCCGAGCGAGTCTCGTGCCACGCGCTAACACCTAGGGCACTACCCGGGGACTACTTAACCGTTTACTTACAGGTGTCTCGCGAGGGTCGGTGCGACGGAGACGGCGCTGACCCCGCGCTCGATGGTGTCGGTGCCGTAGATCGCTTCGACGCCGGCCCGCGAGAGCTTCGTGACGGCGTTGCGGGCCAGCAGCGGGTGGACGCAGGTGACGAACACACGTTCCACGTTTCGCTCCTGTAGGACGCCGACGGCCTCGCTCATCGTGGACCCCGTCGCGATGATATCGTCGACCACGACGACGTCTCGGTCGGCCACGTCGATGCCGCTCGGGGATATCTCGACGTCGGTTCCGGAGTGGCGGGTCTTCTCGAAGTAGTCGATCTCGCCCGCGCCGGCGGCGTCCCGGACCGTCTCGGCGAGATCGATCGCGCCGGCGTCGGGGGAGAGAAAGACCGGCTCCGCAAGGTCGTCGGGCAGCGGCTCGGCCAGTCGG
>NZ_JAQIVI010000037.1 GCF_028618695.1 Natrinema soli | reverse complement strand
GTTCACCGATTACGTCGTTTAGATCGGCGCGAACGGACTCGGGCACCCCACGTCCGTCGTCCACGCTGGCGGTCAGCGCGCCTTCCGGGCCCGTTCGAACCGACGCCAGCCGATCCAGAACCGCCTCGAGCCGGGGGCCGCGAAGCTGGTCGCGGCGTCGGACGGTCAGCTCGGTCTCGTCCGCTTCCACTCGCTCGAGTTCGCCCTCGAGTTGGGCGATCCGATCCTCGAGGCGGTTGATCCGCTCTTCGGCGTCCTGTCGTGCGGTGGCGGCCTCGGCCCGCCGTTCGGATTCGGCCTCGTAGCGCCTTCGCAACCGCTCGTTTTCCGCTTCGAGTTCGTCGATGCGCGCGTTGAGCGAGGCGCGGCCGAGCAACCTATCGAGCATCCGGCCGAAATCGGGAAGCGAGGCTACTTCTAGGTTCCGGCGTTCGGCGGCTCGTCACCGGTTGGCCCCGCGTCGTCGGCTGGCAAGCCCCCGGCGAACGAGAGCAGCTGACGGGCGCGCTCGCGCCGGGCCAGAAACACTTCCCGGAGCGATGGCGGGTTCCGGACGTCGGTCCCCTCGAGCATCGATTCCGGCAACGCGAGCGTGTTCGTCGGGACGGCGTCCGCTCCGTGAACCGGGAAGTGACTGGTCTCGAATTTCATCACCAGCGGCGTGTCGAGTCGCTCGAGGCCGTCGCCGGTGGCGTACACTTCCTCGTTGATGCGTTCGTGCTGGTCGCTGTGCATGAGTGCGTGATCCCCGTCGGTCGGGGTCACGTAGAGACGTCCGAGATAATAGCTTCGCGAGAACACCTCGAACATGGTAGTGTATAACACGGTTCGAAGTGATATAACTGTTGGCAGGGAGGGGAAAGCCGACGCGCTATCAGTGCGTTCACCGTTCGGCGGTCGCTCGTGCGATGCTCGGAACGATCGGTCGTGGATCGATCCTATTAGATCTCAGACAGTGTCTGGTCAGCGGTCACTTCGCTCGAGTCCTCATCACAACGCGGTGATCCTGAGGTCCCTCCAGTTGTAGTAGCGGCGATTGTGGCGTCTCTCCGATCACGGTATCCGCGCTCATGGCGCTTCTCCTATCTCAGTAGCGAGCGATCGTGACGCGACTCCGACCGGAGTAGCGAGTGATTGTCGCCTCGCTCTCCGAGTGAAACGGTTTGAACCATCCACTAAACACCGGTGAACCGGGCCCGCAAACCGTCGGCGGATCGACCACGATGACGGGCACTCCACCCGCCTTGAACGCTCAAAACGAATCTCAGCGCTCGGTCGGTGCGATTAAACGATTCGAACGAAGCTCCGTCTTTTTAGTACATTCACGCGGACAAGAAAGACGATGAGACGCACGCGATCGGTCGCTCTCCTGGTGCCCCTCACCATCGTCGGTCTGACTGTCGCGCTGCTCGCGAGCGGTGCCGTCGCGAACACGTTTACGGCCGCCGACGCCGGCGGTGTCCAGTCCGACTCGACGAACGCGTCCGTCGGGACGGTAATGCAGGCGAGCGCAGCCGATACGGCGAACGGGGTCGAGTCGGGAATGTTCGATGCGGCCTACGAGCGCGCCGACAACGAGAGTCGGGCAGCGGTCGTCAACGAGCGGGCCGACGATCTCGAGGCGAAAGTAACTGCACTCGAGAACGAACGCGCCACCCTCGAGTCTCAACGCGAAGAGCTCTCCACGGGGGCCTACCGATCGCAAATGGCCCGGCTGACGGTTCAGATCGCCAGCCTCGAGCGGACGATCGAACGAACGGAGTCCCGCGCCGACGAGGCCGGCATCGGCGGGGATCGGCTCTCGGAACTACGAGGGAACGCGACCGCGATCCGCCAGGCCGCTTCGGAACAAGCCGGGCCGGGTGTCGCAGCGGTCGCTCGAGGAGTG
>NZ_JAQIVI010000369.1 GCF_028618695.1 Natrinema soli | reverse complement strand
CGCTCCTCGAGCGCGCCGGGGCCTCCCTCGAGCGCTCTCGCTGCGAGCGCGACCCCGAATTCGGCGGTGGTTCGCCCGAACCCGCCGCGGAGAACCTCGAGGACCTGATCGCGGTCGTGACGGACGACGAGAGCGACGTCGACCTCGGCATCGCAAACGACGGCGACGCCGACCGCATCGCCGTCGTCACGTCCGAACGCGGCTATCTCGACGAGAACCTGTTTTTCGCCGCGCTCTACGACTACTTGCTCGAGGACGCGTCGGGCGCGGCGGTCCGAACCGTCTCGACGACCTACCTGATCGACCGGATCGCCGAGGCCCACGGCGAGACCGTCCGCGAGGTTCCGGTCGGCTTCAAGTGGGTCGCCGAAGCGATGGCCGAGGGCGACGCGCTCGTCGGGGGCGAGGAGTCCGGCGGATTCACCGTCCGGGGCCACGTTCGCGAGAAGGACGGCGTCCTGATGGCGCTGCTCGCGAGTGCGATGCACGCCGCGGAACCGCTGGATGAGCGGGTCGACCGTTTGCTCTCCGAACACGGCACTGTCGTCCAGGACAAGATCAGCGTCGCCTGTCCCGACGACGAGAAGGCGCGGGTGCTCTCCGACCTCGAGGCCGAGATTCCCGACGCGGTCGCGGGGACCGACGTCGAGGACATCAACACGGCTGACGGCTTCAAACTGCAACTGGCCGACGGCTCGTGGCTGCTCGTTCGCCCGAGTGGGACCGAACCCGTCCTGCGGGTCTACGCCGAGGCATCGGACGAGGACCGGGTCGAGGAACTACTCGAGGCCGGCGAGGAACTGGTCGCGCCGCTGGTGTGAGACGTCGCGAGGGTTCAAATCGATTCTCGGTCCTCGGGTGCGTTCGAAGCTGTCGTTTCTTGTAGTCTTCAACGGAAAATCTTCCGCACCGAACGACGACCGATTTCCGTGGCCGAGAACGAGCCTCGCTCCGAGAGCGGACCGCTCCGAAAGACGGGCTCGTGTACTCGTCTGCGGAGAACTCCTCCAGAGGCATTCGGAGAGGTTCTCGCGGGCGCCCTGCTAGTCGTCGTCATCGGCAGGGCACCGTTCGCCGGACTCGTGCTCGTGGAGCCGGTGATGTCGGTCGTCGGACTTTCGGCGCAGGCGATCAGCGCGCTCATCGATGCCGGCGGAATCATCGTCCTCTGGGTCGTCTTCAGATGGCTCGTCGACTGGTGATCGCCGCCCGTCGGGGGTCCCCGCACTCCGCGAGAGCCGTGCTGCCAGCGCAGCCTGCTCGCTCGAGGAGACCTCATCGAGGTGGCGCAGTCCCTCGAGTTGACCGATCGCGTGGTTGACGCTCCCGGCAGTTTCCATCCCGTAGTCCTCGCGAAGCTGGCGACGAACGGCCGGTGCATCGATGTCCGGACTACCGCCGTCTGCGACGATTCGGTGAGTGACTTTCCCGGTCTTCGTGTTGATCGTATCGACCCGTCTGAGACCCGCCCCTGAATCGATGACGTCGCCGGCGTCGTCGAGCGCTTTTCAGAGATCACCCGCGCTCGAGACACCTTTCAGCGTCCCTTTGGACCCAACGACCGTCTCGAGGACGAGATAGGTGCTGTAGCCCTGGTACCAGCCCGAGGCGAACTGACAGTAGTCCGACGACGAGCGGGAGGAATCGGCGTACTGTTCCATACAGTACTCGGCGGCTTCACTCGCAGTGTCTTCCGGTGTACTATGAGGATTGTCCGTGTCTTGCGTGCGGTGGGTATCCGCAGCCATCCCGCGAACCATCTCCATCCAGAGTTGGCTCTCGTGTCTGGTGGGATCTTGCTGCACCGTCACGTACTCTTGGCTGAATTCGGCGATCGCCTCGCCGATCTCCCGAGGATCGTTGAAGAGCAAGCGGACGAAATCCGGGAGTTCCGCGGCGGCGTGTGTAAAGCCCGAGAACGCACCGAGGTCGCTCTGGTCTGCCCAGTCGAATTCCCCGGCCAGGTGGCCGCCGATCGATCGCTTGCTGGCGACCGTTGTCGAACCGCGATTTCCGTATTTATCTTCGGCCGTGACTACGGTATTGGCGCCGCGGAAGTCCGAGAGGACTTTTTCGCCTTCGGCATAGAAGTCGATCTTCTCTTCGACTTCGGTTGGTTCGATGCCGTACTGGGTTGAATACGTATCAGAGAACTCCGTTACTCCCGTCTGTTCGAGTTCGACGTCGCTTACTCCGTGTGGGTCCTCGACGCGAATTTCGAAGACGAACTCGTAACCGGGACGGTCGTACTCGCAGTCCGGTAGTTCGATCCCATCTCGCTCACATCCCTCCCACTCACCCAGTGTCCACTCCTGATCGAAATCTTCCAGGTAGATCTCCGGTGGTGACGTGCTGAAGACGGTGGGGTCTTCGTCGGGATCCTCGAGGGCCTCGTCGTCGGAGATACCGTCGCCGGTCAAAGCGACGTCACCAGTGCTGGTCGTGTCAATCTGCTCGGGGTCCGTTCCGAGTTCGAATTCGACGGCGTCGGAGAGACCTTCGCCGTCGGTATCGTCGAGTAAGGGATCGGGGGAGACCTCTCGAGTTATAGTAACAACTGCAACGATTCACACCGATCGTACGACAGCTGTGCGATCGGGTGTGCAGTGACTTACAGTGGCTACTATCGGCTACCGGTCCGATCCCGACGAGACGGTGAGCGAGGATATCTCGGCCGAGTCCGCCAGCGAGGCCGAGACCGAGGAGGGCGTCCCGACGTCCGAGGAGCCGGCGGGCGCGGACGGTGTGGCGAGCAGCGAACAGCAGCAATAATCCGGCGCTCTCGACTGGTGCCGATCAGTCGACTCGTTCTGCCGGGACGCCGACGACCGTCGCACCCGGAGCGACGTCGTTCGTGACGACCGAGCCGGCGCCGACGGCCGCGTCTTCGCCGATCGTTATATCACCCAGCAGCGTTGCGTTGGCACCGAGCTGTGCGCCCGCTTCGACCGTCGGATGGCGCTTGACGGGTTCGTTCGTATCCCCGCCGAGCGTGACGCCGTGATACATGTGGACGTCGTCGCCGATCTCGGCCGTCTCGCCGATCACCACGCCCATCCCGTGATCGATCGTGACTCGCCGGCCGATCTCCGCACCCGGATGGATCTCGACGCCGGTCAGCAGGCGGACGACGTTGGACAGCAGCCGCGCGGTCAGTTCGAAGCCGGCGCTCCAGACCCGGTGGACCAACAGGTGGGCCCAGACGGCGTGGAGGCCGGGATAACACAGCAGGACCTCGAGGTGCCCCATCGCGGCGGGGTCGCGCGTGGCCATCGCCCGGACGTCCTCACGAATTCGCCGGAACATCGCTCACCTCGAGAGCGGACGGAGCGGTCGCGACACGACGCTGTCGCCTTGCACTCCGACGGGGCGAACGACAACACCGACCCGCGGCGCGACGAGGGTGGGTCCGCTCGGTACACGCGTCAGGGCCGGTGGATACCATATCCGACCGTAGCCGTGGGGACAGTGTAAAAGGATTCGTTTCGGTCGCTCTCACCGGTTCATACGGACCGTTGTAAGTCATTCCCGGAGCAACCGCAGGACAGTTCGCGGTTGCTCCGGTAGAACGTTACACCGGACCGTATCACTTGCCACGAGCCAGTCGCGTTCCGATGCGGTCGGGCAGTCCGGCCTCGTCGACCGCCTCCTGTACCGCATCGATGTCGTACTCGACGCGGTAGGTGTCGACCGCAACTGCGTCGAGATCGAGCACCGCGTAGCCCGCCCGCGGATCACCGTCGCGGGGCTGGCCGACGCTGCCGGGATTGATGACGATGCCCTCAGCGAACCGTTCGACGCCCTGCACGTGGGTGTGACCCAACACCAAGACGTCCTCGTCGCCGAGCAGCCGCGGCGAGAAGTCCCTCGGATACGTGTACCGTGTGTACCGGTCGGGATCGTCCGGATGTCCGTGGACGAGTTTTACGCGACCGTCGCACGCGAGGCGCTCCGCTGGGAGCGAACTGAGCCACTCGAGCTGCTCGGCCGAAAGCTCCCGTTTGGCGTATTCGACGCCTGCCTTGGCCATCCCGTTGAATCGAAAGGGTGCATCCCCGGCGACGGCGGCGTCGTGGTTTCCCATCACCGTCGGCACGTCCCGCGCTCGCAACTCGTCGACGCAGTCGGCCGGCCAGGGGTTGTAGCCGACGACATCGCCCGCACAGCAGAGCTCGTCGACCGGGGGCATGTCCTCGAGGACGGCCTCGAGGGCGACCCGGTTGCCGTGGACGTCCGAGATGAGTCCGACCTTCATGCTCGGGGATAACAGTCGCGAGGTGTTTGTAGGTTGGCCGAGAGGGAACGCAGAAACGGTTCACTGGAGGGAAGCAACGTATCGCTCCAGATCAGCTAACCGGCGTGCGGTGGCGCGCTGTCGACCGGCCGAACGAGAGTGAGGGCGGTCGATACCACTGCGCGAGGTTGTCGCGAGTTGAACGAGTGATAGCTTGGAAGACGCAAAGCGTCTTCCAGTGGATGAGCGAGCGACGGCAGGAGTGAGCGTTAGCGCGGGACCTCCGGTCCCGCGAACCATCCGAACGGGTGCTTCGCACCCGTGAGGAGAAATCGGCTGGGGAGGGCGTGGCGATTCCCTGTTGCCACGATAGTAGAGTGCTTTTTTCACGGCGACCCCATCAGAAGTAGTTGTTACACAAACACGTCTATTGAACGATCGCAATCGACCACCGAGTAGTTCCGCGTCGATCAGTCGCCGTTCTCGATCGCCGTCTCGAACCCGTCTTCGGTTCGAGCCACGCCGGCCGCACAGACCGCGTGCTCGAACTCGAGGTCGTATACCTCGCTCGCGGCCGCCGCGGCGCTCCCCGCCTCGAGATCGATCGATTCGGGCGAATCCGTTTCGTAGGTCGCGACCAGCGTCGGCTCGTCGACGGTCTCGACGAGCAGCGCGTCTTTTCGAACCGTCCCGATCAGCGCCTCGCCGTCGCCACCGATCGTCGCCGCGATTCGAGGCGTGTCGTAGTCGTCCTTCTCGTAGTCCAGCGCCAGCAGGCTCTCCGCCAGCGCGTCGCGGGCGGGGTAGCCCAGCTCGAGTTTCTCCGCGATCGGATCGACGTGCGAGCCGTTGCCGAAGGCGGCCGTCTCGCCCGTCGGCGTCTCGACCACCCGCAGGCAGTTGTAGGAGACGTAGGGGTTGTCCGTCTCCGGGGCGTCCTCGGTGGGGCCGACGGTGAGCGCCTCGTCTCGAGCGGTGATCTCGCGATTCGGGAACGATCGGGAGGAGACGCGATACGCGCCCACCTCGGGACCGACGACGACGAATCGTCCGACGTACATACTCGCAGGTGCGCGAGAGAGGGGAAAAGGGATGTCGGTTCGCGCTCGAGCAGTTGTGTTCGTCGGCTCTCTATCGATTCTGGTGGCGAGATTTTATAACGGTTCCCGCGGCGAAGAGCGGTGTGACGACGGAGGAGGAGTGCCTCGAGGCGCTGCAGCGGGCGGCTGAGCAACTCGGTGAGTCGCCGACGAAGGCGCAGTACGAGGAGTTGGGGCTGACGCCGGCTTCTGCGACGATTATGGAAATACTGGACGGGTGGAACGCGGCGAAAGAGCGTGCAGGTTTAGAAACGTTTGATCCGTGTGTGACGGGCGGACAACCCGTCCAGCCGAAACCGGATTGGGTCGATATTCCGGATGACGTCGAGTGGCAGGAACTCACGGGCCAACAGCGCTGGTATTACAAGAACCGAGAGGAACGCATTGAGCGAAAGGATCGTCGCCGTGCGGAGATCCGTCAGTGGCTCTATTCGTACAAGAATCGCCACTGCGAGTGTGTCCGGTGCGATGAAGATAGACCGCCTTGCTTGGATTTTCATCATCCAGACGAGAAAGAACACAGCATCGCGACGATGGTCGCCAATGGCTACTCGAGGGCGAGTATTCGCGAGGAGATTGATCGCTGTATCGTCCTCTGTGCGAATTGTCATCGACTGGAACACCACGACTCAGTGCTGTCCACCTGAGTTCGTAACACTCTAATACGGAAGCCAACTATGCTGTAATACCTCGTCGAAAGCCGATCCGACGAAACATGTCAAGTCCATTAGGGTAGTGGCCAATCCTGAAGCCTTCTGGGGGCTTCGACGCTGGTTCGAATCCAGCATGGACTACTTCTCTCCCGTTTCGACTCGAGCACTTCCGTACCCCTGTCTTCCGTTCTCCAGTTGAAACGGAGGGGTCTATCGGCAACTATTCCGTCACCAGAAGCCATATCTCTCTGTCCTCGCTATCTATTCAGCATGAACCGACGGACGTTCCTTGCTGTCGGAGGGACAGCAGCGATCGGCGGAGTGGCCGGTTGTCTCAGTGGCGATGGCAGTGACGGAGATGGGTATGGCCCGGAACCGGAGACGATGCCCGAAGAGCGATCGATCGACACCAGTACCTATCAGACGAAGGAGTACGAGGGCGTCGAAGTGCCGCTGGCACCGATCGCCGACGTCTTCTACTGGTACCAGCGACAGGAAGCGCGGGTGGCTGATGCACGCCAATCGAGTCAGTACGAGAAGGCACATATCGCCGGTGCACCGCTGAGTCCCGCTCCGGACGGCAACTCGGACGACCCGGTTTCAGATTGGTCCAAAGATGATCGCATCGTGACGTACTGTGGTTGCCCCCACCACCTCTCCGGATTGCGCGCTGCGTGGCTGCTCGACAACGGCTACGAGGAGGTGTACGCACTCGACGAGGGATTTCAGGCGTGGATAAACGCCGGCTATCCGCTCAAGGGATCGGACGTTTCAGAAGATCGGGCGACCTACAGCATTCACGGCCAGTCCGACGCCGCCTACGCCGGCGATATGGTCATGCTCGAGCAACTCGACGCCGAGCGCGCCGAAGCGGCACCGATCGCCGACGACGGCTCGTACACGCTACAGCTCCACTACGCGGGCTCGACCGATTCTCGGTTCAGAGTCGAAGCGCCGGATTACACGACCGAAGGAACGCTCGCGGAACTGACGAGCGCTACTATTACGGCCTGAAACTACGGTTCTGGTCGCTCGTAGGCACCCTCCCGCTCGAGTTCCCCCCGCTTCCGAACGACATCGGGCGTCCGGCAGATCCCCGGAGCACCCGTCGCCTGCGGTACCGTACAGTTGTTGCAGCTCTCACAGAGGACGCGCGCTTCGTCTCCTGCTTCCGACTCGCCCTTGAGCAGCCGCGCACCCAGCCGCGGTTCGGCGTAGAAGGGGCGCGCCATGCCGACCATGTCACAGGCGGGCGGTGCGTCGTTCGCGTCTGTGCCCTCGGATCCGCTCCGGGCGCTCGAGTCGCCGAGCAACCGATCAATCTCGCCCCGCTCTCGAATCCCGCCCTCTCCAAGCACGGGGATCGACACCCGCTCGCGCACGCGCCGACAGAAGTCCTCGTTCCACGCGGGTTCGAAATCGTACTGGAGCGACTGCACGCGATTCGCCAGGGCGACGAGCCGCCGTCGCGTCGACCCGCCGAATGCCGCGTCGTACTCCTCGCGAAGCGCCTCGTTGTCCCACGCCCGATCGGGGTACTCCCCGCGGACGATGCTCATGTCCCAGACGACCGACGTCTGGACCGGGACGACCGCGTCGTAGCCGATCCGCTCGAGCCGACGAGCGATTTCGACGCCGTCTGCGAGCGAGAGCTTCCGTTGGACGAGCGGCGATGGCGGTGCAGGCGTCTCGGCCGGCACTTTGGTCATGATCGGCACGTCGCCCGCCCGCTCGCGGATCTCGTCGTGGACGCATGCGAGAAACTCGAGGCGCGCTTCCGGCGAGCCGCCGAACTCGTCGTCCCGTCGGTTGTAGAAGGGCGAGCAGAACTGCTGGACGATCCCCATGTTCGCGCCGGCGAGGTGGATCCCGTCGTAGCCGGCGTCGACGGCGCGGGCCGCCGCGCGGCCGAAATCCGCCGCGAGGTCGTACACCTCGTCGGTCGTGAGGACGTGCGGATCGTACTCGAGGAATCCGAGTCGATCGAGCAGCCGCAACTGCCGGGGTGGCTCCGAGACCGCGAGTTGCTCGAGCTCGGGATGCTCCCGGCGATACTCGGCGTGCCAGGTCTCCATGCTTCGGAGCCCGCCGTGCTCGAGCTGGACGAAGATCCGGCTCCCGTGGTCGTGGATCCGATCGGTCAGTCGCGACAGACCCTCGACGAAATCAGCGTCGTGGACGCGGGTCATCCCCGGCGCGGCACAGCCGCCCTCGCCCCGAACGATCGTCGCGCCCTGACAGATGAGCCCGACGCCCGACGCCGCGGCGGGCTCGAGATCGTCGATCAACGTCTCGACCGCGTCGGGGCCGTTGCCCGCACACTCGAGCAGCGGCGCGCGGTAGAGCCGGTTGGGGATCGTGAGATTGCCGATCTCGACGGGATCCTCGAGGGTGGCCATGCATGGGCGTATCGGGCGGGCGCACAAGAGGGTATGTGCCGGTTCGGCAGCGGTGGCGTGCGGATGCCACTTTCGAGTCGACGGCCGAGGGGCGGTTCAAGTTTCACCTCGAGTCCGGCCGTGATCGTAGCGAGCGGCAACGAGCGGCTATCTCAGGGCGGCAAGACCACCGCACGCCCCTCGATCTCGTTGTGCTCGAGCCGTTCCGCGACCGTGTTAATCTCGCCGAGATCGTGACGTTCGGTGCGCAATTCGACGTCGCCGCGGTCGACGAGCGCGACGAGTTCCTGGAGTTCGGCGTACTTGCCGACGAGCGTGCCGCGGAACGAGAATTCGCCGTCGACCAGCGCCTGACTGGGTTCGTGGATGTGACCGCCGTAGCCAACGATGTGGTGATCGCCGCCGGCGGCGGCGATCTCGGGGGCCAGTCCGGTCGTCTCGTCGCCGCCGACGAAGTCGATCACCTGCTGGGCTCCCTCGTCGTCGGTCAGGTCCGCGACCACGTCGGTGAGGTCCGCTTCGACGGAGTTGACGGTGTGGCGAGCGCCCAGGTCCTCGGCCAACTCGAGCGCCTCGTCCTTGATGTCGACGGCGACGATGTCCGCGGCGCTCATCGCCTCGAGGCACTGCAGTCCGATGTGACCGAGTCCGCCGACGCCGATGACCACGCTGGTGTCGCCGGGGTTCAGTTCGTCGACCGCTTTCTTGACGGCGTGATACGCCGTGATTCCCGCGTCCGCGTGGGGCGCGATCTCGGTCGGATCGACGCCGTCGGGCAGCGGAATCACCGCGCGCTCGTTGGTCTGGAGATACTCCGCGAAGCCGCCGTCGGTGGTGAGCCCGTTGAACGCACTGTTCTCACAGTACATGTCCTCGCCGAGTCTGCAGGGCCGACAGATGCCACAGGTCTGGACCGGGTGACAGATCACCGGATCGCCTTCCTCGACGAGCGTCACCTCCTCGCCGGTCTCGGCGACGATGCCCGCGTTCTCGTGACCCAGCGTCATCGGCAGGTTCTGGGGCGCGTAGTCGGCCCACATTCCCTCGATGATGTGGTTGTCGGTCTGACACCAGCCCGCCCCCTCGACCTCGACCAGCACCCCATCGGACCGTTCGAGGTCGGGGCGGTCGATATCGTCGATTTGTAGCGCCTCGCTCATGTCCTCGGTGTACTCGTGGAGTCGTGCTGCTTGCATGGTACCGCGTCACAGTTCATCGTCATTCGTGATAACGTTCCGCTCGCGTATCGCCGCGTGTGAATATCCGGATCTTGATACGAATAGGACGAACCGCTAATTTTAGCGAGATGTAGTCGTGCATCAGTGTCACTCTGTGATGTCTGGAAAAAGAGTAATGTTGTATGGTATCAACCTACACGGTGCGATGTACCAGCACAACGGAGAGGAGATCTTCGTCATCGACGGGCACGTCCACTTGTGGGACGCCACGGAGGAGAACATCAAACACGACGGCGGGGAGGAGTTCATCCAGTGCTTCTACGACTATCACACGACGTTCACACCGGAGGAACGCCAGTGGAGCATGGCGGAGTATCGACAGTACGGCGCCGATCGAATGGTCGAGGACCTGTTCGGCAACGCCGCCGCCGACATGGCTATCTTCCAGCCGACGTACCTTACTGACTTTTACGAGGACGGCTTCAACACGACGCACCAGAACGCCGAACTTGCGACCGAGTACCCCGAGCGGTTCGTCCTCAACGGCACGTTCGATCCCCGCGACGGGGACGAGGGCCTCGAGTACCTCGAGGAACTCCACGAGAAATACGAGATCCCCGGCGTCAAACTGTACACCGCCGAGTGGCGCGGCGACTCGAAGGGGTGGCGACTCGACGACGAGGTGGCATTCGAGTTCCTCGAGAAGTGTTCGGAACTCGGCATCGAGAACATCCACGCCCACAAGGGGCCGACGATCCGGCCGCTGAACCGCGACGCGTTCGATGTGGCCGACATCGACGACGCGGCCTCGTCGTTCCCGGAACTCAACTTCGTCGTCGAGCACGTCGGGCTGCCGCGGCTCGACGACTTCTGCTGGATCGCCGCCCAGGAGAACAACGTCTACGGCGGCCTCGCGGTCGCCGCGCCGTTCGCTCAGAATCGGCCGGGCAAGTTCTCGGAGATCCTCTCTGAACTGCTCTGGTGGCTCGGCGAGGATCGGGTCCTCTTCGGCTCGGATTACGCCATCTGGAACCCCGACTGGCTCGTCGAGGCGGTCCTCGAGGCAGAACTCACCCAGGAACACCGCACGGAGTACGACGTCGAGTGGGACCTCGAGACCAAGCGGAAGGTGATGGGGGAGAACGCCGCCGACCTCTACGACATCGACATCGAAGCAAAGCGGCAGGCGTTTCAAGAGGACGAGATCAGCCGGCAGTTCGATCTCGAGGACCACTACGCCAGCGAGGAACCCGCACCGGCGGACGACTGATGACCGCACAGACTTCCGACGGCCCCGCCCCCGCGCGAGCGGCCGTCCGCGACCGACTGGACCGAGTCACCGATCCGGAACTCGATCGCTCGATCGTCGAACTCGACTACATCGACGCGATCGAGATCGATAGCCGACGCGTCACCGTCGACCTCACGCTCCCGACGGCGTGGTGCTCGCCGGCCTTCGCCTGGATGATGGCGGTCGACGCCCGCGACGAAGTCGAGTCCCTCCCGGCGGTCGAGGAGGCCGGTATCACGCTTCACGACCACATGCACGAGACGGAGATCAACCGCGGCGTGAATGAGGGACTCGCCTTCGCCGCGGCGTTCCCGGACGCCGACGGCGACGTCGAGGCCGTCCGTGCGGAACTCGACGATAAGGCTCGAGTCGCTCGCCAGTACGATGCGGTCGAAACGCTGCTGGCGGCCGGTCTCGATGCCGAGGTGATCGTCGAACTCCGCCGGCGGGATATCGAGACCGATGACGGGACTGAGATCGTCTCGGTCTACGTCGAGAATCGATCGTTCGCCGTCACCGTTTCATCGGAGCCGATCGAGCGCTACCTCGAGAAGGCCCGCGAAACCGACCTCGTCTCGGCCCCGGGCGATCGCCTGTTTCGAACGCCGGAGGGCGAGCCGATCGACGCCGAGTCGTTCGATCTCGTCCATCAGCGGGGGCGGCTCGCGAAGGTCAACATGTCGAGTCAGGGCGGCATCTGTGACGGGCTTCGAGAGGCCAGGGAGGATCGCCTCGACGGGACTGCCGACGACTGAGGGCGCAGGTGGGAGCGCCGGGAGTCTTACTTTTCGACCTCGAGCAGGGCGACCCGTTCGCCGACCAGCGCCGATAGCGACGCGTCGGTGGCCCCGCGTTCGGCGTCGGTGATCTCGAAGAACTCACAGATCGTCTCCTCGTCTTGCGTCTCGAGCGTCGGCTCCCGTTCGACGAACGCGTCCAGTTCTTCGAGGGCCGCGAGCGCAGCCGCTTCCGCGTCATCGGCGTCGCCGTCGACGAGTACGACTGCCCGATTGTCCCCCTCGCCGACGCCCATCTCGAGCGCACGATCGATCTGCCGACGGCCGGCGGCGTACAGCAGGATCTCGACGGCGCGATCCCGGGCGACGTTCTCGCCGCGTTCGATGGCGCGATCGGCCAGTTCGACGGCCCGCTCGAGGTGGCATCGATCAGCGACGTATCGCGAATCGAACGCCTGGATCGTCACGCCGTGGCGGTCCCCTATTTCGCCGATATCGGCCACGAACGAGTCCAGATCACCGATCTCGAGTCGGCATTCGAGTAGCTCCATCAGAAATCACCCAGGCTCGCCTGACTGTCGTCCGGATCCGTCGACTCCGCCGTCGTCGCGTCGCTACCCGCGTCGTCGCTCGAGTCTTCGACCGCCGCTCCGTCGGCCGATCCCTCCGATCCCGCCGATTTCGGCTCGACGCCGTCCATCGATGGGTCCTCGCGGCCGGCGTTTTCCAGGATGTTCTCGGCTGTCTTCTCCCCTTTGAGCACGCTGAGCACGACGCCCTTGTCCGCGGTTCGCAGGTCCGCGGGCTCCTCGATCCCCGCGTCGTAGAGCCGGCGAGCGCGCTTCCGGCCGACGCCGCCGACCGAGACGAGCTCGAGGAGCTCCTCGCCGACGC
>NZ_JAQIVI010000368.1 GCF_028618695.1 Natrinema soli | reverse complement strand
CCGGCGTCGGTCAGTCGTCGTGGGGGCCGGTCGTCTACGGCGTCACCGATACCCGACACGCCGACGAGGCCGAAGCCGCGGCCGAGGACGCGCTCGCCGATCGCGGGCTCGAGGGCCGGGTTATCCTCGCGGAACCGGCGGAGGGCGGGGCTCGAGTTCGAGTGGACGGAAACGACCGGTAGGCAGAGAGGTGGCCCACAGTACGTAAGCCCCTCGGTCAGAACGGACAGGTACGGAGCGGATGCCGCTCGGAATCTCACGGCTCGATCGAACGATCGGCGGCGGTGCGCCGACCGGGAGCGTCGTCCTCCCGGCCGTCGAATCCGGTGCCGGGGCGCGGGAGTTCTGTTACACGAGCGCCGCGATGAACGGGCTCGTCGGCGCCGATCCCGAACTGTTCGACCGCTACTACGGCGACCTCGAGCCGGAGACGACGGTCCTCGAGGCCGTCCACTACGTCCCGTTTACGGACGAACGAAGCGCTCGAGAACCGGCACTGACGCGCCGCGGGTCGAGCGAAGTGGTGTCTTTTTGCGTGCCGAGTTCGTAGCCATCCACCATGCAGTTTTGCGACGATTGCGGTTCGATGATGAAAGCCCGCGACGACCGCATGGTCTGTACGAACGACGACTGCGGGGCCTCGAGCGAACGGGACCGCGAGCAGGAAGACGCGTTCGTCACGACGGAGTCACAGACCAACGGCGACGTGATCGAATCCAGCGAGGAAGCCAACTTCGAGGGGAAACCAAAGGCGACGGACGTCATCTGCGACGAGTGCAGTGCCGAGGAAGCGTGGTACACGCTCAAGCAGACCGCCTCGGCCGACGAGCCGCCGACGCGCTTTTTCAAGTGTACCGAGTGCGGGTACCGCTGGCGGGAGTACAACTGATTCTGTGACATCGGTGGTTCGTACCGAGGCGAACTGTGACCGGTTCGGATGCAACGAGATGGGTTATCAATGAACAAGGAATAAGCGAGAGCGCCCCGTAGTGCGCGTATGGACGCGAGAGAACAGCCGGCGTTCGACTCCGATGCCAGCAGGCGCATTTACGAGTACGTCGAACGGCACGGGACCGCCGAACGACGCAAATTACCGGACATCGTCTCCCTCCCGTCTGAAGAGTTTCGAACGTGTCTCGAGCAACTGAAATCGGACGGCTACCTCGAAGAGGAGGGCGGAACCCTCCGGATCGCACTCGAGTTCGGTGCCGTCGAAAAGTATGCCCTGGACGAGTTCACCGTCACCGTTCGCCCCGCTCGTCAGCGGGACTTCGACGGTCTCGTCGAGACGATCCGAGACGTCACGGCCGAAGAGACCTACGTCGTCGCCGAGACGATCGCCGAGCAACTCCTGTACGAAACCGCCGTCACCAGACACAACGCGGTGCAGTCCCGGCGGTTCTTCGTCGCGACTGTCGACGGGGACGTCATCGGGTGGACCCACCTCGATCTTCAGCAGGTCGACCCGGTTCGTGAAGTCGCCCGACAGACCGTCGGCGTCCGCGACACCTATCAGGGGTACGGGATCGGCAGCACGCTCCTCCAGCGAGGGGTCGAGTGGGCCGAAGCGAACGGGTATCGGAAACTCTACAACAGCATCCCCGTGGTCAACGAGACCGCACTCGAGTTCCTGACGGCTCACGGCTGGAACACGGAGGCGATCCGGAAGGACCACTACACGATCAACGGCGAGTACGTCGACGAAGTGATGATGGCATACGAGCTGTAGCGTTGCGACCGTGAACGAGCACGGCCCGTCCCCCACCCCTCGAACCGGGGCGCAACGTTCACATCGGTCCGGACGAATCCACCAGTAGACGAATGTCCGACGGGCCGCGGCTACCGGGCGTCGACGGCGAGGACGACGAGGATCGCATCGTCTGCCACGTCGACGCCGACTGCTTTTACGCCTCCTGCGAGCGACTGCGCGAGCCCGACCTCCGCGGCGAACCCCTCGTCGTCGGGATGGGCTACGAGGAGGGCGACACCATCGGCGCGGTCGCCACCGCGAGCTACGAGGCCCGCGAGT
>NZ_JAQIVI010000367.1 GCF_028618695.1 Natrinema soli | reverse complement strand
CGAGTTCGTCGACGGCGACGGCACCGGCCGCACCGGTTTTGAACGGGTTCATGCTGGCACCGTCGATGAGCGCGAGCGGCTCGCCGCTCTCGGCGTCGAAAAGCGGCGTCACGAACCACGCGTTAGGTCCGGAAAAGCCGGACGTGTACATGTAGCCGCCCATCGCGCCCGTCTCGGGAAGGATGGCCGAGTAGTTCGTGAGTTTGCCGTCGGGGTCCTCCCGGCGGAAGGTCTGTCGCGGCAACGCCGGCGCGTCTTCGCCGCGCTGGCGGTAGCCGTCGCGGACGACGTCGACGTATTCGGCCGGCGCGGCGAGCCCTTCGACTTCGTCGCTGGTGAGAAACAGCGTGTCCGTCATTGCTCGAGTATCACAGGCGACGTAGAAAAAGACACCCGATCCCGATCGGTGGCGGCGAAAGCGACGCGAGCGTGCGAGTCCCGACCGGCGAGGCGAAACGCCGGGCCAGCGGCCGGTCACTCGGTCTTCAGAACCCGGTCGATCATCTCCTCGGACATCGTCTCGAGGAGTCGATCGCCGCTCGTGAGCTCGCGCATCACGAACCGCGAGGAGGTCTCGTTGACGCCTTCGATGGCGACGATCTCGTCGATGAGCTCGTTCAGCTGTTCGTGGTTCTGGACGCGGGAGATGATCATGAAGTCGACGTCGCCCATGGTGTAGTAGACCTGCTGCACGCCGTCGACTTCGACCAGTTCGGTGCCGATTTCGTCCGCGTAGCCGCTCTCGTGGGAGACGGAGACTTCGGTGATAACGACCATCGCCATCCCGAGCGCGCGGGGATCGATGGTCGCGGAGACGTCGGTGATCACGTCGCTCTCTTTCAGTCGGTTCAGGCGGTAGTGGATCGTCGACTTCGAGAGGTCGAGGTCCGCCGCGAGCTCTTCGAGGTTCTTCTCGTCGGACCGCTCGAGCTGTCTGAGTATCTTGAGGTCGTTTTCGTCCAGATCGGGTGTCGCGTCCGTGTGGTTCATGGGGAGTCCTTCTGACTGGGAGTTGATAAGTGCCCGTATTCGGGGAAACGAGCGGTTCGGTTCAGAAGACGGCCTCGATCGCGTCGTCGAGCGCGTCGACGGCCGTCTCGATCTCGTCGGGGGTCGCACACAGCGGCGGCGCGAGGATAACCTGCGTCGACGGGCGACCGGCGCCGACGAGGACGCCGCGATCGCT
>NZ_JAQIVI010000366.1 GCF_028618695.1 Natrinema soli | reverse complement strand
GAGATCCACACCGCCGCGCTCGAGGCCCCCGGCGTCCGCTGTCTCATCCTCACCGGCGGCCACCGGCCCTCGAGAGCGATCGTCGGGCAGGCCAGCGAGAAGGGCGTCCCGATCCTCGCGGTGCAGACGGACACCCTCACGACGGTCGAACGTGCCGAGGACATCGTCCGCAGCGGCCGGACTCGAGACGCCGACACCGTCGACCGGATGCAACGACTACTGTCCGATCACGCGGCCGTCGACTCGATTCTGGGGTAACTCTACACGCATTCCGCTTCTCCTTTCGGTGCGGAAAATGCACGGGGGATTATCGCGTCTGACTAAAAGTTAAGAGTCCACCGCGCATGAGCCCAGACATGGACGACACTCCCCAAGAAATCACGTCACTCGTCGGCCGCGAGGTTTACTCGAACAACGGCGTCTTCGTCGGCGAAGTCGAGGATCTCCGATTGACCATCGACGGCGAGGCCGTCTCCGGTCTCGCGCTCGCGAATCTGAACAGCGAACTGTTCGCGGACGAAGCCCGAAGCGGACAGGGAATCATCGTCCCCTACCGCTGGGTCCGTTCCGTCGGCGACGTCATTCTCATCAACGACGTCGTCGAACGCGTTCGCGAACCCGACGAAGAAGAAGACGAACTCGTCGCGTAACTCGATTCTGCGGTCCTCTCAGCTCCCGTTCGAGCCCTCGCTGCTCCCTCCTTCGACACCCATCGCGTCGAACAGCGTCCGCTTGACCGCTTCCTCGGTCAACTCGAGTAGCGTCTCCCGCGTGTCCTCCGAGATCTCGATTCCGGTGAAGATCCCCAGCGGGATCTCCGCGCTGGCCTGCGTGGAGTGGCCGGCCGTCTCGCCGATCTCGCCGTAGGCGTCGTCGAGCACTTTGCCGATGTTGATGCGGATGTCCTTCGAGCGACCGGCGAGGAAGATCGTCTCGTCGGCGATCCCGAAGACGGCGGTCGTGGTGACGCCCTCCAGATTGAGCAGGTGGCTGGCGGCTTGCGTGAGCGCCTCGCGGTCGCGGACGAAGCCCGCGTTGGAGACGAGGTGACTCCCCTGGACGTCGCGATTGGTGATGGCCTCCGCGAGCACGTCCAGCGTCTCGGGGGACATCGACGGCGACTCGACCTGCTCTAACGTGTCGTGGTTGGCGAACGGATAGAGGTAGGCGGCGGCGGTCAGATCGGCGGGAGTCGTGTCGCGTTTGAAATCCAGCGTCTCCGCCCGGATGCCGTAGAGCAGGGCCGTGGCGACCTCCTCGGAGACGTTCATGTCGAACTCCTGAATGTACTTCGTCATGATCGTCGACGTCGAGGACATGTTCGGTCGGATGTCGACGAACTCGGGTTCGACCCCGTCCCCGGTCTCGGATTCGTGGTGATCGATGACGATGTCGATCGGGAGGTCCATCTCGCCCGAGGTCGCGTGATCGACCAGGGACACGGTGTCGTAGATCGAGTGGTCCTCGATCTCGTCCCACTGGACGAGGTCGATCCCGAGCAGATTGACGAACGCTCGGTTCTCCTGGTGGCCGACGTCCCCGAGATAGATGATGTCGGATTCGATGCCGAGATGCTCGGCGATCGCTTGCAGCGCCGCCGCGCTGGCGATCGAGTCCGGATCCGGGCTGTCCTGGGTGACGATCGCCAGCCGCGTCGCCGTCTGCTCGACGATATCGGCGAGCTTCCCCGCATTGTACTCGAGCTCGCCCGACTCGAGGGCGCGCAGGGCGGATTCGGCGATGACCGTGGAGGGGTTGATGACGATGTCGGCCCCGAGTTCGGAGAGTTCGTCGCCGGAGACGGGATCGCTCGCGCGGGCGACGATGAACTGGTCGCCGTCGCTCTCGCGGATGTGTTCGACGGCGCGCTTGTTGGACTCGACGTCCGAGGCGAGGATGAGGACGACATCGCGGTCGGCCACGAGGTCGGCGACGCCGGATTCGCGGATGTCGGCCGTCCGGGCGTCCAGGTCCTGGTCGCGGAGCGATTCGACGCGGCTCTCGTCCTGATCGACGATGAAGACGTCCTTCCCCTGTTCGACGAGTTCCTCCGCGACGGCGTAGCCCACGCTCCCACATCCCAAGATAGCGTAGTCAGAGATCGACGAAATCGTAACCCCCGTACTCATATGCCCGAGTGGTCGGACCGGCCGCACTTAACGCTCCCGAAGAGTGGCACAAAGTGACGGTTCGGATGGAACAACTCGAGGGCGATGACTGTCACGCCCGTGGATCACTGCCACGCTGCCCGCCAAGGGAAACGTATTTGAACGACCGAGGGAAAGTCGCAGGTACAGGGCCGGTAGCTCAGTCCGGCAGAGCGTCTGACTCTTAATCAGACGGTCGCGTGTTCAAATCGCGCCCGGCCCGCTTCTGCGAGGAACAATTCGTGACGAGCAAAGCGGCGACCGCGATTTGAATCGCAGGGAACACGCAGCGCGAGCGGAGCGAGCGATCGTGTGACCGTGTGTTCAAATCGCGCCCGGCCCGCTTTCTGTCGGCGAACAATTCCGTGAGCCGATAGCAACGGAACCGGCGGGATTTGAACGCAGGGAGGTCGCGCGCAACGGAGTGAGCACGTCCGACCGTGTGTTCAGATTCCTCCTGCGGTCGGAATCTGAAGCAGACCGAGGTCCTGCGAACGGAGTGAGCAGGTTCTCGGGCAGGTTCAAATCGCGCCCGGCCCGCTTTTGCGACGAACAATTTCGTGAGGAGCGAAACGGACAGAGCGATTTGAAGTAGAGAAGTCGCAGCGCAGCGCGAGCGGAGCGAGCGACCGTCTTCACGTCGTTCAAATCGCGCCCGGCCCGCTTCTCGCCGCGAGCAAATTCGCAAGCGGCAAAACCGATCCCGAATCGACACGGAGACGGATCTCAGCCAGCGTCGGAGCGAAAACTCTCCGAGCACTCAAGACTGAAACGGATCGAATCGCCCCGTGTCTGATTCGACGCCGATCCCGCTGCCTTACCGATTATCTCGCACCCCGTCGGGGAACTCGTTGTTCGCGCGGGAGACGGAACCGGAGTCGTCGATGATAGTCAGAGAGCTAACATCCTCTACGGAGTCGGCATAACAGTTCTCGATCGTCACGTCGTCCGCACCGTTGACAACGATCGGCGTGTGCGTCGTCTTGAACTCGGAGTTGACGACGGTGGCGTCGTCGCCCCGAAGATCGAGGCCGCGGCGTTTGTTGGAGCCGAGCTGTTCGACTGAGAGCCCGTCGAACCGACAGCCGTTTCGCTCACAGAGGATCGCGTGGCGCATCGTCGATCCGTCCGCGTCGCCGGTGATGCGAACGTCTTCCAAGTCGACCGCTCCGGCGTCCTGCCCGCGGATCTGAACCGCGTTTGCGCTCCCGTTGATCTCGATGTCGACGTCTTGGACCGCCGTCGCTCCCGCCTCGGGGTCGACCAGAATCGCGTTGTTCGATCCATCGGCGACGGAAATCTCCGAGCCCGCGATCGAGGTGGTGCCGACGCTGTTCATGATCCTGATCGCGTCGCCGTTCGGCTGGGGGATGTCGATACTGACGCCCTCGAGTGTGAACTGGTCCCCGTGATCGAGCCGAATCGCGTGCTGGCCGCTCGAGTCGTGTGGATTCTCGTCGACGACGATGGTCGCGTCCTTGATCGTGCCCGTCGCGCCGCCGAGGCGGATCGAGGCGGTCCCGCTGTTTTGGTACCGGCCGCCGTCGACGTCGATTCGACCGGTTTCGCTCGAGGCGTACAGTCCGTTGTCCGGAAAGCCGCCGAGCACGCAGCCGTCGAACACGAGCGTTCCGCGGTGATTGTGGTCGACCCCGATGCCGGTCGGTCCGCGCCACATGTTCCCCGCGTTCGGCGTGTCGTCGACGTGAGCGCCGCCGTCGACCGCACAGAAGCGCTCGACGAGACCGCGTCCGTCGGGGTTGGTGATGTTGAACAGCCCCGGCCCCCACGTCCCGCTGTCGTGGACGCCGCGGATGAAGACGTTCCGCACGACGAGGCCGTCCTCGATCTGAGCCTCGAGGACGCGGATCCCCGTGTCCGACGCCGTCTGGTCGATGTCGAATCCCTCGAAGCGGAGCTCCCGTCCGGGAGAGTCGCTCGTTCCCATCCGGAACAGGCGATACTGCGGGCCGTCGAACTCGTGGTAGGTCGCCGGGACCAGCGTCGCGTCCTCGCCGACGAACCCGACGTTTTCGAACCCGGTGAGCCGCAGTTGCTCGTCCATGTAGTACCGCCCAGCCGGGAATTTGAGGAGCGTATCGTCGTCGACGTGTTCGCGCAAGACCGGCGTGACGGACTCGTTGCCCTCGTTGTCAGCGCCAGCCTCGACCACGTCGACGACGGTCCCGTACTGCTGTTCGTTCTGTTCCCCACTCTGTGCTGCACCCGCCACCCCGGCAACTGAGAGCGTCGAACCGAGTCCGACGACACAGCCTTTCAGATACGATCGCCGACCGAACCGCAGGGTTCGTGAGTCGTTTGAAGTCACGACTCTCGTTCGGAAACGGGGACTATTACGTATAATCGAGGTAATTCAATTCGAACCCGTTGAAATGAACGAACGATCGCTTGGAGCGTTCCTGACGGGCTCTCGAGCGGATACGAGCGGAATCAGCGCGCTGGCAGCTCGAATCCTTAGCTCCGAATTAAGCGGTTGCACCGACGGACTCGGCGAGCGAAACAGTTTCGCTCGCCCGGAGGATCGTCGCTGCGTTCCAAGCGACCGACGTAGAAGACGATGCACACCGTCCGCTCGATCGACTCTGTCCGCTAACACCATCACGTGAGGGGCTTGCGTTCGAGCGAATCGGTCACGCGACCAGTCATCTCGAGTCCGACGCCGAAGCCGTCGCTGACGATCTCGCGGCCGACCGGATCCGCGTCGAACTGTTCTGACGAAGCGACTCGTCGGTCCGAACAGCGACGTGCCAACAGCGCGGGCGATCGAACGAGGCGTCTACCCAGCCACGACGATCAGCTCGGATCGGCTCCGAGAAACCGTCGAGCGGTGCTCGCCGCGGGCAGTCAGGGTAGCGTCGTCCTGACCCAGACGTTCGTTGCCACACCGTTTTTCGTCGTCACCGCTCGCGCGCAAACTCATCGCCACCGGGATCGTTCTGCCCGCGGCCGGGATCGTTCTGCCGTGGTTCTGCTGTTGGGCCGGACGATCGACGAGTTCGGCGGATGGTCGTGTACACGCCACGAATCACGGTGACGCAAATCCGCGTCTCGGTAATCGCGAGCGAGGTCGATGCGGTGTTCCGATCGCGCTCGCACTGGTCGCGATCGCGGTCACCGTCTCACTGCTGATCGGAACGACCTGACGTACTAATTCGCCGTCTCTGCGACGCTGTTGCGATCCTCATCTCTCGAACCAATCATATAGAGTGATAGTCACTCTAACCTCCTCTAAGTGCTTTGGAAGTGGGGTTATGGACGTCCTCGTGCTATTTACGGGTGAAACTCATGACATCTATCGCAGACATCGAGATTCCGGCGGACGGAACCGGAACCGGCGAGCTGTTCGAGGCCGTTCCCTCACTCACGTGCGAGATGGAGCGAGTGATCGCCTCGAGCGGCCACGGCCTCTGGCTCTCCGGCCCGGCACAGTCGGAGGTCGAGGACGCACTCGACGAGGCGGGCGCCATCGGGACGTACTCCCAGATCAGCAGCGACGAGGACCGCTGGCTCTACGACATCGAGTTCGAACCCGACACGGTCGACCCCTTCGAAATCGTCCTCGAGGAGGGCGGGACGGTACTGAGCGCCTCGGCGTCCAACGGCACGTGGCTGCTCAGCGTCCGCGTAGTCGACCGCGAGAGCGTCAGTTCACTGTACGACCGTCTCGACGACAACGACGTGACCCCGACGATCGTCCGGCTGTTCGATCTGGCCGAGGAGACGCACTCCCAGTGTGGCCTGACGACCCGCCAGTACGAGACGCTGGTCGCGGCGATCGATCACGGCTACTTCGAGATCCCCCGCGAGGTCTCGATGCAGGAACTGTCCGAGGAACTGGGCATCTCCCATCAGGCGCTCTCCGAGCGCCTGCGCCGAGCCTACCGCGCGCTCGTCACGTCCGAACTCAACGTGACCGAAGAGGACACCGCCGCACCGCCGATTCCGACGAACTAAACGCGCTCGTCTCCAGGCGATCCCGTCCGACGCCCGACTCGATGTTTTTATCGGCTGTCGACCGACGGAGAGTCCCCCACGAGTTGAATACGCATCTCGAGGCGCGTACAGCACTGACGGTGACTCGTGCGGAGACCACCTACCATTACTTATCCTCACACGCGATACGTACGACATGAAAATCGACAGCGACGACGGCGTGTTGCGACTGACGTTCGACCGCCCGGACGCGCTCAACGCGCTCACGACGGAGACCGCGGACGAACTGGCCGACGCGATCGAAGGGGCTACTCCGGAGACCGAGGACGCGATCGTCATCACCGGCGCGGGCGACGCTTTCAGCGCCGGCGGCGACCTCGAGTCGTTGGCTGAGACGCCCGAATCGTCCGCGGACGCCTACGAGGAGGTCACCGAGACCTTCGGCCGCGTCGTCGAGGCGATGCTCGAGTGTCCGGTCCCGATCGTCGCGAAAGTCAACGGCGACGCCGTCGGTGCGGGGCTCTCGATCGTCGCGCTCGCGGACATCGCCTACGCTGCCACCGACGCGACGTTCTCGTGTGCGTTCGTCAGGGTCGGCCTGATCCCCGACACCGGCGGGACCGTCATGCTCCCGCACATCGTGGGCCTCCGAGCCGCGAAGCGACTCGCCTTCACCGGCGAGTTCTTCGACGCCGAACGCGCGGCCGACCTCGAGCTGGTCAACGAGGCGGTCCCCGCCGCGGAACTCGACGATCGGGTCGCAGAGACGGTCGACGGCCTCGCGAACGGACCCACGGCCACGATCGGCATGATGAAACAGGCGATGCACGAGAACCTGGGTCGGTTGTGGGACGACGCGCTGGATTACGAGAACCTGCTGCAGGCCCAGGCCCGCACGTCGGCCGCTCACGAGGAGGGCGTGACCGCCTTCCTCGAGGATCGGAAACCGGAGTTCGAGTAATCGAACCGGACTCGCGTTCGTCCGACCATCCGTCTCGCAATCCGAAACGCGTCCGGTCGCAAGCGTCCGCAAGCACCACGACCTTGCGCGACTCTATCCTTCGTCGAAACGCAATGTCCCCCCAGATTACCGACGATGACGTCGGCAAGTCCGTCGTCAACGCGGACGGCGACGAAGTCGGAATGGTCGCCGATGTCCAGCACGGTACAGCTCACGTCGAACCGGATCCCGGAATCACAGACTCGATCAAGGCGACGCTCGGTTGGGGCGATAGCGGTGAAGATACGTACCCGCTGCAGGAGGAGGCGATCGGTCGCGTGACCGACGACGAAATCCGCCTCGAGCGAGACCTCTCCGGCGCCAACACGACCGGCGGGACCGGCGATATGGATACCGGAGCCGGAACGACCGGAACCGGCACCGGAACGAGGGACGATCGCGGCATCGATCGGGACGAAAACGATATCAGCGGCAGCGACGACGAGGGCGTGATACGGGACGACGATGACGACCTCCTCGGCGACGACAACACCCGGTAATACCGTTCCTCTGATTCCGTCGGATCGGCCGTCCCGGCCGCACCACGAGTTTCGTTTTTTCGTCCCGTGACTGACGCTGAGTTCGTGGACCCCGATTCACCTCGAGAAACGCCTCGGGCCGCATGTCACCGAAGGGGCCGGGTTCGGTTCCCTCGCTACTCTTCATCGATACCGTGCTTCTCGTCGGCGTCCCTCTCGGGTGCGGCCGATCGCGCGGATCGGTCCGACGAGCGATCCGTTTCGGTCGTCTCATCGGTCTCGTCGGTCACGTTCGTTTCGCCGCGATCGCGCTCGCGGATCGCGTCCGCTTCGGAACTGCGCGGAGACGGGTGTCCGCGCTGGGCCGACTGTCCTTGCTGACCCCGATCCGTCGAGGGGTGCTGTTCGCCCTGTCCCCGCCGATCGGGATCGATCCGCTGTGAGTACTGCTCTCGCAAGCGGCCCTGGCTGGTCTGCATCGGTGACTGTCGTTGCTGTGCCGACTGTCCCCGTTCCCGGTCGGGTAGCCCCTGTTCGCTGCGTTGGGTCGGGCCACCGTGTTGGGCTCGCTCCTGTCCCTGCCGCGTTTCAGTCCCCCGGTGTTGCTGCGTTTCAGGCCGTTGGCGTGGCCCCTGTGTCTGACTGTCCTGCTGGTTCCCCTGCTCGAACTGCCCCGACGAGTGTGCCCGCTCGGTGGCCCGCTGCGACCGATCTGTTTCGCCCATCTGGGGCTGACCGCCGAATTGCTGAAACTCGGACTGCCTCGAGTGGCTCGGTTCGGTCGTCATCGGCTGCTGCTGGTAGCCGGTCGCACCGGCCGATTCACCGCCGTACTCCTCCGGCGAGATCCACTCGCCGGTTTGAGTGTATTGGTTGGGATTCTGCGACTGTTGCGAGCGGTGGGGCTGAGAGTGGCCGCTCGTCTCTTGTTGATCTCCCCCCATCCCTTGCTGATTCGGCTGCATTCCGTGCTGTTGGCCCGGTTGCATTCCTTGTTGTTGACCCGGCTGCATCCCCTGGTGTTGATCCGTCAGCGTTTCGGCTTGCTGATCAATTCCCTGCCGATCCGTCGCTCCCTGCGCGCTCGTCGACTGCCCCATCTGCTGGCTTCCGGTCGACTGGCGCTGCATTCCCTGGGACGAGGGGTGGCTCCCTCGAGCCTGGGATGGCTGGGATTCCATCCGGCCGCGCGTCCCGTGCCGAGCGCTCTCCTGTTGATCCTGTCGTCCGCGGTCAGTGAACTGTCCGCCCGTCTGCTCCCACTGGCCCCCCATTTGCTCTCGCTGATTCATCTGGGGTTGGGAAGCGGCCTCGAAGCCCTGTTCCATGACCCGCTCCATCTCGGGTATCACTGCCTCCATTCCCTGCAGATAGTGCTGCATCATCGACTCCGTGAACTGCTGGCCGGGCGTGTTCTGCAGCATCGATCGCGTCATCTCGAGGCCCTGTTGCTGGGCGGTCTCTTGCCACTCGAGCGCACTGAGCGTCGTGCGGGCCATGTTTCGCTGGAGTTCGATCAGCTGCTCCATCGCCTGCTGGCCCTGATCCATCGTCGATTCTGCCGTCTGCCGTGTGTCCGCCGACTGCTGGGATTGGTTCTGTCGCATAGTAGTCGCCTGAGGATCCGCGGTCATCGCGGTCACCGCCGTGATCCTCGGTCACGACTGAGCGCGGCCGAGACGCAGATAAAGGGCCGCGTCGGTTCCGTCCGGAACACGACGTAACCGCTCGTAATCCGGGCGAACGCGAGTAAACTGAATACGTGGGGGACGGATCCGATGCCGACGAGCCGTTTCGAGAACGCGTTGTTGGGCGAGTTTCACACCGATACCGACCGAAGGAGGGAAGTAATAGTCACTTGGGACCGACGGCGGACGCCGACCGCGGTCAGGACTCCGATCCGGCGCCCGGTTCGCCGTGGGTCACTCCCTCGCGCTCGTCGGCCTGCATCCGCCGCAGGGCCGCTCGTCCGTTGCTCGCCTCGTAGCCGAAGAAGACCCCGTCTGCGTACTCCTCGGCGACTTCGGTCGCGTGGATCAGGTTGTCGACATCGACGTTTACCGCGTACAACTCGATATTAAACGGGGTCTCGAGCGCGCTCTCGAACCCCTTCGCGATGGTCTCGAGCCAGTAGGTCGTTCCGTAGGCCGTGTCGTACAGCGGGACGACGAACTCGTCGACGTACTCCTCGATGGCCGCGAGGTCGATGCCGGCGCGCTCGAGGAGGTGGCCGGGATAGGGATCGGGGTAGAGCGTCATGTAGACCGTCCCGGGAATGTGCTCGACCGCTTCCGCGACGAAGTCGGTGATGACGCTGGCCCGCCACTCCACGCGATCGTCGTACTCGCTCGCCTCGAACTCCTGCTCGCAGACGCCGCAGTGACAGTACTCCGCGCGGGGGAAGCCGATGTCGTCGAGGCGGACGTCCTCGTTTTCGGCGACGCAGTCGTCGATGATCTCGAACAGGCCCTCCCGGTAGTCCTCGCGGGACGGGCAGATGTAGGCCCAGTCGAAGTACGCTCGCTCCCGGTCGGCGGGTCGGCCCATGTCGTCGACGGGGAGCAGCGACGGATCGGCGTCGGCGGCGGCGTTGTCACCGAAACAGGAAACCATGTTCACCCCGTCGGCGATCGGTTCGGCGGACCGGCCGGTCACGTCTTTGACCTCGTAGAAGCCGCGGTCGAACTCCGGCCACCGTACTTCTTCGGCGTTACGGGTGACGACGCCGTACATACCTTCGAGTACGCCGCCATCCCCGTAAGCCGTTCGGAATCGGATCTATGCTTCGGTCGGTTCGTAGTCGACTTCGACGTCCGACGAGCCGCTGAAGGCGACCTTGTAGAGGACGGCGATGACGAACAGGGCGAGTACGACTTTGACGGTACGTGACATGTACATGAAGTAATACGGGGGGCAAATACTTAGATATTCTGGATGGTTGTCCCGTCCAGAGAATCGACGCCGAGCGCCACGTCGCTTAGACGGACCGGTGCACGTCGATCTCGTCGCGCCCGCAGGACGGTCGCAGTCGCGCCGGAAACCCGTTAGGGCCCGTCTCAGACGGACTGTTGTCAGTCAGTTCCGGAGAACCGCGAACCGCCCTGCGGTTGCTCCGGTACATCGGTGCACCAGACCGTCTCAGGTGTCGATCAACGATGCGATCTCGTCGCGAACGATCGTCTCGCAGTACGAACAGCGCACGCCGTCCTCGAGCACCGAAAACCGCGAGGTGACGGGCTCGCCGCCGGTCGTGATACAGCCGGCGTTCGGACAGGAGAGCACGCCCTCGACGACGTCGGGTCGTTCGACGCGGTGTTTCTCCACGACGTCGAAGCCCCGGACGATGTTGATCGTCGCGTCGGGTGCGATCAGCGAGAGGACGTCGACTTCGTCCTGACTCAGTTCGCGACCTTCCACCTTGACGATGTCCTTGCGCGCGAGGCGATCCGAGGGGACGTTCATCCCGACGGAGACCTCCTCGCCGTTGGTGCCGTCGATACCGAGGATGGCGAGGACGTTCAGCGCCTGCCCCCCGTGTACGTGATCGATAACGGTTCCGTCGCGGATCTTGCTGACCCGCAGTTCGTGATCGTCGTTGCCGTCGTGGTGGTCGTGTTCGTCACTCATCGCCATCACCCCAGATCCCGTTATCGTCGCTCAACAGGAGGTCCAGCAGCGCCATCCGAACCGGCACGCCGTTGTGCGCCTGTTCGAAGTACGCCGCGTGATCGGTCCCGTCGATCTCGGGTTCGATCTCGTCGACCCGGGGCAGCGGATGCATCACCGTCAGATCGTCGCTCGCGGCCTCGAGCGTCTCGGCGTCGATCTGGTACTCGCCGGCGACCTTCTGGTACTCGTTCTCGTCGGGGAAGCGCTCGCGCTGGATCCGCGTGACGTAGAGGACGTCCAGCGAGGGCAGGACCTCCTCGAGGGCGTCGTGCTCTCGAATTCCGGTCCCGTCCTGTTGCTGGTGGAGGTCGTAGACGACCTCGCGGGGCAGTTGCAGGCTCTCGGGGCTGATGAAGTGCTGGCGGGTATCGAAGTTCGTCAGCGCGTAGGCCAGCGAGTGGACGGTCCGACCGTACTTCAGATCGCCCATGATGCCGATGGTCAGGTCGTCGAGCCCGGCGTTCTCCCGGATCGTGTAGAGATCGAGTAGCGTCTGGGTCGGGTGGTGACCCGCGCCGTCGCCCGCGTTCACCAGCGGGACGTCGACGAACTCGCTCGCCATCGTCGCCGATCCCTGCTTGGGATGGCGCAGGACGAGCGCGTCGGCGTACCCCTCGATGACGCGGACGGTGTCGGCGAGGGTCTCTCCCTTCGTCACGCTCGAGGACTCGACCGAGCCCATGTCGACGACGTCGCCGCCGAGTCGCTTCATCGCGGTCTCGAAGCTCATCTTCGTTCGCGTGCTCGGCTCGAAGAAGAGCAGGCCGAGCAACGTCCCCGCGTGACGGTCCGCGACGGCCGACGGGTCGGCGTCGATCTCGGCCGCGTAGTCGAGAACGGTCTCGATGTCCGCCCGTGAGAGTTGTTTGCTCGTGATGAGGTGATCGTGGCGCATTCGTTCGTGTAGGCTGTGGCAGTCCCCTTGAATCTCCCCATTCCATGCCGTCCCCATCGCGTCGGTTCTCGTCGGGTCGCCGCTGCCGCGTCAGTTCTCCGCGGGCCGATCCGGGCACGACCTGCGACACTGACGGAATCTCGAGCGGACGTGTCCCTGAGGGCAAAGAGTTATACAGACACTACAGTAATTGGTCACAATTGAATGGTCGGTCGGCTAGATACCGGAATCGACGTGCTCGATCGAAAGCTCGACGGCGGACTCCCGCCGGGATGTCTCGTCGCGTACACCGCCGAGCCGGCCAGCCAGTCCGAACTCCTCCTCTACGAACTCACGGCCGCACGCGGAACCCTCTACCTCTCGACCGAACGCTCCGACGACGCCGTCCGCCACGCCATCGAGTCCTCCCCGTCGTCCGTCGGCAGCCCGACCGTCAGACACGTTACCAGCGACACCCCGATCGAGGAGGCGACGCGACTGGTCGGTGCGCTGCCGGACGGTGCCAACCTCATCATCGACACGATGGACGTCTTGGAGCGACGCGACACCGAGGAGTACGTCGCGTTTCTCAACGAACTCAAAGCCACGATGCTCGAGACCGGGAGCATCGCCGTCTTGCACTGTCTCAAAGGAGACGACGAACCGGCGAACCGATCGCGGACAGTCCACGCCGTCGACGCCGTCTTCGATCTCCGGACCATGATCGCCGGCACCGAACTCGAGAACCACCTGACGATCCCCAAGTTCCGCGGCGGCAGCCAGCCGACCGAGGCGATCAAACTCGAGTTGACGGAGGAGGTCGCGATCGACACGAGCCGCGACATCGCGTGAGGCACCCGTCGTTTCCCGTGCCGGTCACGGCTCTTGCTCGGGCGTCGTAAACGGCGTGATCGCGGCGGTCCGCTCGGTGACCGTCGCCGTTCGCAGGATGTACGCGAACAGCAACGCGAGGGGGAAGACGCCCACTGCCACGGCCAACGGAAAGAGGACCGCGCGGACCGGTTCTCCGAAGGGCGGACCCGCCGCCGCGGTCAGGACGAACAGCGCGGCGATGGCGGTGCCGACGGCGGGGACGCCCGCGTAGAGTAAGTATCGCGAGAGTCGGGAGAGTTCGACCTGCAGGTACATCGATTTGAAGTACTGGCGGGCGATATCCATCTCCCGCAACCGATCGCGAACGTCGCCGATCGCGTCGTCCACCACTGCAGGGACGTCGTCCCCGTGCGTTCGCTGGACCGACTCGAGCCGCTGTATCTCGTGTGCGAAATTCGTCTCGAGCGTCATCGAGAGCGTGTCGAAGATACCGTCCGCGGACGCCTCGATGTGGGCGTCGATTCGGTCGAACTCGTCCGTAATCTCCGTCGTGATCTCGTCGATTTCGTCCCGGGCGTCCGCCGGCACCGAGCCGACGGACAGCCCGCCGAGCCGCTGGGCGTCTCGACGCGTGCTCTCGGCGACGAGCCGGAGAAACCCGGCCGGTTCGGCCGGCGCGGTTCGGTTCGTGACCGTTTCGACCTCCTCGCGGAAGTCGGTCGTCCGCTCGATCTGCGACTCGAGTTGCCCCGGGGTTCGGAGTTCTCGCGAGAGCACCAGCTGATTGATCGAGACGACGACGGTTATCAACGTAAAGTTCCCCGATATCAGTCCGCTGAAGGCGTAGAACAACGGCTGCATGTCCATCAGCGGTGCGAAGCCGCTGATCGAAAGCACCAGATAAACCGCCCCGAACCCGGCCGCGAGGGTGGCCGCGATCACGAATCGATTACCGGTGAGCAATACCCATTGTATCGGCTGCCCGACGCCGGTGCCCGATTTCGATCCCGCGCGGTCGTCACTCGTCGCATCGTCCATCGTGGCCGATCGAGTCTACGTTCCCGCGAGCGAAAAAGGCGAGACGCGCACGTCCGTGGTCGTCGTCAGTGAACTGCGAAACGGCCGGCGATCGCAGGGTGGTGTTACTCTTCCGCGCCTTCGAGCTCTTCGACGATTTCGTCGGCATCGACGTCGGCGTCCTCGAGGGCTTCCTCGATGTCGCCGCCGCCCATACCGCCCATGCCGCCCATCATCCCGCCCATGCCCATGCCGCCCATGCCGTCGATGACTTCCTGGACGATGACGCGGTCGACGCCGACCTTGTCGATGACGTCCTGGCCGATCTGCTGTTTGCCCATCATCCACTGCTGGTTCATCGTCATCTGGGGCGTGGCCTCGAGGTAGAGCGTCTCCTTCTCGACGGTTTCGGTCTCGAACTCGGGTTCCGCGGGCTCGTCGTCCTCGTCGGCATCGTCGTCGGGTTCGACGGGGACCTCTTCCTCGACTTCGTCCGTGTCGATCCAGAGTTCGGGCTCCATCCCGAGGTACATCTCGAACAGGCCGGCGGCCTGCTGTTCGCGGTCGTCGACCTCCTCGCTGACGGTGTACTCGTACTCGACGTCGTCACCGGCCAGCGGGTGGTTGAAGTCGACGCGGGCGCGACCGCCGATGATCGTGCTGATGTAGCCCTGCTCACCGTCAATCTGGACGTTCGCTCCGGGGTAGCGGTCGTCCTCGTCGATCTTCTCGGCGCTGACGGTCTGGACGTCGTCCGGGTCGTACTCGCCGAAGGCGTCCTCGGCGGGAACGGTCACGGTGCCGGACTCGCCGGGTTCGGAGCCGATGATCCCCTGTTCGACGGCCTCGAAGATGTGGCCCTCGCCCAGCACGATCGTTCGCGGCTTGAACTCCTGGCCCTCCTGGTCGACGCCTTCTTCCTCGGCGACCTCGGGGTCGGTCGTGTCGACCAGCTGTTCGTCTTCGACGGTGTACGCGGTGTACTCGAGTTCGACGAAGTCGCCCTCCTGAAGCCCCTCGGCTTCGTCGGCGGCTTCCTCGGCTACTTCTTCATCGACGTCATCGGCCTGCTCCTCGAGCTCGGCCTCTTGATCCTCAGTCATACGTTGTACGTCCGGCCGTCCACATTTAAGTACGACGTTTTCGGGCGAGAGCGACCGATACTTACGACCGCCGTCCGTCCCCCCGCCCATGTACGAGGTCGAAGTGAAGGTCCCCGCCGATCTCGAGGCCGTCCGCGACCGTCTCGAGGCGCTCGAGGCGACGCCTCGCGGTGCCGTCGTCCAGGTCGACACCTACTACGACGCGCCCCATCGCGAGTTCGCCGAGACCGACGAGGCGTTGCGTATTCGCTCGGAACGACCCGAGGACGCGCCCGACGAAACCCGCATCACCTACAAGGGGCCGCTCGTCGACGACGAATCCAAGACCCGCGAAGAGGTCGAGACGAGCGTCGCGGACCGCGAGACGATGGACGCGATTCTAGCGAACCTCGGCTTCGAACCCGCCGCGACCGTTCGCAAAGACCGAGAGCGATTCGCGCTCGAGGGCTACACGGTCACCCTCGATTCGGTCGACGACGTCGGCGAGTACGTCGAGGTCGAGACCGACATCGACGGGGAGACCGAACTCGAGGCGGCTCGCGAGGGCGCATACGACGTGCTCGAGCGGCTGGGTCTCGATCCCGACGACCAGCTCAGAACCTCGTATCTCGGCCTACTGCTCGAGTCCGAATAGACTGGCAGTTGACAGCCGCATTACCTGCAAGCATTTTCTGTCCCGTATCTGTTTCCGCAAGTTATACGAACTCGCTCCGTCAACTCCCGCCAATGAGTGAGCGGAACATCCGGATCGAGTCTATCGAGCGGCAAGCGGTCGAGGACCAGGAAGTCGAAATCGTCGAACGGAAGGGAATCGGTCACCCCGACTCCATCTGCGACGGGATCGCCGAGAGCGTCGCGGGGGCACTCGCACGCGAGTACCTAGACCGCGTCGGCGAGGTACTGCACTTCAACACCGACGAAACGCAACTCGTCGCCGGCGAGGCGGCACCCGCCTTCGGCGGCGGCGAAGTCGTCGACCCCATCTACCTGCTGATCGTCGGTCGCGCGACCAAACACTACGAGGGCCAGACGATCCCCGCCGAGACGATCGCGCTGCGGGCCGCCCGCGAGTACCTCGAGGAGAACATCCCCCAGCTGACCGTCGGCGAGGACGTCGTCGTCGACGTGAAACTCGGCGAGGGCAGCGGCGATCTGCAGGAGGTCTTCGGCGAAGACGAAGTGAGCGTCCCGATGGCCAACGACACGAGTTTCGGCGTCGGCCACGCGCCGCTAACCGAGACGGAGGAGATCGTCCTCGAGGCCGAGCGACGACTGAACGGCGAGTACGCCGCAGAGAATCCGGCGCTCGGTCCGGACGTGAAGATCATGGGCAAGCGCGAGGGTGAGCAGATCGACGTCACCGTCGCCGCGGCGATGGTCGACGAGTACATTCCGAATCTCGACGGCTACGTCGAGGCGGTCGAGTCAGTCCGAGAGTTCGTCGACGGCGTCGCGCGCGAGCACACGGACCGCGCGGTCAACGTCCACGTCAATACGGCCGACGACTACGAGGAGGGCTCGATCTACCTCACCGTCACCGGCACCTCCGCCGAGCAGGGCGACGACGGCTCCGTGGGCCGGGGCAACCGCGCGAACGGGCTCATCACGCCCAATCGCTCGATGTCGATGGAGGCCACCAGCGGCAAGAACCCGGTCAACCACATCGGGAAGATCTACAACCTGCTCTCGACGCAGATCGCCGAGGAGGTCGTGGGCGAGGTCGACGGCATCCGCGACCTGCGCGTGCGCCTCCTCTCCCAGATCGGCCGCCCGATCGACCAGCCACACGTCGCCGACGTGCACGTCGTCACCGACGACGGCGTCGCGGTCTCGGACGTCGAGGCCGACGTCGAAGCGATCGTCGACCGGGAACTCGCGGACGTGACCGAGATCACCCGCAGCGTGATCGAGGGCGAACTCTCGACGTTCTAATCGGCCGCTGCGTTTCTTTCTCGAACCGGAATTCCGGAGGGATTGGCGACCGGAATCGGCGATCGGAACCGGCATCACACGTGTGCCGTCGGAATAGTCAAGAACGGGCCTATCGTACGGCGTTACGAATCGAAACACGTAGTGACCGCCCGTGTCCGACTCGAGTTCGAAATCGACCTCCCGCTCCGTCGTCTACGCCGTCGTCGCGAGCACCTTCTTCGTCGGCTTCGGCGGCGGCGTCGTCTTTCCGATCCTGCCGAACTTGGGCGAGGTGCTGGGAATTTCGGCGTTCATGGTCGGCGTCATCCTCTCGGCGAACCGCTGGACCCGGCTGGTCGCGAACGGGCCCGCGGGCGTGCTCGTCGACCGGATCGGGACTCGGAAACCGTTCGTCGCCGGACTGGCGATCGAGGGACTCGCGACGTTCGGCTACGTGATCGCGATCGAATCCGCGGTGCCGGAACTCTGGTTCGTCGTCGCGCGAGTCACGTGGGGGATCGGCAGCGCGCTCGTATTCGCGACGGCGTACACTATCACGGCGGACGTCAGCGAGGCCAGTTCGCGGGGAACGAGCATGGGGATCGTCCGGGCCGGGATCACCTTCGGCTTCCCCGCCGGGATGGTGCTGGGCGGTATCGTCAGCGAGGTCTACAGCAACGTCGCGGCGTTCGTCCTCGCGGCCTCTTTCGCCGGCCTCGCGAGCGTTATCGCCTTCTTCATCGTCCCAGAGACTCACGTCGAGTCGGCCGACTCGTCGATCAGTCCCTGGGACTTCGAGACGACCCTGCCCGCGCTCACCGTCGGGCTGGTCAACTTCGGGCTCTACTTCGCGTACATCGGCGTCCTCTTCTCGACGCTCGTCCTCTACCTCGAGGTCGAGTCGCTGACGCTCTCGCTCGAGTTCGCGGGCTACGGCATCGACTACGGCGAACAGGGCACGTCCGGGCTGCTGATGGCTGTCTCCGCCCTCTCGGGGGCGGTTTTCACCATTTCGGGCGGGAAGATCAGCGACGCCGTCGGCGCTCGCATACCCGTCCTACTCGCCTTCCTCGCGACCAGTTGCGCCGGCTTCGTCGTGCTCACGGTCGCGCCCTCGCTCGGGGCCGTCATTGTCGCCTGCGCGCTGATCGGCGCGGGACAGGGCGGCGTCGGCGGGCCGTTGACCGCCCTCCTCGCAGATCTCACGCCGGAGGAGCGGATGGGTCGAGCGATGGGGACCAACAACATCTTCGGGGACGTCGGCGGGGGACTCGGCCCGCTGATCTCCCTGCCCTTCGCGAAGGCGGTCGGCTACGACGTGCTGTACGCGCTCAGCGCAATCGTTCCGCTGCTGGCCGGGGTCGTTCTCGTCGCCGGAATCTACTCCTACACGGGTAGCCTGAGTCCGACGGTCGAGGAATCGGTTATCTGAAGCCGAGGTGTCGCTCTTCTGAAGCCGAGGAATCGATCGTCTCCGAGGGATTCGCGTCCGCTCGAGACCGATACTCTCCTCGTAACCCCCTTATAGCCGCGGCCGACTAGCACAGTCCATGCACCCGCCGGGAGCCGATACCGTCCTCGTCCGTCACGGGGACGTCAACACCAAGAGCAACAGGGTCAAGCGGTACATGGAGGGGCTCCTCGCGGAGAATCTCGAGGCCCTCCTCGCCGACCGATCGATTCCCGGCGAGGTCGAGCGCCGGTGGAACCGGCCGCTGATTCACACGAGCGAAGACGCCGTCGAGGCGGCGACCGCGGCCGCAGCGGACACCTTCGGCGTCGTCTCCGCGAGTCCCGCCCTGACCGTCAGCACCGAGAAGGAACGGATCCTCGAGGCGCTGGAGGAGACCGCTCGCGAGCACTACGACGGCGGGACGTTCGCGGTCGACGCGCGCCGGTCGGACAAGACGCTCCCCTACGATAGCGAGGAGTTGGCCCGCGAGGCCGGCACCGCTATCTGGGAGACCGTCGCGGACGAGTTCGAGCCCGAAGTCGACCTCGACGATCCCGATCTCACGTTCGGCGTCGAAGTGCGCGAGGACGTGGCGTTCATCTACCTCGAGTACGTCGACGGCCCCGGCGGCCTCCCGCTCGGCTCGCAGGAGCCGGTCATCGCGCTGGTCAGCGGCGGGATCGACTCGCCGGTCGCGGCCTACGAGATGATGAAACGCGGCAGTCCCGTTATCCCGGCTTACGTCGATCTCGGCGACTACGGCGGGATCGACCACGAGGCGCGCGCGCTCGAGACGGTTCGAATCCTCTCCGAATACGCGCCGAACTTCGACATGCAGGTCTACGAGATTCCCGGCGGCGAGACCGTCGATCTCCTCGTCAGCGAGATGGAGCAGGGTCGAATGCTCTCCCTCCGGCGCTTCTTCTACCGCGCCGCCGAGACGCTGGCCGAGCGCGTCGACGCGGACGGTATCGTCACCGGCGAGGCCGCCGGCCAGAAGTCCAGCCAGACCGTTCGAAACCTCGGCGTCACCAGCCGCGCTACCAGACTCCCGATCCACCGTCCCCTCCTCACCCGCGACAAACAGTACATCGTCGCCCAGGCCCGCGAGATCGGTACCTATACGGACTCGACCATGGACGCCGGCTGCAACCGAGTCACTCCAGATCAGGTCGAAACCAACGCCCGCCTCGAGCCGCTGCTCGCCGCGGAACCGGACGACCTGCTCGAGCGCGCCGAGGACGCGGCGGCGAACGCGGAACTGGTCGAGCCCTAACGATTGCGACTCACCATCTTCCCGCTGATCGAAGCTGACTCAGCTGGCCACCGCCGGGTGGGACTGAAAGGGGCTGGCTCTCTCGAGGAAGACGGGCGACGCAAGCACTGTCCGAACGGAGTGAGGACAGCGCGCAGCGAGCCCCTCGACTCGAGAGAGCCAGGGGCTTTCATCATCGCTGTCGTCGCAACGGAATCCGCGTTTCGAATGTGGAACGTTCCGAGAAACTCGTCTAGAAGCCGAAACCGACATTACACCGTCGCACCCACCACAATATAGTGACCCGCGTCTGTCTCGTCGGCGAGGCCGGGAGCAATCTCCAGTACGAACTGCTTTCCCGAGAGACGTCCCGCGAGGCCCTCGCGACGTACGACCTCGAGCGGCCGTTCGAGAACTCGCTCGCCGTCCGGACGGTCAGCGTCGGCGCTGCCGTCTCACTGTTGAACGATCTCAACTGGTATCTCACGCGGTTCGTCGACGAGGCACTCGTCCAGGAGCCCAGTATCAGCGACGCGGAGTGGCTCTCGCGACCGCTGGCCGAACGGCTCCGAAACGGCGAGATCGAGTCGGCGGAAACGGCCGAGTTCTGCAAGATCTACGGCCTCGAGCGGATCGACGCGGGAGCCGACGCGACTGCCGACGACGCAACGGACGCGAGTTCGGGTCCCGACTCGACCGGGACGAGCGACGCTGCCAACGGGGACAAACGTCAGGGAGACGACGATGCGGACGACTCGAGCGAAGCCGATCGAGCGAGGGCCGCCGAGCCGACCCATCGGCTCGTCGAACCGCTGTACGTGCGCCGGACCGGTGGCGAACTCCCCGAGTACGATCTCAGGGACGTCGAGGACACCCTCGTCGTCCGTCTGACCGAAGCCGAATACTCTCCGTAAGCGTTTCTCGAATTGCCACGAGCCGTCACCAGTAGATAGTAGCACAGATTGTTTATGCAGAGATATCCATGAAAAATTCCACCCAGTACAGAGGGGGTATTCAGTACGGGAAATATAATGAGTTCTATCTACCACCGAAACAGCCATAAATATGTATTTTCTAACAATAATATGGTTAGGCTCAAATTTGCGTTTGCCGCCGGCATTTTTGCGGCTCTTGGTACAGCAGTCACTCAATTAATACAGCTAACTTTCATCAAATCTGTCGTGGTGAACGCAGCTATAGAGGGTCTTTTCGTAGGAGCAGTCGTCTATCTTGGTCTCAAAACTCTCGAACGATCTGTGGATTCACAGTAGTTCACACTCAGGCGGGCACGGACTCCTCCACACCCATAGTCACCGTGGTCTCCAGAATCCAATAGTCGAAACATATGCGCTCTGTATCTAGCACGATTCTCACAATTATATTGCCATCAGACAGAAGTTACAGCGGTAAGTTCGCATCTGTGGTTACTAAACCCGTATTTTTATTTCTCACCCAGTTATAAATAAAGAAACTGTATCACTCACTACTGTTGGCGGGTTAGCTATCGCTACCGCGGCCTGATTCCGAATCAGTACTCGTGCTCTCGGACGCGGACGCACTGTCGCTGGCCATCGAGACGGTCGTGGTACTGCCGTCGTGACCGACGATGGTCGCCGAGATGGTCGTCAGCGGCTCCGACTCGAAGGTTACCCGAACCAGACGGCCGACGGTCGCGATCGACTGGACACAGACATCGTCCTCGGCCGACGTGTCTCGGACCGCCGCCTCGAGGACGAGTTCGTCGGTACCGTCATCGTCACCTCCCTCGTCGCTTTCGTCGTCGCCGTCGGTCCCGGTGTCCTCCTCACCGTCGCTCTCGACGATATCGATGGACTCGAGGACCATCTCGTAACACGGAGTGGGCGCGTTGGACTCGAGCGACACGAGGATCGACGTCTCGAAATCGGTCTCGTCGACGAACTCGTCGAGCGGCTCCGTGTCGGACGGGAATCGCTCCTCGAGCCAGTTCGCGGCGTCGTCGGCGTCCCGGAGGAGCCCCACGTCGGACTCCGCCGACGACGAACCGTACTGGTAGGGTAGCGTCCGGTAATCGGCCACACCGTCCGGGAGATCCTCGATCTCTCCGTCCTCGCCGACCGACTCGGGGTCGCTCTCGTTACCGTCAGGAGCCGGCGAGCCCTCATCGGCGTCGCTCCGATCGTCATCGTCGTCGGACGGGCTCTCGGAGCCGTCGGCAATACAGCCCGCCGAGAGACCGATCAGCGTCGCAGTGCTACCTAATAATGTCCGTCTGGAGGGACGTGTCATCGTAACTACCGTACGAACGGGGGGTAAAGGCGGTTCGGCTAGGTGAAAGGACTCTTTTCGTTAGATGCGATTCCTCGAGCGTCTCGCCCGCTCCCCGCTCAGTCGAAGAGGCCGGTCGAGAGGTAGCGCTCGCCGCTGTCCCAGAAGACGGTGACGACCAGCGGACAGTCCTCGGCCGCTCGACCGCCGTCGGTCTCGGGCGAAGCCGGCTCGCCGCCGTCGTCGAACGCGGTCGGCACCTCGGGACAGTCGACGCTGGGATCGGCGATCTCTCGAGCGACGCGCTGGGAGACGAGACTCGTCGCGCCGCTGGACTGGCCCACGAGGACGCCTTCCTCGCGTGCGAGACGGCGGCACTCGTCCTCGGCGTCCTCGAGTTTGACGGTCTCGACGCGGTCGAGCAGATCGAGATCGAGATTGGTGCTGATGAACCCGGGACCCATTCCCTGGAACTCGTCGGTGCCGGCCTCGCCGGTCGAGAGGACGGCGTTTCTGTCCGGCTCGACGGCGACGATATCCATCTCGGGGAACTCCTCGCGGAGCCGGCGGCCGGTTCCCGAGATCGTGCCGCCGGTGCCGACGCCGGCCACGAAGGCGTCGATCTCGCGGTCGCCGACCTGCTCGATGATCTCCTCGCCGGTCGTCTTGTAGTGCGCGTCGGGGTTGGCCGGGTTCTCGAACTGGCCGAGTTGAATCGCGCCCGTCGCCTCGAGTTCGTCGGCACGAGAGCGGGCGTCGGCCATGTCGCCGTCGACTAACTCGAGGTCGGCCCCGTAGGCGGCCATGATCCGCCGGCGTTCCTTCGACTTGTCCGACGGCATGACGATCGTCAGATCGTAGCCGCGGGCGGCGGCGACGAGAGCGAGGCCGATGCCGGTGTTGCCGCTGGTCGGTTCCACGAGCGAGTCGCCAGGTTCGATCAGGCCGTCGCGCTCGGCCGCCCGAATCATCTCGCGGGCCGGCCGGTCCTTGGCCGAGCCGCCGGGGTTGAACGATTCGATCTTCGCGGCGACCGTCACACCCTCCGGCGAATCGACCTGGACGAGCGGCGAACCGATGGTGTCCAGGATACTCCCTTTCATTGGACTCTCGTAGGGAATCGAGACGTAAACCCGTACTGGACTCAGGCAGGACGTGCCGGCTAGTCGTCGGTCGCGGTTCCTCCCACGACGCGCGTTTCAGACCCGCAACTACCCAGAAAGCCCCTGACGGGGTCGAGGGGCTCGCTGCGCGCTGTCCTCACTCCGTTCGGACAGTGCTTGCGTCGCCCGTCTTCCCCGACCCCGTCAGCCCCTTTCAGTCCCACCCAGCGGTGGGTGGTCGATCGGGTACGAGAACCGGCGGACGGACGTTCGAGCGAAGTCACTGCCAGAAACACCGCGGTTAAGCCGTCCGAGACGCAAGGCGTGCGTATGAGTCTCGAGACCATGCGGCCGAACCCCACGTGGGACGCGGCGTCCTACGAGGACGCGGTCGACACGCTCGCAGCGCACGGCGACGAACTGGTGTACAAGATCTGGGCCGGCGACTGGTGCAAGGACTGTCGCGCCCTGCTGCCCGACTTCGGCGCGGCGCTCGAGGCCGCCGAGATCCCCGACGAGCGGATCGAGGAGTTCAGCCTCGATCAGGACAAGCAGGGGCCCGGCGTCGACGAGTACGATATCGAGTACATTCCGACGATCGTGGTCGAGAACGACGAGGGCGAGGAAATTACGCGGTTCGTCGAAGAGGAGGATGTGCCGCCGGCGGTCTGGCTCGCAGAGGAGATCGAGACCGCACTCGAGTCCGACGCGGCCTGAACCGAATCACTGAACTCCGAACGCGACCGTTTTTCTCACCGATCAGAACGGCGCGTCGTCCGGATCGAGGCCACCGTTCTCTCCGTCTTCGTTTTCGCCGAGCCACTCGAGCGCCTCCTCGACGACG
>NZ_JAQIVI010000365.1 GCF_028618695.1 Natrinema soli | reverse complement strand
GAGCGCGCTGGCGAGGTCGCTCGGCGCGCCCGTCAGTTCCGCGGCTCCCCTGTCGGCCGCGAACTCCCGACCGCGCGAGAGGACCGCGATCCCGAACTGACAGCATAGTCGCTGTCCCGTCGTGACGACCGTCAGGAGCGCCCACAGGACGAGCCGGGCCAGATAGGCAAGCGGCTGGGAGACCAGCAGTTTTCGGGACGGCGGATCGTCCGACCCCACGTGTTCGGCGACCAGCATCGGAACGAGCACGAGGTTCATGATGCGGCTGTCGCCGTTCGCGAGGTGGCTGAGTTCGTGTGCGAGCACCGCTTCCAGCTCCCCCGCCGAGAGCCGATTCACGAGCCCCGTTGTGACGATGACGGTCCCGCTCGAGCGGCCGCCGACGGCGTACGACTCCGGCCGTCGGCGATCGGCGACGTAGACGGCCGGCTCCGGAACGGCTCCCTGCTGGGCGAGCCGACGGGCCACCGCCGCCAGCTCGGGATGGGTTTCGGACGCCGGCGCGCCCGCTTTCCCGAGTTCCGCCTGGAACTCCCGGATTTCGTCCCGGACCGGCCAGTAGTACAGGACCGGGAGCAGGGGAATCCCGCTCGCGATCGCGACGCGGAGGGGATGCGTGAGCGTCCACTGCAGCAACCCGAAATATCCCCGGAAAACGGCAGGAGCAGCGTCTCGAGTACGTAGACGACGACGAGGATCCCGAGCCACGCGAGCGAGCCGCCGACCACGATCGCCGTCGCAGCGATGAGTATCGAGACGACCGTCAGCACGGCCAGGGCGACGACCATTCGCCAGAGCAGTGACGCCTGAATCCGGGCACATGCTGTCATTATCCTGCCACCTTCACACGAGAAGCACGGTCACCGTCGGTCATTAGTGTTCTGCATCGGACTGATAGAACGAACGTCACGGACGCTCGAGGACGCCGGACGACCTGGCGAGTACGCTGCGACTTTTCGGAACTGAACACTCCCGCGTCGAGGCGCGGGGCGATCCGCTCGAACCGATCGGTCTCGACGCCGTGTCGGGGACGTGATCGACGATCTCCAGTTACAGATCGAAGAGACCGACGCCGAGGTAACGAGCGACGAGCGACTCGTCGTCGAAGGCGACGCGAGCCAGTTGCGGCGGGTCTGCCAGAACCTCATCGATAACGCGCTGACGTATCACGCGGACGGCCCGCCGCGGGTCCACGTCGACGCCGACCGCCGAGACCGAGAGTATCGCCGCAGTGGCTATGCGAAGGGACCGTCGAGGCCAACGGATGCTTCGGCTTGCTTCGAAGACAACTCTTAGCCCTCTTCCGTATCGATCTCGTTGAACTCGTGCCAGACGCCGATCAACGCGATGAGGAAGAGCGAGACGAGGACGGCGAGGCCGATGGTCTCGGTCATGCCGCTCATTCCGGCGACGACGAAACCGCCGATCCACGCGACGATCAGGCTACCGAGGCCGACGATTGCGATGATCAGTAACAGGAGCCGGTCGGTAAACTCACTCATATGACTTCGTTTGGCCGTGCGTGCGATAAGCACCGAGCCTGAATTAGCGCCCACGGGGCATCGCCGACGCGGGGAGAGCGTTTCTCGGGACCGGAGTTGCTCGGTCACGCGTCAGTGGGGCGCTGACTCGACCGCACCGGCGATCGATCGAAAACTACATCGACCGTTTCAGCTAGCCGAAGGTATTCAATCAATCCCCGAGACGGGACGGTATGACCGTCAACCGACAACGCGTGCTACGGCTAACAGGGAGGGTGATGTCGGGTGCGATCCTGGCCGGCTGTCTCTCGGCCGATACCGAATCCGATGGTGACGAGCCCAATGGAACAAGCGACGGGCCCGACGGACCAAGCGACGAGCCCAACGGGACCCCCGACGAGCCGAACGGTGAGGCGGACGAGCGATCGATCGATGGCCGACTCCACAACGAGGCCGGAACCGCACGGACGTTCGCGGTGACGATACCGACGCGGTGACCGCCGAGGACGAGCGGCTGGTCGAGCCGAGCGCGACCGCGGCTATCCCTGGGATCGCCAGTCCCGGTGAGTCACGGACGATCACGGTCTCGGTGGACGGAGCGACGGCGACCGAACCGTTCGCGTTCGACGTCGAGGCGACCCCTGGCACGAAGGACGGAGACGTGGATATCACGTACACCGCCGACGGCGCGGTCGAAATCGCGTTCGCGCCGTTCGAAGTGCCTCCGTCCGACGGCGGCCACGCGGCGGTCGACGAACCGCCGTGCGAAATCACCGTCCCCTCGTGCGGTCCCGACGGCAGTCGCGACCCGCTCTGGCTCTGCGAGAACATGCCCGCCGAGCCGACGCTCGAGTTCGAACAGAAAGCGACCTCGTCGGTGATCCTTCGAGACGAGGGACTCGCGTTTCAGACCGACGGCCCGGGGTCGCAGTTCTACGCGACGTTTCTGACCGAGGCCGGCGATCTCGAGCGCGTCGATCGGAACGCCAGCGGACCGACCGCGGAACTGATCGAGTCGACGGCGTTCGAGTCGGCGGCGATCCTCGTCGTCCAGACCGGCTGGGGGTCCGGAACCATCACGCCGTACCTCGAACGGCTCGAACCGACCGACGACGGGATCCACGCGTTCGGCTGCTACCGACGCCCGTGTGCCGGAACGGACGACTACACGGTTCGTACCGTCGTCGCGCGATTCGAGCGCCCCGATACGCTCGAGACCGGTTCGGTGAGCCTGACCGTCGATACGGAGACTCGAATGCGTTTCGAGGTCGGTGACGGGGTCGTCTCGCTCCCGGACGGTCGGTGACCCGCAGTGACACGAGTCGCTCGTCTCGACCGCTGACGATCCGGTCGTCGTCGGTCGATCGCCGAACGGCGTCGGATTCCGGCGGGACGACGCATCGACGGAATCGCAGCTGAACGGAGAGACACCGATTCCACGGCCGTCGTCCGATCGGGTCCGTGCTGACTGTCGATGCCCCGCTCGTTCGGCGGATTCATTCATCAGATTCGGTTACTTACCAGATCGAATATGCGGTCGGTGCCCTCAAATACAAAGGTCACGTTGCATTGCATATGAGCCAAACGCGATCCGCGGACGACTCGTCGGTACTGGTCGAACGAACGGCCGGATTGACGGCGGTACTCGGCGCCTTCATCATGGCATCGGCGGTCGTCTTTACGATCACGGGCAACATGGGACTCCACAACGTCCTCGTGGGCGCTGTGACCGCATTCGTCGCCTCGGTACACGCGTACCGAAACGGCGAAAGCCGCACTCAGACCATCGCCTTCGCCGCGATCCTCGTGTTGCTCGGAATCTGGATCGCGGCGTCGCCGTTCGTTTTCGGAATCGACCGCGAACTGGTGATCGGAATCAACAGCCTCGGCGGCGCGATCATCGCAATCCTCTCGCTCGTCGGCGTGTACGGAAGCGTTCGAACGTCGGATACGACCGCGACGACCGCCTAACTCGAATTCACCCGTTTTCGCGACTCGCGTTTTCATCACACTCAAGCGAGACGGAGGACATCCTTGAGCGCCGCGAGGAGACGCAACTGCACACGATATCGTCCCGCATTTCTGCAACGGTTGATTCTCCGACGGCTATAGTAACAACTGCAACTATTTACGCACTGATCGCGCAGCTGTCGTGCGATCAGACGTGCATTGACTTGCAGCGGCTACTATAGTCGTCACACGATGGGCGTCGTTCCGAACGGACCGTCTCAAAAACGGTCACGTTCGGGCTGCTTTTCCCGCTTCCGGTCGTCCGGATAGGCATGAGCGACAGCGATGTCCACGTAGCAGCGCTCTGTGGCAGTCTCCGCGAGGAGAGTCACACTCGGACCGCACTCGAAGCTACCCTCTCAGCCGCCGGACGGGCCGGCGCGACGACCGAGTTGCTCGATCTCAGGGAGTACAACCTCCCGCTCTTCGACGCTGACCGAGACCGCGAGGATGCGGGCGATGCCGAGGCGCTAGCGGCCCGGGTTCGCGACGCCGATACGATCATTCTCGGCTCGCCGATGTATCACGGGTCGTACGCCTCGCCGCTGAAGACTGCGATCGACTACTGCGGGTTCGACGAGTTCGCGGACAAGACCGTCGGACTCCTCGCCGTTTCGGGCGGTGCCTTTCCCGTGACGACCTTAGAGCACATGCGGTCGGTCTGCCGGACGCTGAACGCGTGGGTGATCCCCCACGAGTCGGCGATTCCGAACGCGAGTGCCGCCTTCGAGGACGGCGAGTTCGTCGATCCGAAACTCGAGAAGCGGGTCACGACACTGGGTCGGCGGGCGGTGCAGTACGCGGCGATCGAGCCGGATCCGGACACCTTCGAGAGCGATCAGAACGTGGGTGCACAGGGGAAGTGAGCGGTCGATCTCCGGTCGAGCCGCACGCGTCACACGGAGTCCTGTCAGTCAGCTCCGGCGCACCCGCGACCGCCATACGGTGCGCCGGGACACAGTCACAGCAGACTGTCTCAGGGGTCGAGAATCCGCTGGAATCGGTACTGGTGGGCGAGAAACGCGAAGAGTCCGAAGACGAGCACGCCGACGTGAAGCGCCTCGACCTCGAGAACGGCCATCGTGACGCCGAGCGAAACCGGTGGCGAGGAGAGGCTCCAGTCGGTAAACCAGGTGGTCGCGAGTAGCGTCGACGCGCCGACGGCCATCAGAAGTCCCGGGACCACCGGCGTGAACGTCACGCGCGTGGACGCGTATCGTCTGAAGACGCGTCGCTCGAGGAGGAACTGTGCGGTGAGGATCCCGGCGAGGACGACGGTCCCGACGACGACGCCCGGGACGGCACCGATCAATTCGGCCACGAGCAGCCAGACGATCCACCCGGTCGTGAGCACGACCGTCACGCCGAGTCGCCGCGGTTGCAGGAGGTCGTCGATATCGCTGACCGTCGCGCCGAAGACGCCGGCCCTGAGCAGCGACCCGCAGAAGAGCACCCCGAGCCCAGCGAGTGCGGTCGACGTCGTTCGCGAGTCGACGACGAGGACAAACCAGCACCCGACTGCGAGCATTTCGACGGCCGCGGCCGAGAGCGCCGCGGTGACGCCCACCACGCGTCGCCGCGTCGATCGGCCGAGGACCCCGGGCTGGCGGAAAACGCTCATATCCAGATCCGTTTCGAGCGAATCCCTTTCGTTATGGAAGGCGTTCTACACCTCTCTTCGCCCTCGTCGCGCCGATGAGACCTTATAGCACGGGAAGCAGTCGGTTTATCGATCAACGACGCAGCCGATCGGTGGTGGACGGCTCGCGTCGCCCGTCGATCGAGGACTCACTCGGCAGTCGTCCGCGCCCGCACGAACGGAGCGTACTCGAGGCCCACCGGAAGCGAACGTAGGAACCGATTTCCCCAACGAAACTCCGCCGATATCGGATCTCCGGCCAGTTCAGCCCACCGTGACGCGAATTACAGATCGACAGCGACCGACCGCGATGGCCGGTGAACAGTCGGTCGCCGCGCCGGTAAACAAGTAATTAAATAGCTTGTCTATCAAAAACGTTCCCTGAAACGAGAGAGACCGGTGGATCTGACAACGGAAACGGTGAACAGAACTATGTACGGTGGTGTGGTCGGAGCGAATTATGCCCGAGATGGAACAACAAGACAAAACGTTGTCCGAGCTCATCGTCAAGGAAGCGATCAACAGAGGAATGGACTCGTCGATGCGCGAGTCGATTCTCGAAGCCGTCGAGGAGTCCGAGGGATCGCAATCGGGCGGACGACTACCGCTCGCGGGGGCCCTGTTCGGCCTCGGCGCGGCCGTTGGCTTTCTCGTGGGTCGTCAATCACCCGAATTCAAGGAGTCACCGATCGAGGACCTCGAGGAGCCGGAGATCATCGAGGACGTCATGGAATCGACCGAAGAGACCGACGAGACGGCGGCCGAGATGGAGGACGAATCGGATACCGGCTCGACATCGCGGCTCCCCCGACTTCTACTCGCCGTGGGCGTGCTCGCCGGGGCCGCGTTGCTCCGTCGTCACCTCGCCTCGAGCGAGGAAGAGGAGTGGGAGCCGATCGAGGAGTTCGAACCGGCGACGAGCGGCGACGCGGACGATGAGGCGGAGTCGGAGGAGATGGCGGAGGCCGAAGCCGAGGAGGCCGGCGAGGAAAGCGAGGAGTAGAGCGACGCAAGCGAGGAGTAACGAGTTCTCCGCGCGACCGAGCTCGCGGATCCGACCACCGCTCTCTGATCCGAACAGCGCCACTCCGGTTCGGCCGGTGCTCCGCCGAGTCGACCGGTGTCTCGAACGAGTTTTTTTCGAATCCGTGTCGTCGCACTGACGAAGGAGCTAAGGGACCGACGCAGACAGTATACGGTCAATGGAGACGACCCACCGTGTTTTCGCCGGTGATTCTCGCGATCTCTCGCGCGTGGCCGACGAGTCGGTCGAACTCGTCGTCACGTCGCCGCCGTATCCGATGATCGAGATGTGGGACGACCTCTTTACCGAGCTTGATCCCGCGATCGGCGACGCACTGGCCGACGAGGACGGTCAGGCCGCGTTCGACGGGATGCACGACCAACTTGAGTCCGTCTGGGACGAACTCGAGCGGGTGCTCGTCGACGGCGGCATCGCCTGCATCAACGTGGGCGATGCGACCCGATCGATCGACGGGAGCTTTCGGGTCTATCCGAACCACGCTCGCGTGCTCGCGGCGTTCGAGGAACGGGGATTCGATCCGCTGCCGGACGTGCTCTGGCGCAAACCGGCGAACAGCGCGGCCAAGTTCATGGGCAGCGGGATGATCCCGCCGAACGCCTACGTGACGCTGGAACACGAGTACATCCTGGTCTTCCGAAAGGGAGACCAGCGCCGCGCGTTCGAGCCGGGAGCCGACCGGCGCTACGAGGCCGCGTTCTTCTGGGAGGAGCGCAACCGCTGGTTCTCGGATGTCTGGACGGACGTCACGGGGGAGTTGCAGTCCCTCGAGGAGGCCGACGACGAACTCCGAGAGCGGTCGGCGGCCTACCCGCTGGAGATCCCCTACCGGCTGATCTGTATGTACTCCGCCTACGGCGATACCGTTCTCGACCCCTTCTGGGGCACCGGCACGACCGCGCTCGCGGCGATGTGTGCCGGCCGAAACTCGATCGGGTTCGAACTCGAGGACGCCTTCCTCGAGGTGTTCGACGACCGGATCGACGACGTGCCGGCGCTGTCGCGATCGGTCGGCCGCGCTCGCCTCGAGCGTCACCGAGCGTTCGTCGAGCGCCGCCGTCAGGACGGTGGGGCGTTCGAGTACGAGGCGGATTACTACGAAACGCCGGTCATGACTGATATGGAACGGGGAATCCGGCTCCGAGAAGCCCGCGCTATCGATGAACGCGACGACGGGTACCTGGTCGATCACGGCCCGCTCGTCTTCGAGTAAGCCGCCGCTCGGAGCCGGAACCGACGCGAGCTTTTTCCCTCCCCCGCCCCCAGCAGGGGTATGGTTCGAAGTCTCGAGGAACCTGAGACGACGCCCGTCCGCGCCCTTTCCGTCGGCTCGTCCGAGTGGATCCGGACGGCGACGGCGGGGCTCGCGGACGAAGCGGTGACCGTCGCGGAATCCGTTCCGAACGCGTCCGACCTCACGGACGACCGGCTCGAGACGGTCGATTGCGTCCTGACCGACGATCGAGATGTCCTCGCGGCCGTTGACGGCACGTGTCCGGTCGTCTACGCGGTTGATTCGGCTGCGAACGAGTCGATCGACCGACTCCGGGACGAGGGTGCGACCGAAATCGTCGCCAAGACGACCATTCAGGAGCCGCCGTTGCTGACCCATCGGCTCCGGCGGACGGTCGAGTTCACCGCGATGGAGCGATCGGCCGACCACCGGGTGGAGTTGTATCGGACGTTGATCGAACAGTCGTCGGATCTGTTGATCGTCCTCGACGAGGAGGGAGCGGTCACCGACGTGAGCCCGGCAGTCGAACGCGTCGGGGGGTTCACCGCGGACGAAATGTCCGGGACGAACATGCTCGACTACATCCACCCCGACGATACGCAGCGGGTACTGGACGAGTTCGACGCGGTTCGTGAGGGCGAACTCGGGACCAGACGAACCGTCGAGTACACCTGCAAACACGCGGACGGCCGCTGGTACGTCCACGAGGCCGCTCTCACGAACCGACTCGAGGACGACACCGTCGACGGCATCATCGCGTCGATACGGGACATCACGGAGTTCCACCGTATCGAACGGGAGTTGAGCGAGTCGTTCAAACGCGTCACCGACTCGTTCTACGCCCTCGACGCGGACTGGCGGTTCACCTACGTCAACGATCGCGCGCTCGAGGAACTCGACCTGGAACGATCCGATCTGATCGGTCACCGTATCCTCGACGTCTTCCCGGAGATGAATGAGACTCCGTTCCAGTCCGCCGCCGTCGAGGCGATGGAAACACAGGAGTCACGAACGGTCGAAGCCTACTACGAGGCCTACGACGCGTGGGTCGAGGCCCGGATCTACCCCTCGCCGTCCGGAATCTCCGTCTACTGGCGGGACGTGACCGAGCGCGTCGAGCGCAAACGGGATCTGTCCGAGCGGACGGAGCGATTACAGGCGCTGGTCGAGAACGTGCCCGTCGTGTTGTTCGTCCTCGACGACGACGGGACCTTCACGCTCTCGGAAGGGCAGGGGCTCGCGAACCTCGGCTTCGAATCCGACGAGGTCATCGGCCGATCGTTCTTCGACCTGCTCGAGGATTACCCCACGGTCCGCGCCGACGTGAGGGACGCTCTCGATGGGGTGGCAGTCAACACGCGGAGACGGCTTGGAGACCGCATCTTCGAAACCTCCTATCGACCGATCGCGGACGACGGTACCATCGATCGCGTCATCGGCGTCGCCAACGATATCACCGAACGGGTCCAGTATCAGGAGGCGCTGAATGCGCTCCACGAGGCGACCAGTCACCTGTTGACGGTCGACTCGAAGGGGGACGCGTGCGAGTACATCGTCGACATCGCGACCGACGTGCTCGACCTCGAAACCGTCGTCTATCGGTTCGACGAGGAAACAAACGAACTGCTGCCGGCGGCGTACTCGCCGGCCATCGAGTCGACGTTCGGCTCGCCACACCCGCTCCAGCCCGACGCCGGCGATCCGTGGCAGGCGTTCGTGGACGGCGAACCGACGGTCCACGACGATGGACGAGCGGCTCGGACCGTCCGCGATGAGGCGCCGGACGTTCGAAGCGGTCTCTCCGTTCCGCTCGGCGAACACGGGGTTCTCGTCGCGCTATCGACCGAACCCGACGCGTACACTGACGAGACCGTCGAACTCGCCGAGCTGTTCGCGACGACGGCGGAAGCCGCCCTCGACCGGATCGGGCGGAGCCGTCGGCTCCGCGAACGCGAACGCGAACTCAAGGGACAGAATCGACACCTCGAGCGGCTCAACGCCGCCAACGAGGTGCGTCAAGAGGTCGAACAGCTCCTCTTGATGGCCGACTCTCGGAGCGAGATCGAACGCGGGGTCCCCGAATGTCTGTCCGAACTCGAGTCGTGTTCGCTGGCCTGGTTCGGCGAACCCGACCCGAGCGGGAACAGCCTCGAGCCGCGATACCACGCCGGGTTCGAACGGGGGTATCTCGACGCGGTATCGATAACGACGGTGGACGAATCGGCCGCCGAACCGGCTGGTCGGGCGGCTCGAACGCGGAGCCCGGTCCACGTCGAAAACGTCGCCGCGTCGGTTCACGACGGCGAATGGCGGGGTGAGGCCCTCTCGCGAAACTTCCAGTCCGCGTACGCGATCCCGTTGGTCTACGACGGGTTTTGCTACGGCGTCCTCTCGATCTACGGGGAGCAACGGGGCGCGTTCGACGAGACGCTACGGTCGACGCTCGCGGAGCTCGGCGAGACGATCGCGTACGCGATCGACGCCGTCAAACGGAAGAACGCGCTGTTCGGTAACGGTCGCACCGAAGTGGAACTCGAGGTTGCGGCGGACGCGACGCTGTGTCGGCTGGCCGAGTTCCTCGGCGAACCCGTGACGTACGAGGGTGCGACGGCGCGAGCCGACGGCGCCCAGTTCGTGTTCGCGGCCGTCGAAGAGCCGGTCGACGAATCGCTCGCGGCTGCCGAATACACTGCTATCGAGGGGATCAGCGAGATCACCACGATCGCCGACCACGAGGACGAGACGTTGCTTCAGCTCCGGGTCACCGATTCCTTCCTGGGTTCGATCACCGATACCCACGGCGCGCGGTTGCGCGAGTTCGTGGCCGACGCGTCGGGCGGTCGCGCGATCGTCGACGTGCCGGACGCCGTCGAGATTCGCGACGTGTTGTCCGGTATCAGCCGAAGCGGGCCCTCGGTGTCGATGGTGGCCCGACGCGAGGGGGCGACCGACGATCGATCGACGGTCAACGGTCCAGCGCGTAGCGCTCTTCTCGAGACGTTCACCGACCGCCAACGCGAGGTGGTCCAGACGGCCTATCACGGCGGCTTCTTCGAGTGGCCCCGCCGAGCGAACGGCGAGGAGATCGCCGGCTCGCTGGATATCTCCTCGCCCGCCTTTCACAAGCACGTTCGATCCGCCGAACGAAAGCTGTTCGCGGCCCTGTTCGAGGGGGCGGCCGCTTCGGAGGTTAAATGATTAACCATTAGATGAAGGAGGCGTTACACAGTTAACGATCAGGCTCTTTGCAACGACTCGTGAACCAAGGGACGACTTCCCACCTGCGTACTGGGGGTACGTACTAATCCATGACCGAGATGAGTTCACGATCACCGTCGACCGCGATGGGGGATCACTATTCCGTGCAATACGATAGACTCGACGACGAACCGCTCAGCGTTGCCGTCGCGGACGCCGTCGCAACATTCCAGAACGAGAACGTCACCGAACTCGAACCGCTCCATTACTCGATCAACGCCGACGCGCTCGAGCGGCTGTTCGAACCCCGTGCGGACGGGCTCCGTTCGGGCGGATCGGTAACGTTCGAGTACAGCGATTGTCTGGTAACCGTCACCGCTGACGGCGAGATTCGCATCGACTCCAGTTAGCCGCTCGACCTGAGGCGGGGGATCGGCATTATACCGCAATCCTTCTTCGACTACCGTGGCCGAGTGTGAGCACCTCGCTCGCCGTTCTGACTCCGCCACGGCTATCCCAGCGGTGGCGTGGGCGTCGCCGAGACCGTTCGACAACGCCACGACACTGACTGAGAGCCGACAGTATAAGCGGATCCGTCCCGAACGCTCCGCCATGTCCACTCGTATCCTCGTCCCGACCGACGGGAGCGATCCCGCGACGGCCGCCCTCGAGCACGTACTCGACATTGCCGTCGATCGGGAGGCGACCGTTCACCTGCTCAACGTCGCGGACACGAAGGAACCGAGTCTCACGCGACTCGGCGACGACGTCGTCGATACGCTCGAGCGAGAGGGAAACGACATCGTTTCCGACGCCGCCGCGACGGCCGAGGACCGCGGCGTGTCCGTGGTGACGACCGTCGTTCGGGGCGATCCGCGACAGGTGATCGTCGAGCACGCCACCGCCGACGAGTTCGATCTCGTCGCGATGGGGGCCCACGGACGGCGCGGACTGGGGGAGTACGTCCTCGGGAGCGTCACGGATCACGTCGTGAACAGAAGCACCGCTCCGGTGTTGACCGTCCGCGCCGCCGACGAGGTGTCACCGACGTTTCCCTATACGGACGTCCTCGTTCCGACTGACGGGAGCGACCACGCGACGGCGGCGCTCGAACTGGCGTCGACGGTCGCCGAGCGACACGGCGCGCGACTCCACCTGCTGTCCGTCGTCGACGAACTCCCGGAGGTGATCGATGCGGGGTCGGCCGAGCTTCCCGAGCAGCTCGAGGAAAACGTCCAGACGGTCCTGGACGACGCGGCGACGACCGCCACGCGAGCGGGCGTCGACGACGTCACGACCACCATCGCCGCGGGGTCGGTGCCCCGAGAGGTCACGACCTACGCCGACGAGCAGGGTATCGATCTCGTCGTGATGGGGACACACGGCCACACCGGCCTCGACCGGCACCTGCTCGGGAGCTTCACCGAGCGCGTGATCCGCACCTCGCCGGTTCCCGTCCTCACCACGCAGGCCCAGGATGACGGGTGAACCGAACCGGTCGCCCGAACCGTGCCTCGATGCATCTCGTCCGGTCGATCGCGTCCTCGAGTCGCGATCCAGTTAGAAAAGGTACTAATATCTCGATTCGGAAACGGAGGACGATGGTTCCCCAACCGGCGCTCCGAAACGAGATGGTGACCGAACCGTGACCGATCGATCGCTCCCCTCGCTCGAGCGCGTCCGATCGGAGATTACGAGAAACAGACTCCGGGCCGCGTTCGCGGTACTCATCCTCGTCTCGGCCGCCGTCGTCGTCAGCGCGGCGGGCGGTGGGGTTTCGACGGCGTCGAAAGATGACGTTCCGGACGCACCGGAGACGGACAATCACACCGTCGTCACCGAATCGGGCCGCGCGGGGACGATAACGGCCTATCAGCCCAACGGGGAGGTCCTCTACTACAACAACTCGCGGACCAAGTACTTCGACGCCGACCCCGTCGAGGGCGACCCGCTGACCGTCGAGTACGCCGCGACGGACACGATCCACACGGAAGGCTCCAACTGTGGTGCACCGCCGTGTACCCGCAACGTCATCGAGCGGACCGACCTCGAGACCGGCGAGGTCGAGGTCATCTACGAGCGCTACGACTACAAGGAGTACGCCGGCGAGTGGCACGACATCGATCGCATCAACGAGACCCACTTCGTCGTCGCCGACATGGTCGCCGACCAAGTGTTCATCGTCAACACCGAGACGGAGGTCGTCGACTGGCTCTGGGACGCCCAGAGCGACTTCCCGCTCGAGGGTGGTCACTCGTGGCCGCGCGACTGGGCCCACATCAACGACGTCGAGTACATCGACAGCGGCCAGATGGAAGGCCGGATCATGGCCAGTCTGCGCAATCAGGACCAGGTCGTCTTCCTCGATCAGGAGGAGGGCCTGCTCGAGGACTGGACGCTCGGCGGCGAAAACGAGCACGACGTCCTCCACGAACAGCACAACCCCGATTTCATCCCCGAGAGTCAGGGCGGCCCAGCCGTTCTCGTCGCCGACTCCGAGAACGGCCAGATCAAGGAGTTCCAGCGCGAGGACGGCGAGTGGACCCAGACCTGGCTCTGGGAAGACGATCAGATCCAGTGGCCCCGGGACGCCGACCGGCTTCCGAACGGGAACACGCTGATCTCCGACACCCACGGCAACCGCGTCATGGAGGTCGATCAGTCCGGTGAGATCGTCTGGGAGGTCGCGTCGTCGCTCCCCTACGAATCCGAGCGCCTCGAGACCGGTGACGAGAGCGAGAGCGGCCGGAGCGCCCAGGCGCTCGGCCTCGAGAACCGAACCGAAGCCGAGAGTAGCGGTGGCGGCGGTGGCGGAGGCGGGGGCGGATTCGGCTTTAGCCCCCTCGGATTCCTCGGTGATCTCATCGAGTCCATCCTGCCACACCGGATCTACAACGCCCTCCTCTTCATCAGCCCGGTCTGGATGGGGTCCTCGGAGTTCGCCGCCATCGGTGTCGCGCTCCTGACGGGCCTGACGTGGGTCGGCACCGAGATCGGGTGGCAGCTTCGCGACAGAGGCGTCCGATTCCGGCTTCCCGTCTACCGACAGGGCGGGAGCTAAGACGAAGCGATCGCAGTTTTCGATTTTGCAGTCCGGTGACGCAGGAACGCGAAGCTGTACTGAGAAGCAGCGTCTACGGGGGCTGAATCAGCCGATCGATCACGCCAACAGATGGCCGCCGGCGAGGTAGAGGGACGCGAGGATCGTCTGGAAGGACAGCGAGCCGATCGCCGACAGCGCGACGAACGAGCGGCCATCCATCTCCGAGAGCCCGGCGGGGACGGTCAGCAGTCCGCGAACGAACAGCATCGTATTGCTCGCGGGGACGGCCAGGCCGCCCCAGCGATCGAACCAGCCGTCGAAGCGCTCGAGTCGCGACTCGGTGATAGGAAACCAGCGCTTTTGCAGGACGTACTCCCGACCGGCGCGGCGGACGAGACAGAAGAGACAGAACTGGCCGACCGTCGTTCCGACGACCGCGATAGCGATGATCGCGATCACCTGCGGGATCGACGACCCGATCAGCGCCAACGCTGCCGGAACGACGAGTTCGCTCGGCATGAACCGCAGAAGCATCGCCCCCTCGAGAACGCAGATGCCGAAGAACACCGCTAACGCGAGTTCCGACGTGAACATCGACTCGAGCCAGGGCGGCAGCCCCTCGATTTGCAACGGATGCATGCCCGGTCCATAGTCGGTCCCGAATGTAAGCACTGTTGATTCGACGGCAGCGTCGACCACGTTTGTACGCGTCGATCCGGCGTCCGGGAACCATAAGGTACGTGGTGGGACCGCTCGAACCCGTGAGCGATGGAACTCGAACGTGGACTGTTTCTCGCGGGCGCGTTCGCGACCCACGCCGTCGTCGGCTACGCCCTCGTTCGGGGGTTCACCGACGCGGATCCGCGGATCGGGATCGTCTTCGGCCTCCTTCCCGACGCGGACTTCCTCTTTCCCGCGGGGTGGAGGTGGCCGTTCGTTCACCGCGGTATCACCCACACGCCCCTGTTCGCGCTCGCCATCATCGTCGGCGGCTACGCGGTCGGCCGACGGTGGGGTCGCGGGGACTGGCGCGGGCGGGGTCTCGCGGCCGCCGTCGGACTGGCGATCGGCTCCCATCTCGCGATCGATTCGCTCTCGCCGAAGGGGATCGACTGGCTGTTCCCCCTCCGGACGAGTTGGAGTCCCGGACTGGCGGTTCACAGTCCGGCCGCGACGGCGCTGCTCTGGACCGCATCGATCGGCATCCTCGCGTGGGGCGCGAACGGTCTCCCGTCGATTCGCTGAGGCCCCGAGCCGGAGATACGACGCACGGCTGCGGTACCTGCAGAACTGTGTGATCACCCTGTCGGAACAGCCGCTGTGGGCAGCCACACCGTTAGAAGCAGTGACGCGAACAGGGCGGCCGAACCGGCGCGCAGGAACGTGCGATTGATCCGGCCGTTCTTGGATTTGAACCAGTCGAGCGTGACGTGAACCCGCCAGACGGGGGCGAACGGACTGATACCCATCGGCGTGACGACGTCGCCCGCGAGGTGGGCGAGGATACCGCCGGTGCCGACGACGAATCCGAACTCGAACGCGCCCGCCGTTGAGGGGACGGCAAGGGCGCTCCCGGCGCCCGCGACCAGCCCGACGAGGACGGCGAACCAGACGGTGTGCGTGGGCCCGCGGTGTCGTATCCACGGCAGCGGCTCATCGATATCCGGGAGGTTAGCTACGCCGACGGCCACGAGCGCCCCGACCAGCGCCAGCTCGAGCGACCAGACGCGGCTCACCACGGGCAGAAACGGCGCGTACAGCAGGGCGTTGAATCCGGAGTGTCCGTCTCGGTACATGCCGGTCGGTCGACCGTCCATCGGTGCCGAACGGAAATTAACCGCTCGGTCGTCGCGGCGGGCAAGCAGTCACACAGTGCTCGGCCATCGCGGCGGGCGATCGCTGCAGCGCTCGGTCGTCCGGATCCCCGTTACCGGACCGCCCGGACGCCGAACGCCGACACGGCCAGACCGCCGATCAGGATCGGCATCCAGTAGATCGCACCGCGGAAGATGAGGACGGCCGCGGTGATGACCGACGCCTGGATTCCGGTCGTGGGAACGAGCAGCGTGACGAACGCGGCCTCGATCCCGCCGAGTCCCCCCGGAAGGGGCGCAGCGCCCGCGAGGTTTGCCAGCGGGATCACGAACAGCAGGACGTACGGCGGAACGGGGTTCCCAAGCGCAGCGAACGCCGCCATGAGCGCGGCGACCTGAAAGAGCCAGCCACAGAGCGACAGCCCGACGACGGCGGACAGTCGCCACCGGTCCGTCGCCACGCGTTCGATGTTCTCGAAGAATCGCCCCATTCGGTCGGCGAGGTCCTCCTCGAGCGTCTCGGACTCGAAGCGCTCGAGCCCGAGCCGGCCGAGTCGAGGGGCGACGATCCCGGGGAGCCGGTCGACGATCGCCTGGTGGTACCGCCAGACGAGCCCCATGGCGATGACGATTCCCGCGACCAGCACGACCGCCGAACCGACCGCCGTCACGAGTCGATCGCCGAGCGCGGCGGTGGTCGCGTAGTAGCCGACGCCGACGAGGATGAGCGAGATCGAGGGAACGACGTTGAGGACGTCGACGCTCGCGATTCCGACGAGGCTGGTCTCGTAGCGGGCGTCGGAGGTCTTCGAGATGAGCAGCGCCGCGACCGGTTCGCCGCCGGCCTGCCCGAACGGGGTGACGTTGTTCGCGAAGACGGCACCGGCGTAGATGAAGAACGACTTGCCGACCGGGATGTCGATGCCGAGCGTAGCGAGGACGGTCTTGAGCATCAAGCTCCAGGCGGCCAGCCAGCAGAGCGCGAGCGCGAACGTCGCGGCGACCAGCGACGGCTCCGCCGACAGCAACGAATCGAGGATATCGCGCGCGCCGACGACGAAAAAGAGGACGGCAAAGACCGCGACCGTCCCGACGGCCCCGACGATGAACGCCCGACGATTTTGCTCGTCCATGGCTGGTATGAATCGTCAGTTACCTTGAAACATCTGATCATCGCCGACCGGAGAACGCGGCCGTGTCGGGTGGCCGTCCGTCCCTTCAATCGTTTTATTGGCATGGGGGAACGTGTGGCCAGTAATGGACAGGACACCGCAATCGAACGTCCTCTTCGTCGTTCTGGATACGGTCCGGAAGGATCGTCTCGAGCCATACGGGTACGAGCGGGAGACGACGCCCGAGTTGTCGCGGTTCGCCGAGGAGGCAACCGTCTTCGACTCGGCGGTCGCGCCCGCACCGTGGACGCTTCCGGTTCACGCCTCGCTGTTTACCGGCCGGTATCCGAGCCAGCACGGGGCCGACCAGGGGAGTCCGTACCTCGACGACGAGACGACCCTCGCGTCGACCCTGTCGGCGGCCGGCTACGACACGGCCTGTTACTCCTCCAACGCCTGGATCACCCCCTACACCGGCCTCACCGACGGGTTCGACGATCAGGACTCGTTCTTCGAGGTTCTCCCCGGCGACGTGCTCTCGGGGCCGCTGGCCAGCGTATGGCAGACCGTCAACGACAACGACTACCTCCGCGATCTGGCGTCGAAACTCGTCCACGTCGGCGCGATGGCCCACTCGAAACTCGCCAGCGGCGAGGGGGCGGACTCGAAGACGCCGTCGGTGATCGATCGGACCAGATCCTTCATCGACGACAGCGAGAGCGACGACGGCTGGTTCTCCTTCGTCAATCTGATGGACGCCCACCTGCCGTACTACCCGCCCGATGAGTTCCGCGAGGAGTTCGCACCCGGCGTCGATCCCGACGACGTCTGCCAGAACTCCAAGGAGTACAATTCCGGCGCGCGGGAGATTGACGACGACGAGTGGGACGACATTCGCGGGCTGTACGACGCCGAGATCGCCCACATGGACGCCGAACTCGGCCGCCTGTTCGACTGGCTGCGCGCGACCGACCAGTGGGAGGAAACGACCGTCGTCGTTGCGGCCGACCACGGCGAACTCCACGGCGAACACGACCTCTACGGCCACGAGTTCGCCCTCTACGATCAGCTCATCAACGTCCCGCTGCTGGTCAAACATCCCGACCTCGAGGCCGATCGCCGCGACGACCTCGTCGAGTTGCTCGACTGCTATCACACGGTGCTCGACGTGCTGGACGTCGATCCCGACGCAATCGGCCGGACGGACGGCGACGGCGACTCCGACCGCGTCGTCGCTCGAGACTCGACGCGCTCGTTGCTCTCGAGCGAGTATCGCGCGTTCGAAGGAGCTGCGGATCTCGACGCCGGCCAGCGTGCCGTCCTCGAGGGTGAGGGGGACGACTACGCGTTCGTCGAGTACGCCCAGCCGGTCATCGAACTGCATCACTTAGAGGAGAAAGCGAACGGTGCCGGCATCGACCTGCCCGACGATCACCGCGCCTACTCGCGGTTGCGCGCCGCCCGGAGCACGGACGCGAAGTACGTCCGCGCGGACCGCATCCCCGACGAGGGGTACCGGCTCGACGAGGACCCTGCGGAGCGAACGTCGGTCGATCCGGCCGACGACGATATCGTCGCTGCGACCGAACGGGCGCTGGCTCGCTTCGAGGAAGGGGTCGGCGGCGCGTGGGACGACCCGACGGAGACCGACGACGCGGCGGACGCCCTCGAGGAAGCCGACGAGGAGACCCGCGATCGGCTGCGGGAGCTCGGCTATCTCGAGTGAGACGTCGGTCTGGTACCGAAACTGTCCGGCGGCGCAGTGTCGGATCGGCAAAACATTGCCGCTCGCCCTGACTTTCCGGGAACCAATAAGAATACGTAGGTCGACTCGAAAGGTAGCGGCAACTAATGCAGGACCAGCACTTCCTCGAGTCGGACTGGGATTACTGTCTGGTGCTGGATGCGTGCCGGTACGACGTGTTCAGCGACGTATACGACGAGTACCTCGACGGAACGTTGGAGAAGCGCTGGAGCACCGGTTCATCGACTCCGGAGTGGGCCTATCGAACATTTACCGACGAACACGATATCGCGTACTTCTCGGGTAATCCCTTCATTAACGACCTGGGGATTCCGCTGAACGAACTGAAGTGGGGGGCCAGTTGCGACTACGAGTGGTCCGCCTCGGAGCACATCAGCGACGTCTTCGACGTGTGGAAGTCCGGCTGGGACGACGCCCTCGGGACGGTCCCCCCGGACAGTCTGGCGGAGGCGTACCACGAAAATCGGGACGCGGTCGAGACGGCGGATCGGACGGTACTCCACTACATGCAGCCACACGCACCCTACCTCTCCCGCGGGAAGGGCCAGAAGCTCAAACAGATCCAGAAGGGGATCCGGAAGCAGGAGGAAGCCGAAATGGAACCCGACGGCGGTGGCGGTGCTCTCTCGTCGCTCGGCGATACGATCCGCCCGAAGGTGGAGAACACACTCGAGGGCAGCGAACTCGCCCAGAAGGCGGGCCTCTGGCTCGAACTCGACCCCGCCGACCTCGTCAGGAACGGCACTCGGGAGGCCGCCATGGAACTCTACGAGGAGAACCTGCGAATCGCCCTCGAGTCCGTCGCCGACGTGGCCTCGGAACTGGACGGCACCGTCGTCGTGACCGCGGACCACGGGGAAGCCTTCGGCGAAGAGGGCGTCTGGGAACACCACATCGAGACGCACATCCCGGCGCTCATGGAGGTGCCGTGGCTCGAAGTCGCGTAACGCCGCGCTCGGACGGCGACGACGACACCGCTCGCCGGTTCGCGGCGACGGTCTCCAGGGGACGACTGTAACCGCACCGATCAAGGGGAGTCCGGTATGAAGATCAGCCACTACTTCGAACTCGAAACGCACGTCACCGGCGGCATTCGCGAGTCCGTCGTCCACCAGCGGAAGATGCTGGACCGACTGGACGTCACGTACACGACCGAGCCGACGCTCGAGGCCGACGTCTTTCACTGCAACCTCATGGGACCGCGCTCGGTCTGGTACGCGACGCGAGCGCGGCGACGAAACGTCCCAGTTATCGCGCACACGCACGTGACCGCCGAGGACTTCGGGGAGAGCTTTCGATTCACGAACGCGCTCGCCAAGCCGCTCAAACCGTACCTCAGGTGGGCCTACGGACTGGCCGACGCACTCGTCTGTCCGTCGGAGTACAACCGGCGGCTGCTCGAGACGTACACCGACGCGCCGGCGACGGTCATCTCGAACGGCGTCGACCGCGAGAAACTCGCGGGGTTCGAATCGCTCGAGGCCGAGTACCGGGACCGATACGACCTCGAATCGCCGACCGTCTTCCTCGTCGGCCATGTCATCAAGCGCAAGGGCCTCGAGACGTTCGTCGAACTGGCCCGCCGGCTGCCCGAACTGGATTTCGCGTGGTTCGGCCCGCTGGACCGCTCCCTGAAGGGGCGGGAGACGACGCGGTTGATCGAGGAGTCCCCGGCGAACTGTACGTTCACCGGCTACGTCGACGACATCCGCGGCGCGTTCGCAGCGGGCGACATTTTCTGTTTCCCCACGCACGAAGAAAACGAGGGGATCGCATTGCTCGAGGCGATGGCCGCCGGGAAACCGGTGCTCGTGCGCGACATCGAGACGTTCTCGTGGCTCGCGGACGGCGAGGACTGCTTGAAGGTCTCGGGGGCGGACGTAGACGCATTTGAGGCGGCCCTCGAGCGGCTCACAGACGCCGAACTCCGGGATCGGCTCGGATCGAACGCGGCCAGACGGAGCGAGGAGTTCTCGCTCGAGACGCTCGCGACGCAATACCAGTCGCTGTACCAGGAGGTGGCCTGAATGAAAATCGGATTCTTCACGGACAGTTATTTCCCCGAGATCGATGGCGTAACGTACACGATCAAGCTCTGGCGCGAGGAGTTAGAACGAAAGGGCCACGAGGTGTACGTCGTCTATCCGGACGGCGATTACGAGCCCGGCGACCGCGAGGTCCCGGTCAAATCGTTGCCGAACCCGTTTTACGCCGGCTATCGAATCCCGCTTACCCGGCGGCCGTCGACGCTCCCCGAACTCGACGTCGTTCACTGCCACGGCCCCGCACCGATCGGCGTCCTCGGACGGTACTACGCCTGGAAACACGACCTCCCGACGATCTACACGCACCACACCCCGCTCGAGGAGTACTTCCACCAGAACGTCAAATTCGAGTCGATCGCTGGATTGCTCTCGAGACTGTACGTTCCCGTCGAGAACGCGTTCCTCGAGAGCTTCGACGTGGTAACCGCTTCGACCGAACGGATCGATCGAAACGTCGAACACGTCCAGCTCCCCGTGGGGATCGACATGGACTTCTTCCAGCCGACCGCGGAAGAGTGGTACCCCGACCGAACGGTGATCGGCTACAGCGGCCGGCTCAGCATGGAGAAGAACGTCAGCGAGATCCTGCGTGCCGCCGAGGAGCGACCGGAGTACGACTTCGTCATCGTCGGTGAGGGCCCCTACCGCGACTGCCTCGAGCGCGACGCCCCGGAGAACGTCGAGATCCGTGGGTTCCTCCCCCGCGAGGAGTTGCCCGCCTTCTACTCCTCGATCGATACCTTCCTCACCGCCTCGACCGCGGACACGCTCGGTCTCTCGACGCTCGAGGCCAACGCCTGCGGAACGCCCGTCGCCGCCGCCGACGTCCCGCCGTTCGACCACACGATCGGTTCCGATAACGGCGAGCGGTTCGAATACGGCGACCTCGAGTCGATGGTCGACGCCATCGAGACCTGTCTGGCGACCGACCGCGAGACCAGAGCGGGCGTCGAACGCTACGCGGTCGAGTACACGATGGATCACCTCGAGCAGCTCTACCACAACATCCCGCTCTCGAAGGACGAGGCCGCGACGGACGTCGAGAGTTCGTGGCGATTCTCCGGGGAAGAGCGGAGCTGAAGCGGTCGACTCCAGCTCGGTTTCGGCCAGTTCGTTCGGTCTCGACCAGTCACTCGGTTTCTCACGGTTCGTTTTCGGGAGACCTCCCCTCCCCGGTACCGCTCGGAGTATACGCAGTTCGTCAACCATGTGACCCCTGAGCGGACAGTAACCGTCGCCTGTCGAACGACAGCCGCCATCGGAGCGGACAACAGCGGCCGCACACCACACGGTGACTTCGTTCGGTTCTGTCTATCGGTCGGAAACCGTGAATTTCACCGATAGCGCCACTGACGGGGCGGACGAGAAGACCTATATGTGAAACGGACAGGGTGGCACGTAACGCAACGGACGGGACCGGACCCGTCGCTCGCTACGATGTCAACTCGAACACGTACCGACGGAGGTGACCGACCATCGATCGACGGACGCTGATCGCGCTGGGGGCGTTGGCTCTCGTCCTCGTCGTACTGGTCTTCGGATCGGCCGCGACCTCCTCCTCGAGCGACACCGCAGTCGACCGACAGGAGCAGTTGGTGACGGTGGACGAGGATTCCTCGCTGTGGCCGTACACGAGCAGCGCGACGACGTTCGAGGAGCGGACACTCGCGATCAACGTGGTGGTCGCCGGCGATCCGGCGGAGACGCGTCGGCATTTAGAAGAGCGAAGCCGTGGCGGCTGGAACGAAACCGCACCCGAACAGGAAGACGTCAGCGCCACGGCGGCCGAGGACGTCGTCGGGACGGAGACGGCCTGGGGGAGCGCCGACGGCTCGACGCGGTACGTCTACGTCTCCTCCGACGACGATCCGACCGGCGGGACGTGGCTCGACGAGAGCTACCAGGTACACGACGGCGAGTATCTCGGCTCGCGCCACCACATTCGGGCCTACGCGTCCCCCGACAGCGGCGACGAGTGGACGGCGATGCAGGCCCACCGAGAACACTGGGACTGGTTTCGGCTCAGTCACACGGTCACCAGCGCCGAGGACTCGCAGCGATACGTCGAACGCGAGTTCATGGACCGCCGATACGTCTCGAGCGTCTCGCGCGACCACCTCGGAAACGGCCGCGGCTTCGATTCCGACGGCTGGGTGACGATCATCGATCTGAACACCGACGACGGTGACGAAGGCGGCCCACCGGTTCACCTCGCGCTGATCGGGCTCCTTTCGGGCGCGATGCTCGTGGGTCACGTTACGTCGCGGACCGCACCTCGAGCGCTGGTTTCCGCGCGCGTTCGACACGCGTTCGTGCTGGCCGGCACGCTGATCGGGCTCTATCTCTTCGTCCGGTTCGGCGCGATCGCCGTCGAGGCTCGGCTCGGCGATCTCGATCCGCGGTTCGTCGCGGGCGCGTTCTACCCGCTGCTCGTCGTCGGATTACCGGTCTGTACGTACTACTTCGCCCGGCCGCTCGATCGGCCGACGGCCTTCGCCGCCGGGTCGGTCGGCTTCGCGACGGCGATCCTGCTCGATTACACCGCCCTGGGCGTGACTCGATTGCCGGTCACCGTCTTCGTCCACCGGTTCTCGACGGCGATCGCGCTCGGCTTCATCGCCGTCGGCGCATCGCACGCGGAACGAATCGATCCAGAGGATCACGGCTTCGTTCGAATGGGGGCGCTCCTCTGGGGCGTCACGTTACTCGTGCCGCTGCTCCGGTTCTTGTAGTGGTCGCCCGTCCGCGGACTGCCCCCCGAAATCGTCGGGGCTCACGTACGGACGCGTCCACGAGGTCGTCGCCTGCGTGTAGCCGACGACACCCACGAAGGTAACGACGTAACACAGCCAGCGCGGCAGGCCGAACCCCTGTATCCAGGTCGTCATCACGAGCGCCCAGGCCACGAGTACGGCCGTATCGCGACAGATCCGTTCCCCATTGTGCCGGCAGTACGCGATCAATCGGCGGCGTCGTGACTCGAGTAGCGGTCGGTCGTCCCGGCCGGATTCAGCGACGTCGCGGTTCGATTCGTCGGAATCAAGTTCCATTCGAGTCACCGTTGCTCGGGTGTTCGGGAGCAGTGAAATACGCTTTGTGGTTCGTCCACTGTCGCTCCCCGACGCGAACGGAGCGGGGTTCGGCTTCGCCGACCTCGAGCCGATGGCCGACGATATCCGGGCCACCTCGAGGCGTGAGGTGAACGCGGCCTACGGCGTCCAGCCGACGAACTCCGTTTCGGGCTCGACGTCGACGGCGTCCAGCGTTCGCGCCGTCGCGACGTAGTGGCTGACGAGCATGGCGACGCCGACGACGGTCCCGACGTCGTAGTGCGCCCGAAGCTGGTCGTGGTCCGCATCGCGGGGA
>NZ_JAQIVI010000364.1 GCF_028618695.1 Natrinema soli | reverse complement strand
GGTCGCCCTCGCACGCGAGGCCCTCGAGGACGTCCGTGAGCTGATCGAGTCGGCGAGCATCCTCGAGATCGATAGCGTTTCCTTCGAGTTGCACACCGCCGAGGACGGCTGGGTCTGGCAGCTGATCGACGAGTACGGGACGACGATGGCGAAGAGCACGCAGACCTACGCGAACCGCACGGACGCCCGCGAGGCGATGAACGACGTGAAGGCGCAGGCGCCCGACGGCTGGATCACGTTTACGGAGTAGCCCAGCGGCGCGGGTATCAGTTGACTTTTTATCGAACGGGTCGAGTCACCGCTCGTGAGCGATTACGACAGCGTCTCCGCCGACGTCGAGCACGAGGAGGAGATCCCCGAGAACCACCCGAGATATCAGGACCTGCTCACTCGCCACCGAATCGAGCGGGGCGTCGAGAAGGGGATCACCCACCTTCAGGGGATGCACGCCGAGGGACGGGGCAGCGCGTTCGACTATCTGTTGGGCGAGGAGACGATTCCGAGCGCCGACGACGCGGAACGGGCCGCCGCGGCACACCTCCTGCTCGCCGACCGTCCCGTGCTCTCGATCAACGGCAACGTCGCCGCGCTGGTCCCCGGCGAGATGGCCGCACTCGCCGACGCCGTGGACGCCGACCTCGAGGTCAACCTCTTCAATCGAACGCCCGAGCGGATCCGGGCTATCGCCGACCACCTGCGCGAGCACGGCGCGGACGAGGTCAAGGGACTCGAAGCCGACGCGCACATTCCGAACCTCGACCACGAGCGCTCGAAGGTCGACGCCGACGGCATCTACGAGGCCGACGTCGTGCTCGTCCCGCTCGAAGACGGCGACCGCGCCGAGGCCTTAGACGAGATGGGCAAGATCGAGATCGTGATCGACCTCAACCCGCTGTCGCGCTCGCCGCAGGTGGCCGACGTGCCGATCGTCGACAACATCATCCGCGCGGTGCCGAGCATCACCGAGCACGCGCGGAAGCTGGCGGCGGCCGACGAGGACGAACTCCGGGCGGTTATCGAGGGTTTCGACCGGGATCGGGCGCTCGAGGAGGCTGAGGAACGGATCCGATCGGGCGATCTCTGATCGCTCTCTCGATCTCCGTTTCGGTCTCGCTCAGAGCTTCCCCGTGATCGACGGTGAAACGGAGTCTCGAGCGTCGTCGCGTTCGATGATCTGTGGCCTGTCGGCCGGATCGACGAACGGGAGTTTCGATTTGATCGCCGCCACCGTCTCCTCGACGCGGTAGTACGATAGCGAGAAGACCTCGCTCGCGCGACGAGCGAGGGAGTGATCGATCTCGTAGGGAATGGCCGGTCCGCACGCGAGTTCGTCCCCGTCGATCAGCCAGTGGCGGGCCAATGCGACACCCTTCTCCGCGTCGTAGCCGCGGGCGAGGTAGTGTCTGTAAGGATGCCGGATCCACGAACACTCCCAGTGGGCGTAGACGTCGACGCCCGACTCGTTCTCGAGGTCGTGGAGGACGATATGTAACTGCTCGTCGGCGACCAGCGACGGTCGCCACACCCACGAGCCCTCGGAGGTGTTGCCGTCCGTTCGAACCTTGAGCGCGGCAATCGGATTGCGCGAGAAGCCAACCTGCTCGAGGACGTCCTCTATCGCCTCCTCCGAGCAGTGGGCCGTGAGTACGTACTCGTCGGCGGTCGTGTGGCTGACCGCGTATCCGCCGAAGGTTCCTCGCAAGAGGAAGTGTATCTGCGGGTAGATGGTTCGACGGAAGGCGTTAATGGCGTCTTCGCTGTCGAGCATCGGTCGCCGTGGCTACGATGACTGCCCGGAAGAGTATTCCGTTGGCGTTCGTGGGGCGGTCCCGTCGCCCACCGGCCCACAGCGCTGTCGTGGTCGACTCGAGCGGGACAGCGCTGTCCCGTGACGGAGTCGTGCTGCGACGGGAGGCCGCTTCGCACTGGAGCGGAAACGCCAGCGGAACGTGACCCGCCGCAGGCCACGCGGGCCGGGTAGCAGGCAGTAGCCGGTGCAATAGTTACCAGTCGGGGACACTGACAGTCACGATAACGATGACTCAACTGACCGACGCTACTGCTGACGGCGGCGTGATCCGACGACAGCTCGACACCAACCAGGAGGATCCGGCGGCCCAACTCGTCGAAGTCATCGCTGACATCGACGACGTCGAACCGATGGAGCTCGCTCCGATATACTACCGTATCGATGGCCTCATCACCGGTCTCTTCTCGTCACCGTCACCCCTCGAGGCGAACGCGCACGTCGCGTTTTCGTACGAGGGGTACCGTATTCGCGTCCACCAGGACGGCACGGTAACGGTCCGCGAACTGGCATCCTAGCGCGTCTCGCGACCGCACGGGACTGCGTCGAGTCGGTTCCGAAGCCGTTCTCCTCCTCCCGCCCTTGATGGCTGCTCGAGTCGGGATTCAGGAGGTATAAATTCCTCCTCCGGTTTCAGTCAACACATGGATGCCTACGAGTTACTGACGCGAAACGTCGAGGAGGCCGTCACCGACGAGGAGGTCCGCGACCTCGCGGCCGAGCCCGAGGGCAAGCGGGCCTACGTCGGCTACGAACCCTCGGGCGTGCTCCACCTCGGCCATCTCCTGACCGCGAACAAGCTCATCGACCTCCAGGAAGCGGGGATGGAGGTCGTCGTCTTGCTGGCGGACGTTCACGCTTACCTCAACGAGAAGGGGAGCTTCGAGGAGATCCGGGCCACCGCCGAGCAGATGAAAGCCCAGTTCCTCGCCTACGGCCTCGAGGAGGACCAGACCGAGTTCGTCTACGGCTCCGAGTTCCAGCTCGAAGAGGAGTACACCCTCGATCTGCACCACCTCGAGCGCGAGACGACGATGAACCGTGCACAGCGCGCGATGGCCGAGATCCAGGGCGACGAGACGGCGAAGGTGAGCCATCTGGTCTACCCCTTGATGCAGACCCTGGATATCGAATATCTCGATCTCGATCTGGCGGTCGGCGGGCTCGACCAGCGCAAGGTCCACATGCTCGCCCGCGAGAAGCTGCCCGAGCTCGAGTACGACGTTCGGCCCGCGATCCACACCCCCATCGTCGCCGACCTCACCAGCGGCGAGGGCAAAATGTCCTCGAGCGAGGGGATCACCATCTCGATGGAGGACTCGACCGAGGACCTCGAGGAGAAGGTCAACTCGGCGTTCTGCCCGCCGACCCGGGACCCCGAAGGTGATCTCGAGAACCCCGTCCTCGAACTGTTCGAGTACCACGTCTTCCCGCGGTTCGACGAAGTCGTCGTCGAGCGACCCGAGAAGTACGGCGGCGATCTCACCTACGAGGCGTACGAGGACCTCGCTGCGGACCTCGAGTCGGGCGAACTCCACCCCGCCGACGCGAAGGGGACGCTCGCGGCCGCCCTCGACGAACTGATCGCGCCCGGCCGCGAGACGCTGCGCGAACTGCGCTCCTGAGCGGGAGTATCGTCGCCAACCGGGCGATTCGTGATTCTCGATTTGGTCGTGTCTCTCGGTCCTGTATTCCGACTCGCTGCACGTCTCCGATACTCCCTATGAGACCGACGCGTCTCTCGGTCGGAAACGAACGCTATTCTGCCGCCCCCTCGCCGCCGGGAGACGATCCCGCCGATTGAAGTGCCAGCGGCCCCCTTGCGAGGCTATGAACGAGACGCGACGGGCGGTTCTCGAGGCGCTCGCGGACGGGCCGGCATCGGGGCCGGAGCTGGCGGAATCGCTCGATATCTCGCGGGCGGCCGTCTGGAAGCACATCGAGGCGTTGCGCGAGGCGAACTTCGAGATCGAGAGCGGGGGGAACGGGTACGAACTCACCGACGTTACCGCGTACAACGCCCCATCGGTCGAGTTCGGACTCGAGGCCCCGTTCTCGATCGAGTACCACGATTCGGTGGGAAGTACGAACGATCGGGCGCGCGAACTAGCTGCCGACGGCGCGGCGGACGTGGCCGTCCTCGCGGACGAACAGACCGGCGGCCG
>NZ_JAQIVI010000363.1 GCF_028618695.1 Natrinema soli | reverse complement strand
GCGCCGCGACAATAGAGTTCGTCGCTCGGCTCGGCGTGCCGACGGTGACACCGCCGGAAGTGAGTCGCGAGGGCGCGTCTCGAGGACCGGGGCTCTCCCGTCGTGAGCGGCGCTTCGAGGGAGGCCTTCGGAGAGAGGCCGTCGGACTGAGGGACCCGCTCCGGGCGCCCGCGTTCGTCGTAGTGAACATCTCTCGAGAGAGATGCACCGCTCGTCGGACAGAATGCGTGTTCACCGATCATTTGTTTCGTGGCAATCGAACCGTCAGTGCGGTCCGACCGCGCATCCCGGCTAGCGGTGCCAGTGGTATAAACTGACACAATACTGAGAGCATCTACAATAAAGAAAGGAACCCATCGACCGCTCTAGACGTATGTTCCAGTTATTTTGTGCTATAATATTATGAATCTAGACACCTTATCAGTGGGAAGTCCGTACGGCGGATGCGTCATGTCACGTGGTGATTTCGCAGCCGTCGATCCGACCGATCGTGCACCGTGGTACTGGTACGTCCTGATCGGCTATCCCGTGTTGAGCCTGCTCGGGATCGTCTCGCTGGCCCGTCTCACCGGCGGCGGCTCGGTGCTGGCGACGGGAGTCGGAAGCATTGCGCTCCTGATCGTCGTCACTGCCGCGGGCGCCGTGACCCTCCCGGCGATCTGGCGCGACGTGGAATTCGTCACGGCGACCACCGACTCGTGGACGCCCGACCGGCAGCTCTACGTCGGGGCGGCGGTCGCCGTCCCGCTGGTCTTCGGGGTCCTCGCGGGACTGGCGGCGGGATTCGGCATCGCGATCGCGATCGCGATAGTCGCGTTCCTGGTCTCGACAGTGACGGTCTGTCTCGCCTATCTCTACAACCGCCACCGCGAGATCGGGTTGCTGACTCGCTGAGGACGGTCCGGCGCGAGTGAACGATCGATCTCGGGCCGAGATCGAGTCCGGTCCGTGATCGCCCGTTCGGTCCGCATCCTCTAGGTTTCGTCCATTTTTATAGAGTTAGAACTATTGGTTATGACTGTTGGCTGGCCCGGACGACGCGCCTCCGGCGCGGATGACCTCCCGGCCCGACAGCACAGCCGCCACTGTCCGATCGATTCCGCCGGTCGGGCACCCCCTCGACTCCTTCGGCCCGCAGTCCTTCACGGCGACACCCATCCATGCTCTCCGCGATACACCCCATCACCGACGCGTCCGGCCTTGCGCTCACACTGGGACGATCGCTCACTTCGATACTCCCCCCGGCGATCGATTACGGACCGCTCCCGCTGGAAGCGATCGCGGCCATTCGGCCAGCTGGTACAGAGATCGTGGCCCCACACGGCGGCGGACTCTCCCTCGCAGCCAGACTCGCCGGGCTGATCGGCGCGTTCCTGCTTGCGCTCGGCGAAGCAGCGATCATCGCCTTCGAGATGGCCTGGGACACCTGGTGGGCGCTCGTCCTCGGCTTCACCGTCACCGGTGCCGTCCAGGAGTTCGTCTCCGAGGACCGACTCACCGACTACCTCGGCGACGACGGCTGGCGGGAAATCGGGTACGGCACGCTCTTCGGCGCGTCCTCCTCGAGTTGCTCGTTCTCCGCGGTGGCGATGACCCGAACGCTGTTCACCAGGGGTGCGTCGGCCGCGGCCAGCCTGGGCGCGTTCCAGTTCGCGAGCACGGACCTCGTCCTCGAGCTCGCGCTCGTCGTCACGGTCCTGTTGGGCTGGCAGTTCGCCGCCGCGGAGATCGTCGGCGGACTGGTCGCCGTCGCCGTCGTCGCGATCGTCTACCGGCGGTTCGTCCCCGAATCCTGGGTCGAGCGAGCACGGGCTCACGCGCGAGCGCTCGAGAAAACCGAGTGCGCGACCTGCGGGATGGCCGCCGATCCGACCGACGGGGAGACGCTCGAGGAGGAGTTCGACGGCGAGCGGCGGTACTTCTGCTGTAGCGGCTGCCGGAGCGCGTACGATCCCGGAACCGATCGGGAGGCGGTCACCGCCGGCCCGGAACTCCTCTCGGCCGACCGCTGGCGGTCGGCGACCGCGAACGCGGTCAAAGAGTGGGACATGCTCTGGCGTGACATCACGTTCGGCTTCGTCATCGCCGGGCTACTGGCCGTGTTCGTGCCCACCGCGTGGTGGACCGGCCTCTTCGGCGTCGGTGCCGAGGGCAGTCTCGCGCGCGTGGTCTCGAACGCGGTTCTCGGCGCCGTCGTCGGGGTGTTGACGTTCCTCTGTTCCGTCGGCAACGTTCCCTTCGCGGTGGTTCTCTGGGAGAACGGCGTCTCCTTCGGCGGCGTCCTCGCCTTCATCTTCGCGGACCTGCTGATCCTGCCGCTGGTCCGCACCTACCGCCGGTACTACGGCACCCGCATGGCCGCCGTGATCGCCGTCGCGTTCTTCCTCGCGGCGGTCACCGCCGGCGTCGTCGTCGAACTCGTCTTCGGCGGGCTCGGACTCGTCCCGCCCGCCGGCGAGGCCGGCGGGACGGTTTCGGGGACGTTCACGACCCTCTTCAACGTCGTCGCCGCCCCGATCCTCGCGATCCAGATCTACGTCGCCCTCGAGCCCCACCAGCGCGTTCGGATCGGCAACCGGCTCGCGCCCCACGTCGCCGGGATCCTCATTCGCTCCGAACAGCTCCTCGAGCGGCTCGCCTACGCGCTCGAGGACCGCGGCCTGAAGTAGAATCGGCCGATCCCGTCCCCGCCCGCGAAGCCACTGTTCTCCGCGCCCGCAAGTGCCGTCAAACCCGGATGGGGCCGCGAGTGCCGTCAGATCCGGTTGTCGTATCCTCGGACCACAGCGGCCGCTCGAGCCGTTGAGCCGTCCCGTCCCCGGTCGACTGATTCCATCCCCAGCACCCATGATTCCATCACCGAACGATACCACCGAACGGAGCGATCCGGTTCGACTCGTCTGCCTCGTCGCCCTCGTGGCGAGCCACGGCCTGCTTCGGCTGGCCGAACGCTATCTCCCCGAGTTCCTGTCGACGCTCGGCTACGGGCCGATCGTCGCCGGCGCGCTGGTGACCCTCGGCTTCGGCGTCGCCGTCGCCGCGTCCGAACACTCGAGCGGCG
>NZ_JAQIVI010000362.1 GCF_028618695.1 Natrinema soli | reverse complement strand
CCCACTCGAGGTCTCGCGGGTGGGCGGCGTTGACCAGCACGCCGTCGGCGTGTTTCGCGCTCATCCGGAGCATGTGCGGGCCCTGCGCGCCGACGTAGACCGGAATGTGCTCGGACGGGGGCTCGAGGTTGAGCGACGCGTCCCGCGCGGTGAACGTCCCCTCGTGGGTGACCGTCCGGCCGTCCCAGAGGTCTCGAGCGAGGTCGAACGTCTCGAGGACGCGCCGGAGCGGGCTGTCGCGCTCGAGACCGAGGTTCGACAGGGAGGAACGGTCGCCCGCGCCGACGCCGAAGACGCCTCTGCCGTCGCTGATCTCGTCGATCGTCGCCGTCTGCGCGGCCAATTTCACGGGGTGCGTTTCGTACGGATTGACGACGCCCGGCCCGAGCCGGATCTCGTCCGTGACGTCGGCCATCCGGGAGAGCACCACGAACGGATCCCGATTGAAGTAGTGGCTGCTCGCGAACGCGACGTCGAACCCCTCGTCCTCAGCGAGCGCGGCCAGGTCGGCCACTCGTTCGGGCGGGTGTTCGGGGGTGAGCTCGATGCCCCAGGTCGGATCGTCGTCGCGGCTCGCGAATCGCTGTTCTCCCCGCTCGTTTTCTCGAGAACCTCGCTCCGCTCCGTTCTCACCGTTCATCCGTCGAACCTCCACTCCCGAAGCGACTGACGAACGAAGTCGCTCTCGACGGATCGAAAGAGCTCGTCGCTCCCCTCGTGATTGCCAAAGTCCCAGTCCCGGACGACGACGGCGGGCGTGCCGCCGGCTCCCTCGCCGGTGACGAGATTCGCGGCGGCGGCGAGTTCGTCGAGGGCCGACTGGACGGTGACGCCGAGTTCGTGGCCGTCCCGGTCGAGTTCGCCCC
>NZ_JAQIVI010000361.1 GCF_028618695.1 Natrinema soli | reverse complement strand
GTCCCGGAGCTCAACGCCGGGCGGGCGCTCACCGACGCCGAGATCGTCCACCCCGCCGAACCGTTCCTGACGGTGCTTCGCGATCACGACGTCGCCGTCACCCTCGGCACCGACTCGCACCATCCGACCGAAATCCCCGAGCGCGCAGACTTCCTCGCCGCGTTCGTCGACGAGACCGGCCTCGAGCCGGTGACCCCCGACGGGCTCGAGCGGTAGCCGACGGACGAAACGGAAGCGACTGTCGTTCCGAGGCGATCGGTCGCCGAGCGAGAGTATCGTGTATCGGTGAATTTCACGAACTCTGTACTGACCACCAGGTGGTATTACTGCCTTATATCTATTAGATATATGGTCCATGATATCGTACCGCAAGACGGTCACATGGCAAACTTTGACCTCGAGAGTACGAACGGTCGACGGGAGGCGTTGCGCCGGATGGTAACCATCCGGGCATTCGACGAGGAAGCAGGAGAACGGTTCGCGGACGGCGAAATACCGGGGTTCGTCCACCTCTACATCGGCGAGGAGGCGGTCGGCGTCGGCACCTGTGCGTCGCTCGAGCCGGACGACTACATCGCGAGCACGCACCGCGGACACGGCCACTGCATCGCGAAGGGGCTCGATCCGAACTACATGATGGCGGAGCTCTACGGCAAGGCTGAAGGCTACTGTAACGGTAAGGGCGGTTCGATGCACATCGCCGACGTCGACGCCGGGATGCTCGGTGCGAACGGCATCGTCGGTGCCGGACCGCCGCTGGCGACCGGCGCGGCGCTGTCGATCGACTACCAGGACCGCGATCAGGTCGCCGTCGGCTTCCTCGGAGACGGCGCCGTCGCGCAGGGACAGATCCACGAGGCGATCAACCTCGCCTCAACGTGGAACCTGCCGGCGATTTTCGTCGTCGAGAACAACCACTACGGCGAAGGCACGCCGGTCGAGAAACAGCACAACGTCGAGAACCTGAGCGATACGGCCCAGGCCTACGATATCCCCGGCGTGACCGTCGACGGTATGGACGTCACCGCCGTCGCGGAAGCGGTCGCCGAGGCCCGATCGCGAGCTCGTGCCGGTGACGGGCCGACGATGATCGAAGCCCAGACGTACCGCTACCGCGGCCACTACGAGGGCGACGAGGAGCCCTACCGCGACGGGCCCGAGATCGAACGCTGGAAGGACCGGGACGCGATCGAGTCGTTCAAGGATCGACTGATCGAGCGCGGCGAACTGACCGCCGACGAGTTCGACGAACTCCGATCCAAGGCCGAGTCGACGATCGAGGACGCGGTCGAGTTCGCACAGGCGGCGGATCCACCGGAGCCGAGCGCGGCCTACGAGGACATGTTCGCCGATCGACCGCCGGAACTCGACCGATTCGCACCCACTGCGCGGACCGACGGCGGTGCCAACGGCGGTGAGCGCCGATGACCGCACAGACGGAAGCGGAACTGGGGCTCGAGACCGAGACGATGACCGTTCGGGAGGCGATCCGACAGGCCCTCCGTGAGGAACTCGAGCGCGACGAGGACGTCTACGTCATGGGCGAGGACGTCGGGCTCTTCGGCGGCGTCCTCGAGGTGACCAGCGGTCTCTACGAAGAGTTCGGCGAGGAACGGGTCCGGGACACGCCCATCAGCGAGGCAGGCTTCATGGGGGCCGCGACCGGCGCGGCCGCAACTGGAACGCGACCCGTCGTCGAGCTCATGTTCTCGGACTTCGCGGGCGTCTCGATGGAGCAGATCATGAACCAGATGGCGAAGATGCGCTACATGTTCGGCGGCAAGGCCGACATGCCGGTCACCGTCCGGACCACCGAGGGCGGCGGGATGGGCGCCGCCAGCCAGCACTCGGGCACGATCCACTCCTGGATCGCGCACTTCCCGGGACTGAAGGCCGTCGTTCCGGGAACTCCCGCGAGCGCGAAGGGGCTGACGAAGGCCGCCATCCGATCGAACGACCCCGTGTTCGTCTTCGAGAACAAGATGATCTACGAGCAGTCGGGCGAGGTGCCGACCGACGAGGAGTTCACGGTCCCGCTGGGGGAGGCGGCCGTCGAGCGCGAGGGCGAGGACGTCATCGTCGTCGCCTCGCAGCGACTCGTCGGCGAGTCCCTCGGCGCGGCCGAGACCCTCGAGGGGGACGTCAGCGTCGAGGTCGTCGATCCGCGCTCGCTGTACCCGTTAGATATCGAGACGATCGTCGAGAGCGTCGAGAAGACGGGGCGGCTCGTCGTCGCCGACGAGAGCCCGCTGTCCTACGGCACTCACGCGGAAATCGTCGCGCGCGTCCAGGAGGACGCGTTCTTCAGCCTGGACGCACCGATCCAGCGGGTCGGAACCCCCGATACGCACATCCCGTTCAGTCCGCAACTCGAGCAAGAGGTCCTGCCCGGCGACGACGACGTCAGGGCGGCGATCGAGCGGATCGCGTAGCGGGGTCGACGCGTGGTAGCCATCGGTCTGCTCGTCAACCCCGCCGCTGGCCGCGACATCCGCCGCCTCACCGGCGGCGCAAGCGTCGTCGACGACTACGCGAAGCGCCGGGTCGCCGAGTGCGTCCTCGACGGCCTGACCGTCGCGGGCGATCCCCTCGAGGTCCTGATCATGCCGGATCGGGCGGGGATCGCCGATCACGTGGTCGCGGAAGCACCCGACGAAATCGAAGCGACGACGCTCGAGATGCCCGTCGAGGAGACCGCGGCCGATACCCGTCGAGCGGCGGCCCGGTTCCGCGAGGCGGTCGACGTCGGCCATCGAGACGCCCGCCATCTCGGCGGCCTCGGTCGCGTCGGGT
>NZ_JAQIVI010000360.1 GCF_028618695.1 Natrinema soli | reverse complement strand
GGCGCTCGAGCGTCGCGGCGTCGACCGGCGGCCGCTCGGGAACGAGACGGGCCGTCACTCTCTCGATCGCAGCGCGTCCGCCGTCGGAGCGACCGATCGCGGTCCCGAAGAGACCGATCAACGCACCGGGAACGAATCCAATAGCAAGCCCGCGGACGAGGGCCGACGGACCGACCTCGAGGCCGATCGTCGCATAGCCCGTCGCCGTCCCGAGGACGCCGCCGCTGCCGTAGGTGACGCGCGTCTGCTCGCCGAAGTCACCGCCCGCGCCGCGCTCGTTTCCGTTCGTCCACGTCGCAGCGTTGCCGTCGATCTCGGCGTCGGGGATTCGGTTCGTGATCACCGTTCCGTCGGGCGCGTGAATCGTCATCCGGTCGGCCACCAGCTGGTAGCGCGTCAGCGACGTGCCTGTCGCGAAGTAGTCGACGATCCATTGCTCGCCGACGCCGCGTCTGGCCACGTCATCGACCGCGTAGTTCACGACGACGGTCTCGCCGTCGAGCCTCGACTCCACGGCCCGGACGCCGCCGTCGGCGACGTGGTATCGTGCCCAGGCGTCGCCGACGGCGGCCTCGAGGGCGG
>NZ_JAQIVI010000036.1 GCF_028618695.1 Natrinema soli | reverse complement strand
GAGGCGCTCGCCTGTCGGGTGGCCGCGACGCTGACTCACGCGACGTCGATGACGGTCGTCCCCGGTGAGCGGGTCGAGTACGACATCGATCCCGAGGACCCGCCGGATCGACAGGCCGCTCACGAGCGCTCGCACGTCGCCGGCGTCCAGGCGCTGCTGGGCAGCGTCGAGACGGAGGGCAGCGCGTTGTCTTACCGCGATGACACGCGCGAAGGGTGTATGGTCGATCGCCTCGAGACGATTCGATCGGAGCCGGGCGACGCCGTCGCCGTCGTCGGCGTCGATCACCTCGAGCGGCTCGCGGCGGAGCTGTCGGAGTAAGAGCGGTCGGGTTTTGCTGGAACGGGTCGGTGAGAATGGCGGGTTTCGACGATCGTGTCAGCGGCGGGCGGGCGGTTCGATGAGAATCTCGCCGTCGCTGCGGACTCGGACGTGATGGCCGTTGACGACGAACGAGAGCGTACCGCCGGCGCGGGGCGTGCCGTCGTAGCGCGGACGAAAGAGCGCGTCCAGGGCGTCGGGGTCGACGGTATCGTACAGCGAGATGCGGCTGTCGGTCACGTCGACGCCCATACAGTCGGCCAGCGCGTGGCTTACGGTCGTGCTCAGGGTCGCCGGGCCGTCGGGGTCGTGGGAGGCGCGATACAGGGAGGGAGAGCGAGACTGCGCGGCGCGGGGAGCGTATCCTGTCATTACTGTTCGTCCCCTCCACCTCTCTGTCTGAATACCAAAAGCGTAATCGTTTGTTACCGCCCAAATCGGTTAGATCGAACGACTATCAGTAGTTAGTACTGGGGAACCTCACCGAGATCTGAACGAATCGTGAATCGGCTCTCGCACTGCTTCGGTCCGATTACCATCCGGCTCCGATCATCGGGTGGATCGACGACCCGGTCGATGAGCGCCCCCGCCGGCGACGGTCACTGCCGGAGCCCCGAGATACAGTTCCAGCAGTACGTGAACGTCTGATCGGCCTCGTTGGGCGCACCACAGTGGGGGCAGCGAATCGTCTCCCCCTCGATCTCGAGGTCGGAATCGGCGTACTCCGGTTCGGTGTCCCCGATATCGTCGGCCGTGCGCGGGTACCGATCGGGTCCCGGCGAGGTTCGGACGCTCGCGCGATTCGGGTCGGCGAAGGACGGGGTGCGCTCGCCGTCGTCATCGTCACTTCGGGCGTAGATGTAGTACAGTAACAGGTGGAGCAGGGCGAACAGCACGACGTAGCCGATGAGCCAACCCCAGAGCGCCATCAGTGTGTGATACGTTCTCGAGGCACTTGGATATTCCCCGAGTTCCGACGCGAAGAGAGTCACGGAAAGAGGAACTGGGAGGACGGTTACAGATCTCGCCCGAACTCGTCGAAGGCCGCGAAATCGTCGGGAAGGTCGTACTCGAGGTGGCGTTGTTCCTGCTGGTTGGTGCCGGCGTCCTCGACGGGCGTTGCGACGTCTTCCCAGCCGGGTTTGATCTTGACGCTCTGGGCGGGCATCCCGACGGCGATGTGGTGGGCGGGAATGTCGTACTGGACGACGCCGCGCGCGCCGACGATCGCGTTCTCGCCGACCTTGTTGCCCGCCTGAACCATCGAGTCGTAGGTGAGCCGGACGTCGTCCTCGACGATCGTGTGGTAGTTGCGGACCGCGGTCTGGTCGACGACGTCGTGATCGTGGCTGTAGATGTGGACGCCGTCGGAGATCGACACGCGGTCGCCGATCGTGAGTTCCCCCCGATCGTCGAGGTGAACGCCGTCGTGGACGACGGTGTTGTCGCCGATCGTGATGTTGTGACCGTAGGTGAACGAGATTCCCTTGAAGAAGCGACAGTCGTCCCCACAGTCCGCGAAGAGGTGGTCGGCGAGCATCCGCCGGAATCGCAGCGCGAACTCGACGTTGTCCGCGATGGGAAGGCTGTCGAACTGCCGCCAGAGCCACTGGAGGTGCTTGGAGCGGCGGAACGTCTCTTCGTCCTTCTCGGCGTAGTACTCGCTCTCGAGGGTCGTGTTACAGGGATCGTAGCTCTGCAGGCGGACGCGTTCGGCTGTGGAAACCGACTCGCCGGCCTGCCAGCGCTCGTAGGCTTCACGGTCGCCCGAGAGGTCAATCAGGACGTCTTCGACGACCGAGCAGGTATCCTCGTCGCTCGCAAGCCGTCGGTCGACCTCGTCGATGAACTCGCGCATCCCCGCTTCGGCTTCGTCGGGGAGCGACACGTACCGCTTTGTCATACTCCGAGCTATTGCCCGCAGAGTTGATAGTGGTTCGGTTGTCCCGCGACGGTTGCCGGACCCACTGGCACGCGGGTTACCTGGATTCTCTGTCGGACTGCCAGCGAGCCAAGAGCAGCGCGGGGAGCGCGAGCGCACTGACGAACAGGAGGATTCCGACCACGACCGCACCGATCGTGACTCGGTCACCCGGAAACGCGAACGTCCTTGCAGCGAGGAGCCCCAGCGGAACGATACCGACGAGAACCGCCAGTAGAAGCCGACTGGGGGTGAGGGTGCGGAAACGGCGGTCGTCCATACGCATACGTGTCAGCCGAGTACCCAAGAGCGATTCGACACGCAGGCGCGAATTCGACTCGATGCGCCGGTCCGACGCGCGGGTCAACAGTTACGCAGTTCGACTTGGGGGGTCACGGCCGAACCGGTTCGGACGGCGTCTCGAGCGTTCCGTTCACCCTAAGTTCCCCCGCTTCGAAGGGGCGGCTATGCAACACAGCGAACTGGGCGACTCGGGCGTCGAGGTCAGCGAGGTGGGCTTCGGCGCGTGGGTCGTCGGGACCGACTGGTGGGGCGACCGCTCGGAAGACGACGCCATCGAGATGGTCCGGTACGCCGTCGAGCAGGGGATCACGTACTTCGACACGGGCGACGTCTACGGCCACGGCCGAAGCGAGGAATTACTCGGCGAGGCCCTCTCGGAAGTCCGCGACGAGGTCACGATCGCCACCAAAGTCGGCTACGATTTCTACGACAACCCGCAGGCCGGCCACGGCGAACTCCCCAAGGAGATGGACCCCGACTACCTGCGTGACGCCGTCCACAAGAGCCTCGAGCGCCTCGAAATTGACTCTGTCGACGTGCTCCAACTCCACAACGCCGACGTCGACGAGATCACGCCGGACGTCCTCGAGCTGCTCGACGAACTCGAGGAGGACGGGCTGATCGACGCCACCGGGCTCGCGCTCGGCCCCTCGATCGGCTGGCTCGCGGAAGGCGACCTCGCCATCGAGGAGGAGTTCGACTCCGTCCAGCTCGTCTGGAATATGCTCGAGCAGGAGGTCGGCAACCACTTCCTCGAAACGATCGAACGCACGGACTCGTCGACCAGCCTCATCCCCCGCGTCCCGCACTCCTCGGGGATCCTCAACGAGCAGGTCACCCCTGAGACCGAACTCGGCGAGGGCGACCACCGCGGGTTCCGACCCGAGGAGTGGTACGAGACCGGCTGGGAGAAACTCGAGAAACTGCGCTTTTTGGAACGTGACGGCGTCTCCGCGAGCGAAGCGAGCGGACGGCAGGGAGCGACCGGCGGAAGCGACCGTGAGCGGACGATGGGACAGGCCTCGATCGCGTGGCTCCTCAGCCACGATTCCGTCGCGACCGTCACGCCGACGTTCCGGACGAAGGCGGACATCGACGAGTGGGCGGCCGCCAGCGACGTGCCGAAACTCTCCGAATCGGAGATGACTCGCGTGGCGGAGCTGTACGAAACCGACTTCGAGATCGACCGCGACGACGGAATGGACTCGCTGCGCTCGTCGGTCGACGGCGACGACATCGAATCGGCCGGCCTAGACAAACTCGCGGCCGACTGATCGGGTCGGCCTCCGGTTCGAGCAGCATCGACGGCCGACCGGTTCGCTTATTCCGATTCGGATTGGGACTCGGTGAGTCTAAATTCGAACTCCAGTTTCCCGTCGGTCTTGACGGTCACGCCGCCGAGCTCGTCCGATAGCTGCTCTCGCGCTCGAGAACTCGGTTCGACGGTGACGGAGACGCTGTTGGTGTTCGCATTGTACGTGATATTCCCGACGGCGACATCGAACTCGAAGAACGCCGGAACGTCCTCCCTGAGCTGCGTTTGCACGTCGTCGACGTCCGACCGAACGTCGGCCATCTCTTCGTTTAACGTGCTCATCTCCATTGGTAGATGATAGCATACCTTAACGGTTCTCCCTGAACTGTCCGGAGCACTGCCGAGGCCTCGAGGCAGCGGCGGCACGCGGTCCGCGTCGGCGACGTCGGACGGCAGCGACGGCGCGCTCGCGATCGGTCTCGAGCGTGCTGACGCGTTCGACCGGGATCGCGCCCGCAGGCTGAGAGATGCACGCAGCCGCAGTGGATCAGTCGAACTGCGATGCAACCCACTCGTTCCACGTCACCGTTCCAACGGTCCGATCCGGACAGATCGCCCCGCCGGCTCGAAAGCCGGCGGCCGTCTTTCCGGGAATCGGAAGGCGAACGATCGGCCGGCGTAACCCTCTCGCGTCGCGGTAGGACCGCGCGAGGTCGCCGACGGTCCGTACCTCGGGACCGCCGATATCGGGCACGCGGCCGGCCGACTCCGTGGTTGCGCGCTCGACGACGGCGTCCGCAGCCTCCCCGACGTCAATCGGCTGGAGCCGAATCCCCGTTGGCAGCGGCCAGATCGGGAGCGTCGACACGGTCTCGAGCAGTTCGCCGACGAACTCGTGGAACATCGTTATGCGGAAAATCGTCGACGGGACCTCGCTTGCCTCGACGGCCCGCTCGGCCGCCAGCTTGTGCTCGTAGTACGAGTACGGGATGTCGTCGACGCCGACGATAGAGACGTACACGACGTTCGACACGCCGGCGTCAGCGGCCGCCTCGAGCAGCCGCTCGGTGCCGCGGACGTCGACGGCC
>NZ_JAQIVI010000359.1 GCF_028618695.1 Natrinema soli | reverse complement strand
CGAGCATTGATCCAAACTCACTCTACGACCTGCTCACCTCTCAAACTGCGCTAACTAGACGGTGCCAAATATCTATATTTATCATGTAAAGAATATATCTTATATGGAGGTGCAAAGCCAGATACTGCCGTCGCGATCTATAAGCAACCAACGGGAACAGAGGTCTGCACTTCCTCGCTTGAGCACTGTAAGACGTGGAACGACTTCGCTCGGCTGCGTGGGCGTACAGCTTCCATGTTCAAATCGTGTCGCGATCTACTTTTACTGCGACCAGGTCGCTCGCTTCGCTCGCGGTGTTGGTCATCGTAAAAGTCCGCCCTCCCCGTATGGGGGAACGTCGCCGTCGATGCCTCTCGTCGGTCAACTTGTAGCTTCCATTCATAGTTCGAAGAACCTCCGTCGCTGCTCCGCTTTCTGTCGCTCGCTGCGCCGGTCGTAGTGCTTGTCCAAAATCTCCTCGCTCGCGTTCATCCGGTCAGAGACAAGCGAACGATCCTCGTCGCCCAGTCGATGCGCCGTCACTCGACCGCTCCGAACATCATGGGGCGCTCGTGACGACGGACACTGGCTCATCTTCGAGTAGTGTGTCCACTCGCACTCGTCCAGGTCACGACCGTGCGGGCACCCCTCACCGCGCCAGCACGGTCGGGTCACTCGGTACAACGTATCTCGACAGGCGGACACGAAACACGGCCGTACCGAGTCGTCACGAGCGGTGAACGGCCATGTTCGTCGACGACATCGTCGCGAGGGCCGTCGAGATAGTCCTGCCCCGTCTGGGCGACGTGCGGACTGATGACGTTCCATGGCTCGCCCTTCTCTTTGTTTTTCAGTGGCGTGTCCGTCTCTGGACGGTAGATGAAGTGGATTGCCGGCCAATCGGCGCGCGGGCGCTCGCCCTCGAGGCCGAGATCACCGAGGTCGAGCGCGCGCAGCTCGCCGACGCGGCAACCGGTTTCCGTGAAACTCGCGGTAAGTACAGAGCAAGTAGTGTGCGACCTTTCCAGTGAAATAGCGGATTCCGAGACGTTGTTCAGTGATATCATCCTCCTTTGCCTGGCCCGGGGCCTTACTCGGACGGTTCGTCCACGCTGGCCTTCCGACGCAGCCACTCGAGGCCGAGCGCCCCGCCGAGAAGTCCGGCACCGGCCGTGAAACCGGGCACGTTGTCGGCGTCACTGTTGTTCTCGGTGTCCGTCTCGTTTCCAGTGTCCGTCTCGTTTCCGTCGTCCCCATTTCCGGCGTTTCCGTTCCCGACATCGCCGTCATCGGCATCGACAGACTCTCCGTCGTCACTGGATCCACTGTCGTCGCTACCAGATCCACCGTCGTCGCTGTCGTCTTCTCCCGTGTCGCTGTCGTCCTCGCCGTCCTGCTGTTCGTTTCCCTCGTCGGACCCGCCTTCGTCGTCGGACCCGTCTTGCTCGTCAGATCCGTCTCCCTCGTCGTTTCCGCCGTCCGTGTCGTCGTTCTCGTCACTCTCGTCGCTCTCGTCGGGCTGGTCGTCCGTGTCGGTTTCTTCGCGAAGCGCCACGAGTTCGCCGTCGTGATCGACGTAGATGGTCTTGTCGCTGATCGCACGAATGTGTCCGACCGGTGCGTCGTCTTTCGAGAGCGTCCACTTCTCGCTCCCGTCGCGTTTGTCGAGCGCGACGAGTTTCTGATCGTAATTCCGGTCTCCGTAATTGTGGGCGTCCACCCAAAAGTAGACGTAGACGGTCTCGCCGCTGATAACGGCCTGCCCGTAGGTGTACGTAACGTCGAGCTCCCAGTCGTACTCGTCGCCGTGGATCGAAGTACTGCCGTAGCCGTAATCGTGTGCTGAAAGCACGGATTCATTGCCGAGCGTCCCTACGGAATACGGCCTGACCAGACCCAACCCACTGCCGGTTTGTGCATCGTGGAAGGGGAGTTCCTCCCCCGGAAGCTCGGCGATAACCGCCGTCTCAGTCGCGTAGATGGCATCTCCTCCTGTCCAGTGCCATGTCTGCCAGATGGTATCTCCGGTCGCGGGATCGAACGCGAGAACGCCGTCCTGCGTTTCGGCATAGACGACGCCGTTCATCGCGGCGGTTCCGGGGGTGAATTCGGACTCCCGTTCGTCACCATTTCTTGACTCGACGACAGCCGTGTCTTTCTGCCATCGGACCGATCCGTCGTCGGCCTCGAGGGCATACAGGATGCCGTCGACGACGACGAAGACGCCGTCGTACGCCACCGTGTGGCTACTCGTCCTCTCCCCGGGGTCGAGGTCGCTCTCCCAGCGGACGCTACCGTCTTCTCGATCGAGCGCCACGATATCGCCGCCGTTGAGGTATACCATCTCGCCGGCTACCGCGGGGTCACCCGCGTCGATGTCGGCGTTCCCCCAGACGAGCGTGCCGTCGGCCGCGTCGAGGGCGACGACACCGTCCGCGGTCGTCGTGTACACGGTGTCGTCGGCGACCGCGACGGAGCCCGTATGGTCGACGGTCCAGGCGGCCTCGAGCGACTCGCCGTCGAACTCGTAGCCGTCGCGAACGAACCGGGCGTGACCGGCGTCACCGCGGTAGGACGCCCAGTCTTCGTCCAGCTCCGGATTGGGATCCAGCGTCGGATCCGGGAGGGCGTCGACATCAGCCTCGGCGGCTCCGGCCCCCACCGAAGCGAGTCCGGTCCCCATCGACAGCGCTGCCCCAGTCGCCAGCACAGATCGGCGTTTCCACATAACGACACGACGTACGAATACCGGTCATATTCCTATCTGTCAATTAACGTCATTTCTTAGCTATGCAATTGTTTCAAACTGTTCAGGACGCATCTGTACTACCGAATCAGGTCTTACAGTTTCGTATCTGATTCCGGATGAAGAAGTCAGATTACCAATTACTGTTACCCGGTATCGACGACGATCTCGGATTCAATTTCAAACGTTACCGCCCTCGTTGAGAGCGTTTTGGCGATCTCCTGGCGCTGCTCGAGCGTGAGGTCATCGCGCTCGAGGACTTGGCGGGACGCCTGGACGAACTTCGGTACGTCGTCGCAAGCGCTCACCACCGCTTTCGTCTTGGTACAATCGTAGAAATCGGCTGCGCGTTCGATCGCGTCCCGTCGGTACGCATAGTCGCCGTCGGTTCTGATTCGCATACTCGTACACACGACACCCGAAATCCACGTTTTTTCGGCTCACTGGACGGTCCATTTCGGCCCAAAACAGGTGGAACGTGTCGGTCATTCAGAGAGGAACGCAGTCTCGAGCGACCGAATGACTCGAGATATGCACACGAGACGCGAACCCTCGTGTGCATATTCGGGGAACCGGATTTGTTGACGTGCAATCCCAGGGGGAGGTGGTTGTATCGGAGCTTGGTTCCCGAGTTTTATTCTGTGCAGATCCGGTGAATCTCGCGATAACTATATCTGCGAACGTATCGATGAACGTTCCGTCCGGTTACGCTTTCAATCCATGTCCCGTGAGTGGCATCACCACATCTGCATCTGGCTCAAGCGTTCCACGCTCTCGATACGCCGCAAGTGCCGCAGGCGCAATCGCTGAGGTCGGTTCCACGTAGAACCCGTGTGAGTGGAGCCGGTCTAACTCCGTTTGCACCTCATCTTCCGTAATCGCAATCGCATCGCCATTGGTCTCAGCAATCGCATTCATGAGTTGTCGTTTTCGTGTCGGCTCCCGTATCTGGATGCCATCTGCGACATCGTTCTCGCTCTCGGGGACTGCGTGGAGTTCGCTCGCGATCGGGGCATATCCTGCGGCTTGCGCGCCGAGCAGACGTGGCACTGTATCGATCCACCCTGCTTCAGACAACGCCTTGAATCCACGGTACACGCCCAAAAACAGGGTTCCATGGCCGAGCGGCATCACGATTGCATCAGGGACGTTCCAGTCACGTTGGAGTGCGAGTTCGTACGCGAACGTCGCCGTCCCTGCGAAGAATGCTGGACTCCATGAGTGACTCGCATACCACGCATCGCCCGATTCGACAGCCTCAATGCACGCATCAGTCACGGCTTGGCGTCCACCTTCGATTCGAACAGGCGTTGCCCCGGCCCGTTCGATTGCTTGGAGTTTCGCGTCTTTCACCGATGCTGGAACGTAAATCTCCGCGTCGAGTCCAGCGTGAGCCGCATAGGTCGCGATGGCAGCCCCAGCATTCCCCGATGAATCTTCGACGACTCGATCTGCGCCACACTGGATTGCATGGCTGATCGTCGTGGTTGCACCCCGATCCTTGAAACTGCCCGTCGGGGAGATGTATTCGAGTTTGTACTCGGCATCCCACGTTGTTGACGAGACAAGCGGCGTCATCCCTTCACCTAAAGAGGGGCCTTTCTCGACGTGGAGGAACATATCGAACGACCAGAGTCCGTCTCGCGTATCGAACTGACCGGGATCTGGCCGGTCGGACGTCGGAAGCGGTTGGTGAGTAAAGTCAAGGACGCCGCCACACTCACACCGCCACTGATCGGTATACGTCCGCCCACACGAAGAACAGACAAGTCCGGGAGTTTCCATGCGCTCCCTTGGTTACGTATCATGGAATAAACTTCGGTGGTGGCAACGTAGCTATCACTGCGCGACAGTAGGTGAGTGCCCTGTACTTACTGCACAACCCTGATCTAGTCCTTCCCCCTCCTAAGCAGAATCGACAAAGCCGGTTATCGAGATCCCGGTTAAAGATATCAGTAAGAAGGAGCCATTCAGGCGTCCAGTATCGGCCGGCACAATTTTTCGCGAGCGCGGCGCGCGCTCTGCGCGCCGCGCAATTGCCCTGCCCCCTTAGGGGCAAATTGCTCCAGTTCATGATTCAATTCTTAACTCGCCACAACTTTCTTCATATATGAGACGAATGCCAGCGTAATATGTCCACGGCTAAAACGGAGAAAACAGACTTACAGCGAGATATCCTTCTCACGTGGTATGAGAATCCGAACGCCACAAACAAAGAAATTGCAAAAGCATGCGATTGTTCGGCCTCGTACGTGAGTCAGGTCACGAACCGCTTTGAGGATTACAATGAAATGGAGGCTATGATGGACCGCCAAGATAAGGAAATGGAAAGGATGTTCGGCGGCGATATCTTTCAAAGTATGCCGTCCAGTAACGGTCAGTATAGGATTGGTGCTTCGAGTGGCCCCAGTTTGGTCGAAATCTACACTGAACAACCGGATAATCTCATAGGCTATCTTGTCCGGGCTGCTATTCTCCTGTTTCTACTCTACATTTTCTACGAAGCAGCGATGGTTCTGGTGTTCTGAACAGACTAAACCAGTGTTTCAGTTTGGATATCGTTAGCGCTCACGCAATCAAGACCCCCATTTCGTGTGCTTCAACTGGAGTGCTGCCGTACGGAGGCTGGGGTGGGGCACTGTAATTTTTTGGCTCAGTCCCCTTGGGGACACCCGCCAAGGGGACTTTCGCGCTTCGCGCGAAACGACCCCGCAGGCGTTGCGGTGCGATCACGGCGATCGCCGCGGCTACCCCTGCTCGAATACAACTGAAGTTGTGAAAATCAGTCTCTGATGAAAGTATAGTTGCGCAAACGAAACGAAGGGGTAGTGTTGCCACTATGGAGGCCGGTTCAGCGGTCGGCGACAGCGCCGACGAATCCGGTTTCAGTGCCGCCGCCGGGAGTCTTCCAGGTCAGTTCGGCGCTGCGGAGTACCGTCGGATCGTTCCCCGATCGAGACCACTTCTCGAGGGCCTCGCTGGCAATCGTCGCGACGTTCTCGAAGCTGTCGGCCTTCAGCCGGGAGAGAATCGTATCGATTCGCATTCGCCGAGGTTCGCCGTTCTCGTCGAACTCGAGGTCGGCCCCGTTCTTCGCGAGCCACTTCTGGAACGGCGACGACTCCGCGACGTGATCGGCTAAGCCCATGAGATGCTGCATCCGGTCGGCGTCGCTCTCGATCGCGTACTCGGCGGACTCGACGAGGCGATTCATCGCGAACCACCGTCATCGCGATCAGTGCCCGGCTATAGTGATCGGCCAAAATGCTGAGGGCCGGATATGAATAGATAGGATGTTGTGTTGATAAACTGGGTGAATACAATGGCTGACCCCAAACGGGCCGTAGCCGTTTGTGACCGTTGTGGATCAGTGTACGCCGCAAAGGTCCTCCTATCGGGCCAAGTTCGTCCGATAGGAACGCAGAACTGTTCCTGTGGGAATGGTGAATTCCAAAGGGCCCAGTGATCAGTACCGCTCGAGGAGTGTCCACCGTCGGCGCGAACCGCTCGGTTCTCGAGCGCCCGCCGAACGTCCTCGTCAGTAGCCTGATGGGCCAGATTGGCTATGGGCGTCCGACTGTCGACATCGTACAGTCGGTTCGCCGGAACGAACCCACTACACATCGGCCTCACCACCGTGACGGCCGGGTGATGTTTCCGAGTCCGGGATCGTAACCTCAACGCCAGCTGCAGAGCCGCGGCTCAGTCGAGCGTACGTATCGCAGTCACCACAGCGATGGACTCGGTTGCGGTTGTCACCGAAAACCCGTGAGAAGTGGTCGGTAACGTGGGATCAACAGTGTTTACACGTCGAATTGTCGACCGACGGCAAGGGGGCGACCGTCACGCAGACCACCCCGCTGGTCGACTACGAAATTCGCCCGCAGGCGTACACCCGGCACTGGAAACAAGTTCCACACCGGATTAGGGCCTCCAGTTCGAGAATGCGAAACTGCCGGTATCCCCCTCTCTAAACGAGAAAACGCCGCTATCCGATTCAACTGTACTTCGGCGAGAATCCGAGTCCGCCCTCCCCGATTTGAACGGGGGGCAAGTCGATCTACAGTCGACTGCTCTACCAGTCTGAGCTAAGGGCGGGCACCCAAACGTAGCCGCCGTGGAACACATAAGGGTTATTATTCGAGACCGGACGAACGTGTATCTGAGGACGAACAGCAGAATGATTGATATAGGAGGGGTGATAACACGGAGGTAGTTCGGCCATGAGCAAGATCACGTTCCGCGCGGACGATGACCTCGTCGAGCAACTCGAGCAACTCGACGCCTCCAAGAGCGAAGCGATGCGAGAGGCGCTCAGATCGTACCTCGAGGGGAGCGACGAGGCTGCAGGCGGCGAGGACCGCTCGGAATCGGACCGGAGACGGACGGACGTGATCGACGAGCTGATTCGCACGCGTGTGGACGACCGACTCCGGGAACTCGGCATCGATCGCGCGGGCTCTCGCGCACGCGATTCGACGCCGTCGCCCGAACCGCAGGACGTCAACGTCTCGATCTCGCTCGAGGGGGCCGCGGTCCGGTCGAGCGAGCAGAACTCGCAGTCGAGCGGACAACGGCAGACTGGTGCGCGCGACCCGACCCCGAACGACGGAGAGGCGGCGGGGGCTCGCGAACGCGCGGGGACGCAATCCCCCGACGGACGAGACAGCGGACGGCAGTGCAACCAGTGTGGCGACCGACTCGACGGCGACCACATGTACTGTCCCAACTGTGGCGAGAAGGCCTCCCGACGATTGTTCTGCGAGTGCGGCGACGAGGTCCGATCCGACTGGTCGTTCTGTCCCAGCTGCGGTCGTCGGACGCCCGCGGCGGATGTCCTCGAGTCCGACGGTACTCAGTTCTGACCGGTGTAAGACGAAGACAGTCACTGTCGACGAAAGTTTTATTATCCATGCCGGACATCGAGTTATTCGCGTAAGACGAATTGTCTTACACTCGTCGTAAAGACGGGAAATCGCCCGATGACGGGCGGTTCAAACGTAAGACACGCCGCGTCTGACAGGGGCGCGCCACCGTCTTACCCCAAACGGGGAATACAATCATGGAGCGTGTGACACTGCGAATCCCGAAACAGCAGATCGATGAGGTAGAGCAATTAGTCGACTCGGGCGAATTCCCGAACCGGAGCGAAGCGATCCGGTCGGCCGTCCGTGAGATGATAAATGAACAAGGGGACGGCCCCACAGACCAATCCGGCAAACGCAACTGGGCCAAGGTGTAACGATGCAGGATATCGTCCAGGACGCTTTGGAGAACGCGGAGGAAGAAGCCCAGAAGATGGACGCCCCGATGGACGGCGACGACGAGTTCGGGGAGCCCCGAATCGTTATCGTCGGTGCGGGCGGTGCCGGTAACAACACCATCAACCGACTGTACAACATCGGCGTCGACGGTGCTGACACCGTGGCGATCAACACGGACAAACAGCACCTCAAGATGATCGAGGCCGACACGAAGATCCTCGTGGGAAAATCGCTCACGAACGGCCTCGGTGCCGGCGGCGACCCCTCGATGGGCGAGCGCGCGACCGAGATGGCCCAGGGCACGATCAAGGAGGTACTCGGCGACGCGGACCTCGTCTTCGTGACCGCAGGGATGGGCGGTGGCACCGGCACGGGTGCCGCCCCCGTCGTCTCGAAGATCGCCAAAGAGCAGGGTGCGATCGTCGTCGGGATGGTCTCGACGCCGTTCAACGTCGAGCGCGCCCGCACGGTGAAAGCCGAGGAAGGCCTCGAGAAGTTACGCGAACAGGCTGACTCGATCATTGTCCTCGACAATAACCGACTGCTCGACTACGTCCCGAACCTGCCGATCGGCAAGGCGTTCTCGGTGATGGACCAGATCATCGCCGAGACCGTCAAGGGTATCTCGGAGACGATCACCCAGCCGTCCCTGATTAACCTGGACTACGCGGACATGTCCACGATCATGAACCAGGGCGGCGTAGCCGTCATGTTGGTCGGCGAGACTCAGGACAAGAACAAGACCGACGAGGTCGTCAAGGATGCGATGAACCACCCGCTACTGGACGTCGATTACCGCGGCGCGTCCGGTGGGCTCGTCCATATCACCGGCGGCCCCGACCTCACACTGAAAGAGGCCGAGGGGATCGCGGACAACATCACCGAACGCCTCGAGGCCAGTGCAAACGTCATCTGGGGCGCCCGGATTCAGGAGAACTACAAGGGGAAAGTTCGCGTCATGGCGATCATGACCGGCGTCCAGAGTGCACAGGTGCTCGGGCCGACTACCCAGAAGCAGGCCGACAAGTCTCGACAGAGCATCGAGGGCCTGAACGATGCCGACTTCGACGCGAGCAACAACGTCGAAAAGACGGGCAAAGAATACGGCGCGAAGAGCGACGGTGGCCGCGAAACCGTCGACCGACAGAACGGCGTCGACGTGATCCGCTAACGGCACTCACCCGAACCGTCGGTTTGTCTCGCTTTCCGAAGCGGTCTTTTTCGAACAACAGCGACTGACCGTCGAGTCACTGCACAGTTATTCGACGAAAACGCGATGTAAACGAGCCAAACACGCAGATTTTCGAACGCGCCGGCTCAGGCGAGCGACTCGAGTAGCGAACACTTTCGACAGACCTCTCGGGTCGTCGTCGAGCCGCACTCGACGCACTCCTGCAGATCGGCACCGTCGTCGCCGGCGTACTTTTCGGCGGCGATCGCCGCCAATTCCTCGTATCCCGAGAGGATCGAGTGTCGGGTTCCGGGGTGGTTCTCCTCGAGGTCGTAGACGAGTTGCTGGATCTCGCCGCGGTACGCCTCGCTGGCGTGGGGGCACTCCGTGATGTGGGCCGGGAGGTCGTTGACGTGGGCGTAGAGGGCGACCTCTTTTTCGGGGACGTCCCGGAGCGGCTTCGCGCGCGGGACGAACTCGTCCTGTTCCTCGCGGTCGGAGAGCGGGCCGAGGCTGGCGTCGAAGTGTTTCGCCATCTGTTCGACGTCGCCCTCGAGAACGTTCATCAGCGCGGTCTGGGCCTCGTCGTCGAGATTGTGGCCCGTCAGGAGGAGGTCGGCCTCGAGCGCCTCGGCGTACTCCGAGAGGAGGTCCCGTCGGAAGACGCCACAGTAGGCACAGGGGGCCATGTTTTCGGGATCGTCCTCGACGACGTCGTCCATTCGCACGCCGAACTCCTCCTCGTAGCTGACGAGTTCGTGGCGGATCTCCAGCTCCTCGCTGAGTTCGACGCAGGCCTCGACCGACTTGTCGCGGTAGCCCTCGATCCCCTCGTGAATCGTCAACCCGACGAGTTCGATGCGGGGGTCCTCGGCGAACGTGTCGTGGAGGATCCGCGTGAGAACGACGCTGTCCTTCCCACCGGAGAGGCCGATCACCCAGGTCTGTGGGTTCTCCGGCGTTATATCGTGGGGGACGAGATCGTCCCGCCGGATTCGGCGGCGCACCCGCTTTTCGACCGACTCGCGGAAGTGGTCCGGACAGAGATGGGCGCCGGAGTAAGCCGCGTGCATGATCGCCTCCTCGTTGCACCGGTTACAGTCCATTAGCGGGCCGTTGTCGTCCCCTGCCAATCACGGTTTCGTCTGGCGAGGGGAATCGAGGGTCCGTGATGGTGTATTACACCCTCGATATCGCGATATCGTACGGCCGAACCAACGAAACGAGCAGCCGACGCAGCCGCCGGCTGCGATACATCACTCTGAACGGCCTCGAGTGGTCGTAGCCGCGGACAGTTCAGGAGTCAAACGTCAGTGTCCGCTCGATCGCACACGGATAGCGCGGTTCGGAGCGCAACGCGAGCGAGAACTGCAACTGTTCAATCGGTGTGAAACCCGTTGCAGTTGTGTCGCTCGCTCAGGCGGAGACCGGCGGTTGCTCCTCGACCGCGTCTTCGGGTTCCTCGACGGCGTCGGCACCGTCGGCGAGCGCCGCGAGCAGCGTGTCGACGTATCGCCCGCGGCTCCCGGACGAGAACAGTTCGTGGCCGCCGTCGTACAGAACGACGTGTTCGGCGGGAACGCGCTCGCCGATCGCCCGGAGGCTGACGACCGGATCCCGCAGCGAACAGAAGACGACGGCGTCGTGATCGATCGTCAGTAGCTCGTCCTGCGCGCGGCGGGTTTCTCGGACGAACGCCGGGGAAACCCACGACGGCGTCGTCGCGGTCTGGTGGTCGGTGGCCTTCGAGCCGAGCGCCGCTCGATCCATGTCGCCGACGGGGAGACACGGGAACGTGGTCGGCAGTTTCGACACCGCCTCGAGCAACGGCTCCGGGAACGCGCTGCCGTACCCCCACCACGGACTCAGATAGACGTGGTTGTCCGCGCCGTCCAGCGCCTGTGCGACGAGCGCTCCCGCGCTGTGACCGAGCAGCTGATACCCCTCGAGATCGCGGACGTACTCGGCGACCGGCTCGAGCCAGTCGGCTTTGAAGTCGTCGATGTTCGTGGGGAGCTCGAACGCGTGGACCCGGTAGCCGGCCTCGGTCAACTGTCCGACGAGCCAGCTGACGTTCTCGTGGGTCCAGCGGTTGCCCCAGCCCATGACGAAGACGAGTTCCTCGTCACCGTCCTCGTTGAAGATCCGGTGTCGCATGGGGTTTCGTTCGCCGGGAAACGGTAAAAATCTGCGTGTGTGACAATTAGACAGCGGAAGCCCACGACTAAAGTCGTGGGCCTAAGCGATAGGCACAGTGAACCGAACAATCGCTATGACTCGTCTGGGGTCTCTGCGGCGTCGATACCTGCATTCAAGAGTCGTTCATACGCCTCAGTGAGCGTAATATCCCGTTCTTCGGCGAAGTCTTTCACACGACCATGCGTTGCGTGGGAGAGGTCTATGTTCGGACGCATAAGACTTAATAGACATACAGACGTTATAGACGTTACGGCGAATGAAGCGAACCAACACCTTCGCGGTACGTGCTCGCTCCGAACAGGACGAGCAACTGCTCCGCGAACTGTTGGACGCTTCCGCTAGTCTCTGGAACGAGCTCACCTACGAACGACGCCAGCAGTACTTCGATGGCGAAAGCGTCTGGGATACCGAGGATTACCGCAAGAAGTACGTCGGTGTTCTCGGGAGCGCCACTGCCCAACAGGTGATCCGGAAGAATCGGAGCGCCTGGAAGTCATTCTTCGCTGCCACAGAAAACGGCGAAGGTGCCCGAACCCCTGGTTACTGGGGCAACGAAGACGACGGCCGGGAGTTGCGGACCTACATCCGCAACGATCAGTACACGCTCAAGATGGGAGATCGATCTCGTCTCGAGATTCCGGTCGGCCAGGACCTGAAAGAGAAATACGGGCTTGGGTATTACGAACGCCTACGTCTCGAAGTCGCTGGCAATCCAAAGTGGGACGGCAAGCAGGGCCGATTAGAACTGTACTACGACAAACGTTCGGACCAATTTAGGGCCTTTCAGCCAGTTACTGTCGACGATTCTCGACTGGATTCACCATTAGCCGAGGAATCGGCTGCTCTGGATATCGGTGCGAACAACATCGTTGCCTGTACAACGACGACCGGCGAGCAGTACCTGTACGAAGGTCGCGATCTGTTCGAGCGGTTTCGCGAAACCACACAGCGAATCTCCGAGTTCCAATCGAGGTTGGACGATCAGCACCGAACAAGCAAGCGGATCAGCCGCTTGCATCGACAGCGGACGCGACGACGCGACCACGCCCAAGAGGCGCTCGCCCGCGATCTGATCGAACGGCTGTACGCCGAGGGTGTTTCGACGGTGTACGTTGGTGACCTAACCGACATCCTCGAGACACATTGGTCGGTCCAAACAAACGAGAAACTGCACAATTTCTGGGCATTCCGAAAGTTCATCGATCGCCTCGCCTGTACAGCCAAAGAGTACGGTATCACGGTCGAGGTTCGCTCGGAAGCCTGGACGTCGCAGATGTGTCCGAACTGCGGTTCGATCGAGGACACGACTCGGCACCAAGATACGCTCACATGTCCCTGCGGTTTCGAGGGTCACGCGGACCTCGTAGCGAGCGAAACGTTCCTGAGACGTCATCAGAACTCGGAGAGTTCTGATTGGCGAACGAGACACTTTGTGTCTCGTCAATGGCACGAAACTGTAGCCCGGCCGATGGCACGGCCCGTGTGCCTCAAGTGGGACGACCATTCATGGTCGGAGACATCACACTCTCACCGTCCCAACGAGGAGCACACAAACCGGAGTATCCACGCATAGGAGAAAGTCGCTCACGTGGTGGTAGCATGAGCCGGGACCCCCACGGGAGGAATCCCACGGCCTTAGCCGTGGTGAGGATGTCAAACAAGTGGTGCCGGTAGCGTCGGATCCAACGGTCGAACACGTGCTCAGCGTTTGCAAACGGCTTTCGTCGACCCCTGAGAGAATGGAGACATGCTCGAGTCAGTGCGCGCTCGTCTCTATCGGATCGGGTTCAACCTCTTTCCGGCCTACCGCGGAACCGGTGCTCGCGTCACCCACATCGCGCCAGACTGGACGGAGGTCCGCGTGAAACTCCCCCTGAACTGGCGGACGAAGAATTACGTCGGAACGATCTTCGGGGGGAGCATGTACGCCGCCGTCGACCCGTTTTACATGATGATGCTCCTGAAGAACCTCGGCGACGGCTACGTCGTCTGGGACAGGGAGGCCGAGATCCGGTTCAAAAAGCCCGGTCAGGAGACGCTGTACGCAACGTTTACGATAACCGACGAGGAGATCGAGGCGATTCGCGCCGAACTCGCGGCTGCGGAAACCGATTCCGTCGATCGCCACTACACAGTCGAACTCGTCGACGGGGACGGGACTGTTCACGCGACCGTCCGGAAGGCCGTCTACGTGACGACGGACCGATCCAAAGGAGCGTAAACGCACGGACTATAGCCGCGTCGAATTCGGCTCCTCCGTCAGCACCGACGCGCGAACGGGAAACCGTTTTGCGACTCGGGACCCCAGAACCGCGTAATGAGTGGATTCGAACGGGAGCGCGCGGTCGACCGTCTCGAGGGATTGGTCGACGCCGTCGAGGACGAGCGAATGCCGGTGCCCGTTCGCGAGGTGTGGGCCGTCGGCGACGTGGCGCTCGGCCTCGATCCCGTCGAGCGACTGGACGTCTACGTGACGAAGGACATCCTCATGCGCGACGACAGCGAGCCGACGGCCTCGAGCGCGGACGGTAACGGCGAGACATCGGATCCCGAGGCCCGGTTCCGGGACTCCCACGGAATCGAGGGCGTCGGCAAGACCGTCCGGGCCGACTGGGCCCGCGAGTACCCTCACTTTCTGCGGGCGAACGCGAACGGCCACGCCGCGCCCGAGCAGTGTCTCGCGGCCCACCTCCTCGAGGACGACGAACCGATCCATCTCGAGGTCTGTAACTCGCCGTTCGAGGACAACGTGACCCAACGGCTGCGCGGGGCGCAGTTGCGCGAGGATTACACGCAGCTACTCGACCCCCGCGGCGTCTGTCTCTGGGCCGACGGCACCAGAAGCGAGGAGGCGTTCCGGAAGCTCCGCGAGAGCGAGCTCGCCCTGCCGACGCTGTCCGCGGCGCTCGAGATGCTCGGACTGGACGACGACGAGTCCGAAGCGGCGGCCCAAGAGCTCCACGCCTGGCGCGAGCGACAGGACGGCGTGACGGTGCGCGGTGACGTGGTCTGACGCCGTCGTTACAGACGGTGCGAGGCGAAAGCCCACCTGTTTACCGGCTCCCTTACACGTCCTGTAAGTCCGCGATCGTCGCACGGACCCGCTCGAGGCGTTCCGCGAGCGTCGCGCGATCGATGTGAACGACGCCGCGTTGCCGATCGTACTCGATCAGTCCAGCGTTGGCCAGCTTCGGCAGATGGACGTGATGGAGTTCCAACGCGACGGTTCGCCGGTCGGCGTCCGCCGCGACCGGCTCCGGTGCTCGTTCGGCGACGTAGTCGACGAGCTCCTCGCGCGAAACGCGCTCCGTCTCCGTCCGTATCGCGTACCGACAGAGGGACCGACGGGACGGCTCACTCAACGCGATAAAAGACGAATCTATCGGGGCGGAGTCCTCGCTCTCCGCTCCGTCTTGGTCAGTCATCACCTACCAATGAAGGGTCCCACCGGATAGGAGCGGGGCGTCAGTATTCACGGCCTTTTTTACGACGGTCGCGATCCTCCGTGAGGAACGGGGCCGAAACGGAGAAGCCACACCGATACGTATCAGCGGTATCTCATGGTGATGCTACTTGCGACGCTCCTCATCGACTACTCTATCCTCCGTGAAACGCTCTCGCACGCTCCGAATACGAAAGTCACGTGGGAACAGTCAGACCTCACCGAAGACGGAGACCACCAGATGCTCGTCTGGGTCGACGGAGAGGTGGCGGCGTTCGACGCCGGTCTCGAGGCAGACCCGACCGTCAACGCACCCCTGCAGGTGGCCGAGTTCGACGACCGCCGCCTCTACCAACTCGAGTTAACGGACGACGGGAAGCGGGCGAGCGTCTATCCGACCGTGATCGAAGAAGGCAGTGTCTTACGGGAGGTAACCGCGACGCACGAGGGATGGCACTTTCGCGCCGCGTTTCCCAGCAGCGAGGCGCTCGAGCGGTTTCACGCCTTCTTCGTTGATCGGGATCTCGACGTCGAACTCCGACGGTTACAGGACGCGCGCGAGACCGCCGACGGCTCTCGCTTTCAGTACGGGGTAACGGACCGGCAGCGCGAAGCGCTCGTCGCCGCCGTCGACGCCGGCTACCTCGACATTCCGCGGTCGCGTTCGCTCGCCGAACTCGGCGAGCGACTCGGCATCTCGCCGAACGCGACATCGGAACGGTTCCGGCGCGGCGTCGAGACGCTCATCGAGAACACGGTGTATCCGGACGGTCGGTCGCCGTAACGCGCGAGTCACTCGTCCGGCGCAATAGCAGGGGCCGATTTCGGTCCCGGGGATTCCGGGACGAGCCACGCCGGTACCACTCGAGTGAGGGCGACCATGCCCGTCAGTTCCACGAGCGTCTGCGTGACGACGACCGCCGGTGCCAGCTCGTAGCCCGCCGGGAGCGCGAGCGCCAGCGGCAACACGACCAGCGAGTTCCGCGTCACGGCGGTGAAGACGAGCGCGCGGCTTTCACCGATCTCCAGCCGAAGCACGCCGGCCGCCACTCGGCCGAGAATCGGCATGACGACGAGGAACGCGACGTACACCGGGACGACCGCCGCGATCTGCCCGATCGAATCCTGAACGCGGGGGAGCTGTGAGGCGATCACGACCAGCAGGGTCACCCCCATCATCGGGACGGGAAGCCACCCCATCGCCGACTGCCATCCGCGAGCGATCCGCGAGCGCGTCGCACCCAGTTCGGTGAGCCACGCGAGCGTCAGCGGCAGGGCGATGAGGAGGAGGAACGCCTCGAGGAACGGTTCGGGATCGACGACTGTCGCGATCCGACTCCCCATGAACAGCCAGAGGTAGAGCGGCAGGAGGAGCAACTGCAGGAGCAAGAGCGCCGGCGTCGCGGCGGTGATCTGCTCGGCGTCCCCGTCGGCGAGTTCCGTAAACGGGATCACGTAATCGATACAGGGCGTCAACAACACCATGAACGCGCCGACGAGGACGACCGGCTCCTGCGGGAGAAACCGGGTGAGCCCGTAGACGACGACCGGGACGACGAGGAAGTTCAGCCCGAGTGCCCCGGCCATGAACCGACCGTTGGTGAACGCATCGCGAAATCGGCCGAACGGGATCTCGAGGAAGGTCGCGTACAGCAACACCGCCAGGACGGGGGTGATGAGTCGCTCGAAGAGCGGCGCAGTCGCCGGCCGGCCCACACCGATTCCGACGGCGAGTGCGACCGCGACCGCGTAGACGAGAATCTGATGGCGCTGCACCCACTCTCTGGAACGCATCGTCCGACCGTTGGTGGACGGATCGTAATAGCGCATCGGAGAAGTCCGCTCACCCGGGTCGAACTCGATCGGTGGCGCGACACGGCCGTGTCGCTCGCGTGAATCGGGCTATCGAGATGTGAACCGAGGGTGCGAGACGGAAGTCGGAACGGCGAGGCGTGAATCGGGCCGCGAGATCGATTCTCGAGTCTCACGGAATGTCGCTCCGGCCGAACCAGAGCTGAGCCGCGACCAGGAGGACGAGGGTCATGGCGACGAGAATCCCCGCACCGGCGAGGTCGTACGTCCCCTCGAGCAGGACCGCGTTCGGATCGTAGTAGCGCATGGGTGCGATTGCCCCAACGGCTTCGGCGTCGGTCCCGGACAACAGCGATTCCGACAGGAACAGCGCGAAGGTGACGCCGAGAGCGACGCGCTGGGCGATCGCTGCCCGATCGAAGACGACCGACGCGAGCAGGCCGATCCCGGCACAGGCGAACAGATAGGGGATCGAAAGCAGGTGGACCGCGAGCACGTCCGCGGCGGCGAGGGGGTGGTCGATCAGTCGCGCACCGACGTAGACGACGACCGGTGGCAGAACGTTCGCGCCGACGATCGGGACGGCCATCGCGGCGAAGCGCTCGGCGACCAGTCGCCGGCGGGAGATCGGCATCGACAACAGGACGTCCATCCGCCCGCGATCGACGTCGTCGGCGATCGTCCCCGCCGTGGCGTAGGCCAGATACAGGCCGAGCAGGATGATCCATCCGAACGTGTAGAGTTCGAACGAGAGGAAGCCGCCCAGACTCGCCATCGTCTGGACACCCATCACCTGCAAGATCGGTTCCGGATAGGCGGCCAGGAGCTGATCCAGATCGACCTCGGCCTCGAACGAGGGGTACACCCAGATGACCATCGCAGCGAGCAGGGACAGCCCGATCGAGAGGGCGAGACTGCCGCGAATCCGATGCCGGCCGTCGTACCGCGTCAGTTCAAACATCGCCGTCACCCCCGACACCGTTGTCCGTCGCACTGGCACCGGCGGAGACTCGATCGCCATCAGTCGAGCCGGCGTCCGTCCTCTCGTCGCCGTAAAACCGCATGAAGACCTCCTCGAGCGGCGCTTCCTCGATCGAGCAATCGAGCAATCGATACTCCCGAAGTCGATCGAGCAGCGTGTTGATATCGCCGGTGAACGTGAACGCGTATTCGGTCCCGTCGCTCGATCCGGCGCTCGACCCGGCACCGCGCTCGGACTCGAGGCCGTGGACGCCGTCGATCTCGAGGGCGTGAGCCGGAATCGACTCGGCGGCGTGCAGACGGACGAACTTGCCGCTCCTCGACAGGAGCGATTCCACCGGTTCGACGGTCACGAGCCGGCCGTTCCGAATGACGCCGACGCGGTCGCACAGCTTTCGCACCTCGCTCAGGATGTGCGAAGAGAAAAATACCGTGAGCCCGCGCTCTCGTTCAGCGCGGAGGAACTCCGTAAACCGCTGTTGTAACAGGGGATCCAACCCGCTCGTCGGCTCGTCCAGGATCACCAGTTCGGGATCGTGCATGAACGTCGTCACGAGCCCCAGTTTCTGGACGTTTCCCCGGGAGTACTTCCGCACCGGTCGATCAAGCGGCGGCTGGAACAGGTCGAGTAGCTCCCCGCTGCGCTCGTCGCCCTTGATTGACGCGTGCAGGTCGAGGATCTCGCGCCCCGTCGCCGTCTCGTCGAACGCCGGGCTGTCGGGGAGATAGCCGAGTCGCCGCTTGACCTCGAGGAGGTCCCCCTCGTCGGTGACGTCGCATCCCAGCAGTTGCGCCGTGCCGGCGGTCGGCGAGATGAATCCGAGCAACGTCCGGATCGTCGTCGTCTTCCCCGCGCCGTTCGGGCCGAGGTAGCCGAAGATCTCCCCCCGCTCGACGTCGAACGTCACGCCGTCGGTGGCGAGCACCTCCCCGTAGTCCTTCGTGAGCCCCTCGAGTTCGATTGCAGCCATACCGACTATTGACGACGTGACACCATTGCTGTGGTGGTCAGGCTGCGGTCCGATGACCGGCTGTAGCCCGACGGGTACGCTTATCTCCTATAGTGTGCTAGCATTACGCATAGGTAGATGCTGTGCCCGATGGGGAATCGAGCGGCGACAACGGCACCGGCCACCGCGGACAACCGACTACAGATGACAGCCACAACCGACTGGGCGGATCGATACCTGCAGCGGAAGCTGAATACGGCAGCCCACGATCACGACAGCGGTGCGACGCTCGGGTACGAACCCGAGGCCAGCGAGTATATGGATGGCCTGTCGGCGTTCGACCTCTCGGACCTGTCCCACGAACGTCGCATCGAGTACCTCGAGGCGACCATGCACGCGCTCGTCGACGCGATGGAGCGTGAGGATGGCGTCGCCGACCGCCACTGCGGAATTCGCCGCGCTATCGCCTACAGTGACGACGAGCCGATCGTCGGTCTGATCGACGGCTTCGGTGAGGTGATCAGCCTCGACCGAGAGACGGCCGCACTCGTCGCGTTCGCATACTTCCTCAAGCCGGAGCAACCGGCCGAGAACAGCGAGCGCTGAAGCGGGCTCGCGATCGAACGGAGACGTGATGGACGCGTCGATTCAGAACTCGGTACAGACCGGAATCCCCATCGTCTCGTACTCGCCGAGTCGGTCCATCACGTCGGGGACGTCCTCGAGCGCGCAGGTCTCCGTGACGATTTTCCCCGGATCGATCTTCCCGCCGTCCATCATTTTGAAGATGTCGTTGTACTCGTTGGGCGGCATCCCGTAGGAGCCGTAGAACTCGCGCTCGTCGGTGACCATGGTGTCGACCGGGACGGAGACCTCGCCGCCCTCCTCGGACGTCGTCATCCCGATCTGGAGATGCTGGCCGCCTTTGCCCAGCGAGTTGATCGAGTTCTGGACCGTCTCCGCGATGCCGAGCGCGTCCACCGAGACGTCGACGCCCCGGCTCTTCTCGGTGTGAGCCTTCACCGCCTGGGGAACGTCGTCGACGCGCTCGGAGTCGACCGTTTCGATCGCACCGAGCTCTCGAGCTAACTCGAGCTTTTCGGGGACGACGTCGATCGCGATGACGTTCCCGCCCAGGGCGCTGGCGGTGTGAACCGCGGAGAGACCGACGCCGCCGCAGCCGTGGACC
>NZ_JAQIVI010000358.1 GCF_028618695.1 Natrinema soli | reverse complement strand
GCTCGAGGCCCCCGACGGCGCGGACCTGCTCGCGGCCGCCCTCGACGTGGATCCGGCCCGCGACCGCGAGGCGATCGTGGATCTGTTTCGGGGGCTCGAGCTCGGGCCTGCGGACGACAGTACAGCGGGTGAGTAAAGCGGGATCGGTTCCCGGACCGCGAAACCGGGATGTCGAAATAATTAATGGATCGGCCGTGTAGCACCACGTATGGGATACTATAGTGGTCCAGACTACCCACGACTGGCGAAGCGAGGCTTCTTCCTCGGACTCGCCCTCTTCGTCGTGGGTGCGGGCAGCGAGTTAGTCGGACACGCGTTCTTCGGATCGCTCCCTCAGTGGGAGAACACGCTGTTTTTCGCGCTGACGATGATCGGCTTCGCTATCGGCTTTGCCTCGCCGTTCGTGTTCGGCATCATCATGCCGCTCACGGAGTAACGCGGCTGACGACTCGGTGCTTTTGTAACGGGCCCGTCTAACTGTCGACTATGCAAACCCACATCGTCCCGGTCGGCTTCGACTACGACCGGCTGATCGCGCCGCTCGTGCGCGATCAGATCGACGTCGACAGCGTCATCCTCCTCGAGGGAGCCGTCGGCAGCGAGGCCAACGTCGAGTACTCCCGGCATCTCTCGAAGAAACTCGAGACGGACTTCGAGAACCTGCTCGGTGCCCGGACGGAGCGGTTCGTCCTCGAGGACGTCTACGACTACGACGACGCCTTCGAGCAGGCATACGAACTCATCACGGCGGAACTCGACTCCGGCAACGAGGTCTGGGTCAACGTCGCCGCGATGCCCCGGACCGTGAGCTTCGCGTTCGCCAACGCGGCCCACTCGCTGATGGTCGAACGCCAGGAGGACCGCGAGGGGATCCACACCTACTACACCGCCCCCGAGAAGTACCTCGAGACCGAACTCGCCGAGGAGCTTCGCGAACAGATCTCGCTGCTCGAGGATCTCCGGCGAGATACCGATGACGGCCCCGCAGACGACCGGATCGCGACGCGCCTCGAGAGTGCTCGCGACCTGCTAGCCGAGTTCGACGAACGCGGAACGACCATCGGCGCGAAGGAGATCGACGGCAAGCACATCGTCGAGTTACCGGTCGCCTCCTTCTCGAACGTCAAGCCATTCGAAGAGCTGATTCTCTACAAGCTCGGCGAGGACGGCGAGTTCGACTCCGTTTCAGAACTGGCGGAGTCGCTGGCCCGCGAGCTGAACGAGGAGTACACCGACAGCTTCCGATCGAAGGTCATCTACAACGTCGACCGGCTGGGCCCCGGCGGCAAGGGGTACATCGAACGCGAGGAGCACGGCAAATCGTATCGGACCAGGCTTTCGCGGATCGGCGAGCTCTGGGTGCGGGCTCACTCCGACGACGGCTCGCAGTAATCCGCTCAGTAGCGGGGCCCACTCGAGCGGCGATTCTCCGTGTTCGGTCTCGTGGCGCTCATCCCTCCTTCCCTCGTGCGACCGAATCGATTGCCGACGAAACACCTAACACGGCTTCCGGGGCAAGGGGTACGTATGATCGAGTCCGTCGCAGTGAGCGATACTCCCTTCGCCGGCCCGCGCGGTACCGTTTTCGTAGGGGCCTCGTAGCCCCGTATCCCCACCCCGTTTCGACGGATGTATTGTCGCCGACCAGCATTCACAGCACAACGGCCGCTTTATGGACGATAGCCAACTTCACAGCCGGACGACGCACCGACGACGCCCGCGACGGGCGGTGAGAGCATGAGCATGGACGCGCCGGAACAGGACGACGAACCCAGCCTCGAGGGAGGCTACGATCCCGACGCAGTCGAATCCCGCTGGCAACGGCGCTGGATCGACGAGGACGTCTACGCCTACGAGGCCGACGAGGAGCGGGACCCGAACACGGTCTACGCGATCGACACGCCGCCGCCGACGGTTTCGGGCAGCCTGCACATGGGCCACCTCTACGGCTCGACCCTGCAGGACTTCGCGGCGCGCTTCCAGCGGATGCACGACGGCGACGTGCTCTTTCCCTTCGGCTACGACGACAACGGGATCGCGAGCGAGCGGTTGACCGAGTCCGAACTGGATATCCGCCATCAGGACTACGAGCGCCGGGAGTTTCAGGAGCTCTGCCGCGAGGTCTGTGCGGAGTACGAGGACGACTTCACGCGCAAGATGCAGAATCTCGGGACCTCGATCGACTGGAATAACACCTACAAGACGATCGAACCGCGCGTCCAGCGGATCTCGCAGCTATCGTTCCTCGACCTCTACGAGAAGGGGAGAGAGTACCGCAAGAAGGCGCCCGCGATCTGGTGTCCGGAGTGCGAAACGGCCATCTCGCAGGTCGAGATGGAAGACGAGGAGCGCGGTTCGCACTTCAACGACATCGCGTTCGAACTCGTCGGATCGGACGCGCCACGGGACGAGTTCGTCATCTCCACGACGCGTCCGGAACTCATCCCGGCCTGTGTCTCCGTCTTCGTCCACCCCGACGACGAAGAGAATCGGGATCTCATTGGCGAGACCGCTCGGATTCCGCTCTTCGGCCACGAGGTGCCGATCATCGAGGACGAGCGCGTCGACATGGAGAAAGGGAGCGGCGTCGTGATGTGCTGTACCTTCGGCGACCAGAACGACATCGAGTGGTACCAGGCCCACGACCTCCCGCTCCGGGTGGCCATCGACGAATCCGCGACGATGACCGACCTCGCCGGCCCCTACGAGGGCATGTCCACCGAGGAAGCCCGCGAGGCCATCGTCGAGGACCTCGAGGACGACGGCTCCCTGCGCGACCGCTGGGAAATCTCCCACGCGGTCCAGGTCCACGAGCGCTGCGACACCGCCGTCGAGTACCGCGTCTCCAAACAGTGGTACGTCGAGATTCTGGACCACAAGGAGGAGTACCTCGAGGCCGGCCGGGAGATGGACTGGTACCCCGAGAAGATGTTTACCCGCTACAAGCACTGGATCGAGGGCCTCGAGTGGGACTGGCTCATCTCGCGCCAGCGCGACTCGGGCATCCCGTTCCCGGTCTGGTACTGCGCGGACTGCGATCACGAAATCATGGCCGAGCGGACGGAGCTGCCGGTCGACCCGCTGAGCGACGAGCCACCCGTCTCGAGCTGTCCGGAGTGCGGTCACGACGAGTTCGAGGCCGAAGACGACGTCTTCGACACGTGGGCGACCTCCTCGCTGACGCCGCTGATCAACGCCGGCTGGGACTGGGACGCGGAGTCCGAGTCGTTCACGATGGATAACCCGGAGCTCTACCCGTTCGATCTGCGCCCGCAGGGCCACGACATCATCTCGTTCTGGCTGTTCCACACCGTCGTCAAGTGCTACGAGCACACCGGCGAGGTGCCCTTCGACGCGACGATGATCAACGGCCACGTCCTCGACGAGAACCGCGAGAAGATGTCCAAATCACGGGGTAACGTCGTCGAACCCGACGAAGTGCTCTCGGAGTACCCCGTCGACGCCGTCCGGTTCTGGGCGGCCAGCGCCGCTGTCGGCGACGATTTCCCGTATCAGGAGAAGGACCTCACCGCCGGCGAGAAGCTCCTGCGAAAGCTCTGGAACGCCTCCAAGCTCGTCGACACGCTCGCGCCCGCCCATCCCGACGAGCCCGCCGACCTCGAGGCGATCGATCGCTGGCTCCTCGCGGAACTCGACGACGCCGTCGCGGATCTGACCGCACACCTCGAGGACTACGAGTTCGCGAAGGCCCGCGACCGCCTGCGGACGTTCTTCTGGAACACGTTCTGCGACGACTACCTCGAAATCGCCAAGACCCGAGAGGACGAGCCGTCGACGCAGTATGCGCTGCGGACCGCGCATCGGACGTTCCTCGAGCTCTGGGCCCCGTTCTTGCCCCACGCGACGGAGGAGATCTGGCAGGCCGTCTACAGTGACGGGAGCGAGAACCTCGGCGAGAGCAGCATCCACACCCGCGACTGGCCCGACCCGCAGGGGTACGAGGCCGACCTCGCGGCCGGCGAGACCGCCATGGAGGTCATCTCCGCGCTGCGACGCTACAAGAGCGAGCACCAGTTGCCGCTGAACAGCGACCTCGAGTCGGTGGCCGTCTACGGGGCTATCGACGGCTTCGAAGACGCGATCAAGCACGTGATGCACGTGCGAGACCTCGCGGTGCTCGAGGAACCGCCGGAGATCACGACCGAGGTCGCGTCGATCGATCTCGACTACTCGTCGGTCGGCCCGAAGTTCGGGTCGAAGGTCGGCGAGATCGACGCCGGGATCGAGAGCGGCGAGTACGAAATCGATGACGATGCGGGCGTTCTCCGGGTCGCCGGCGAGGAACTCGCGGACGACCTCTTCGCGGTCGAACTCGAGCGAACCTACTCGGGTGAGGGCGAGATGATCGAGACCGAATCGGCGGTCCTCATCCTCGAGTAGGCCGCTTCTCCCTCGGTGTGGAATCGCCTCGCGGCTGGATACCACTGGATTTCTGGACAATCACATTCCAGAACAGATATTTTCCGACAGTTTTTCCCCCGTACAGAAGATTTATGACGATTTCTGCCAATCGTTTGGCGTGCTCTGCTGAAGTTGGATGGAGTCGATTCGTCGCCTATCGTCGCGTAAGCTGAGTACAGAGCACTATGAAGACAGATATATCAGACGCCAACGCTGCTGAAACCGATGCGACGCTACCGACCAACACGATTTTCGAGCTGCTGCTCGATGACCAGCGCCGGTACGCGTTGTACTACCTGTCACGGAAAGTGGGGGCCGTGAGCGTCGAGGAACTCGTCGATCGGATCGCCCACCGAGAGGGCAACCCGACCAGCGAACGCCTCGAGCAGATCGCCGTCGAGTTCCACCACAATCACCTTTGGAAGCTGGTCGACTCGAAGGTACTGCGATACGACGCGGACGCGGGGACGCTCGAGCGGCGGGCGGCGGCTCGCTCGCTCGATCCGTACCTCGAACTCGCGTTCGTCGCCGAGCTGTAAGCGAAACCGGCCGCTCGAGTCGGCAGCTACGGCCGACTCCCGGCGGCTTCGCACTTTTTGACCCGGATCGCGAGCGCGAGAAACAGCGCCAGGAGGACGAACGTCACTTCGCCGGCGGCGATTACGCCCAGCGCGTCGGCTTCGAGAAACATGGCTTCGTCGCGCCCGACGGGGATCATCGTGTGGTGGGGCTCGCCGACGACGGGGACGAAGTAGTCGACGAGCAGGTTGCTCCAGTACCAGACGGCGGCGACGGCGACGGCCCACACCGGAAAGTCGCTGATCCGGTAGAGGACGAAGGCCTGCACGACCATCGCGAGGTGACTCCAGAAGAGGAACTGGTACATCACCGGGGAGAGGTACGCGTAGGAATCCGCGAACGCGAGCAGCGTGTAGGGCGTCCACAGTCCGAGGACGACGTTGCCGAAAAACGCCAGCGCGGTGAGCCACGGCTGTTCGCGGCCCACCTTCCAGCAGGCGATTGCCAGTGCGATGAACAGCGTCGCGAGCGGACTGTCCGGAACCCAGGGCCAGAGCACGGTCGCGGTCTCGGTGAACTGTCCCGAGTAGTACCAGAAGCCGAAGGCCGTCCCCGCGAGGTTGATCGCCACGACGAGCCACGCGAACCGCAGCCCCAGCTCCTCGAGCGTCTTCGGCACGGGCGCGAGATAGCTCGGTAACGGCTCCCGGTCGGACAACCGACTCGTCACGGACATCGTTTCACTCGCCGTGAGGGTCGACACCCGCAAAACAGTAGCGGTTGGTGACTCTCAACCGAGCAGAGCGTCACTCGGCCGGTTCGTCCGCGTCGGCCTTCCGGCGCAGCCACTCGAGGCCGAGCGCCCCGCCGAGAAGGCCGGCACCGGACGTGAAGCCGGGCACGTTGTCGGCAACGATGTCGTTCTCGGTGTCCGTCTCGTTTCCAGCGTTCGTCTCGTTTCCAGCGTCCCCATCTCCGGCGGTTCCGTTCCCGTCATCGCCGTCGCCGACGGACTCTCCGTCGTCAGCAGCCGGATCGTCGTCCGGACAGGGGCACTCGTCTTCTTCGTCACTGTCGTCTTCACCGTCCTGCTGCTCGTCTCCCTCGTCGGACCCGCCTTCGTCGTCGGACCCGTCTTCGTTGTCGGACCCGCCTTCGTTGTCGGACTCGTCTTCGTCGTCGGACCCGTCTTGCTCGTCAGATCCGTCTCCCTCGTCGTTTCCGCCGTCCGTGTCGTCGTTCTCGTCACTCTCGTCGCTCTCGTCGGGCTGGTCGTCCGTGTCGGTTTCTTCGCGAAGCGCCACGAGTTCGCCGTCGTGCTCGACGTAGATCGTTTCGTCGCCGATCGCACAGATCAGTCCGACCGGCGCATCGTCTCTCGAGATCGCCCACTTCTCGGTTCCCTCGTATTTGTCGAGCGCAACGAGTTCATCGCTGTATTTCGGCCACGACGACATTCCATCCGACTCGTCTTCGAAGTAGGTATAGACGGTCTCCCCACTAATGACCGGTCGGCCGGCATCATAGAGGATCGGTATTTCCCAACTGTATTCGTCGCCGTCGATAGACGCGCCTTCCAGATACTGCGCGCTGATGCCGGTATAAATCTCCTCTCCAAGCGTCAGATCTCCGTACTCTGCCGCTCCGATCTCGAGGTGCTCACCCGTCTGTGCGTCGCGAATCCCCCGTTCGTAGAAACTAAACCTACCGAGGGCGACCGCAGCCGTAGTTGCACGGGTCTGAGCGGGCGTAAATCGCGTTTCGTACCGCCAGACTTCGGTCCCGGTTGCGGGTTCGATCGCCAAGGAAATTTCCCGCGTAGCGGCGTACACGACACCGTTTGCCGCAGCCACGGACGCGAAAAATTCGTATTCGTCCGCTCCGTCGGTAGTCGCGACCGAATCGATCTCCCAACGGACCGAACCGTCGTCGCTCTCGAGGGCGTACAGGGTCCCGTCGACGACGACGAACACGGCGCCGTAGGCGACCGTCTGGGTCTCGATCGGTTCCTCGGGATCGAACTCGGTCTGCCAGCGGACGCTGCCGTCCGCCACGTCGAGTGCGAAGAGTTCCTCACCCGTGACGTAGACGGTGTCGCCGACGACTGACGGATCGCTCACGTTGATATCGTCGTTCTTCCAGCGCAGCGACCCGTCCGTCGCGTCGTAAGCGGCGACGCCGAACGAACCCTGTTCGAACGTGTGCGTCGTGGGACCGGTCGCGTAGACGGTGCCGTCAGCGACGGCGACCGACGGGGACCCGACCGTCGGTATAAGTTCGTCGTCCGCGACGGTCCAGGCGACCTCGAGGTCGCCATCGAACTCGTGCCCGTCTTCGATGAATCGCGCGTGACCGGCATCGCCGGCGAACGACGGCCAGTCTTCGTCTTCCATCTCCGGATTTGGAGAGACGTTCGGATCCGGCAGCTCTGTGGCGTCGTCACCGTCGGATCCTGCACCGATCGAAGCGAGTCCACCGGCCGAAAGCGCTGCACCTGTCGCCAGTACCGAACGGCGATGCCATTCTTCCATGCCGCGATCTATACAGGATACTGTCGTTACTATCCTGTATCTAAGGTATAATTATAATCCCCGCAACTGTTTCGATCGACACCCCCCTACTTTAACGCGTCGCGTACGTCGATCGTCGCGTGTAGCGCAGTCCCGACGACCGATTACGAGTGACGCTCTCGACCGGCCACGAGATTGATCTCCCGCTCGAGCTCGCCTTCGCGATGGGCGGCGTGACGGTCAAGGCCCGACGCGACCGACTCGAGAGCGTCCTGCTCCCGCGACTACCGGAGCGCGGTTAGCTCGGTGTAGGCGTAGAAGTTCTGGGTCGAACTCCTGTCGCGGGCCCAGATTCCCTCGAGGACCTCGAAGGAGCCGCTGTCGTACGGCCAATCGGGATCCTCGTTGTAGGCGCCGCGGTCGTACTCTCCATCGGCGTCGATGAGGACGATGTACTCCTCACCGGCCTGCAGTGCGTGCTCGATCTGGAAGGTATCACTGGGACCAAGATCAGAGACGTCCGTCGTCGTGAGCGTGTTGCCGAGGCCGTCGGCGAGTTCCGCGGTATCCACGCCCGTGGTCTCTTCGGAGATCGTCAGCTCGAGGCCCGTGAGGTCTTCTTCGACCGAGATTCGAACGCCACTCGGAGCGGTCGTGTCGGGCGTCACTCGCGTGTCCGCGGGCCTGTCGACGGTCCCTGCCTCGTCATCGTCGCCGTCCGAGAGCGCGGACAGCGCGGTGTAAGCGTAGAAGTTCTGAGTCGAACTCCTGTCGCGGGCCCAGATACCCTCGAGGACCTCGAAGGAGCCACCGTCGTACGGCCAGTCGGGATCCTCGTTGTAGGCGCCGCGGTCGTACTCTCCATCGGCGCCGATGAGGACGATGTACTCCTCACCGGCCCGAAGAGCGTGCTCGATCTGGAACGTGTCGCCGGGACCGAGACCGGAGACGTCCGTCGTCGTGAGCGTGTTGCCGAGGCCGTCGGCGAGTTCCGCGGAGTCGGCGCCGGTGGTCTGCTCGGAGATCGTCAGCTCGAGGCCCGTGAGGTCTTCTTCGACCGAGATCCGGACGCCGCTCGGAGTGGCCGTATCGGGCGTTACTCGCGTGTCCGCGGGCCTGTTGACGGTCCCTGTGACGTCTCCGTCGCCGTCGCCCTCCGCGATCGCGGTTAGCTCGGTGTAGGCGTAGAAGTTCTGGGTCGAACTCCTGTCGCGGGCCCAGATACCTCGAAGGAGCCGCCGTCGTACGGCCAATCGGGATCCTCGTTGTAGGCGCCGCGGTCGTACTCTCCATCGGCGTCGATGAGGACGATGTACTCCTCACCGGCCTGCAGAGCATGCTCGATCTGGAACGTGTCGCCGGGACCGAGACCGGAGACGTCCGTCGTCGTGAGCGTGTTACCGAGGCCGTCGGCGAGCTCCGCGGTATCCGCGCCCGTGGTCTGCTCGGAGACGGTTAGCTCGAGTCCGACGAGGTCTTCTTTGACTGCGATTCGAACGCCACTCGGAGCGGTCGTGTCGGGCGTCACTCGCGTGTCCGCGGGCCTGTCGACGGTCCCTTCCCTCTGGACGTTATCATCGGAATCTGCTGCACTAACTCCGATCGAAGCGAGTCCGCTGATCGAAAGCGCTGCACCTGTCGCCAGTACTGAACGGCGATGCCATTCTGCCATGCACTCGTCGGCAAGGGGAGCAATTGTCATCACTATATAGTTGTTAGGATATAGTTTTCAATTGGACAACTGTTTCGGGCGGGGCGACGAGCCGCGAGCCGGCGGAATCCGGGTGTCCGGAAAGATGCCCCCAGTTGCCGTATCGCACACGACTCGGATCGAGAGTCTCGCTGCCGGGGAAAGTATCGGTCCGAAGCGTCGAGGGGGAGAGAAACGACTCCGACCGATCCTCACCCTTTAGCGGGTGGACGATGTCGATCGTCGCATGCACCCTGGAACCGCCGACCGAACTCGAGTCGCGCTCTCGACCGGCCACGAGATCGACCTCCCCCTCGAACTTTCCTTTGCGATCGGCGGCGTCACGGTCCCCGCGCGACGGCCGGTCCTTGAGTCCGTCTTGCCTGACGAACTCGCGCCGCTCGCGATCGCACCCGGCGTCGGCTGCGTCGCGCTCATCGGGATTCAGTACCACCGGGTCGGTGGCGGGGATCGAGACGAGACGGGCCTCGAGCCCTACGACGAGTTCGCCGTCATCATCCCGGCGGTCCGCGGGAGTCGAACGACCCTCCCGCTCGCACAGCTCGCGGACGGCGAAATGGGCGGCTACGTGCACTGGCTCCCGGTCACGACCGATCCCTCGGTCGCGCTCGGCCGCGAGTGCTGGGGCTATCCCAAGGAACGGGCCGACATCACGGTGACAGACGGCCCGAACGGGGTTCGAACCGTCGTCGACAGCGACTGCTATGGCGGGCGCGATACCGTCCGACTCGAGGTCTCCCGGCCCCGGCTCAGCCCTCGAGTGCGCGACTGGACGATGGCCAGTTTCACGCGCAAAGACGGAGATCTCCTGCGGACGAAAGCCCAGATTCGGGGCGAGGTGGCGATCGGAAGCGGGCCGTCAGTCGGGACGCGTCTCGAGGTCACGGCGGAGCTTGCACGGGAGCTCGGACTGTGGCAACGGCCGCTCACCCGACTGTACGGCTCGGACGTTCGAGCGCGTCTGTTCGAAGGCGAGCGGGTAGACGAGTAGCGTAGCGCCAGTGACGACACCGAACGGATCTGAACGAACCAGTTGCTCCTGCCGCCCGATTTCGGCTCTCGCGGCCGAACCGGTCCCAAAGAACACGCGTAAGTGCGGTGACTCCAAACCGGGTAGTATGACCGAGGAAACCGATCTCGAGGAACTCAGACGCGGCACCGATCTCGTCAAGCGCGGGTTCGCCCGGATGCAGAAGGGTGGCGTCATCATGGACGTCGTCGATCCCGAACAGGCCCGAATCGCCGAGGAGGCCGGCGCGGTCGCGGTGATGGCGCTGGAAGCCGTCCCCGCGGACATTCGCAAGCGCGGCGGCGTCGCGCGGATGGCGGATCCCGGTGACGTCGAAGAGATCGTCAATTCCGTCTCGATCCCCGTCATGGGGAAGGCCCGCATCGGCCACACGAAGGAGGCCCAGATCCTTGAGGCCGTCGGCGTGGACATGATCGACGAGAGCGAGGTGCTCACGCCGGCTGACGACGCCTACCACATCGACAAGCGCGAGTTCACCGCGCCGTTCGTTTGCGGCGCGCGCGACCTCGGCGAGGCCCTGCGCCGGATCGACGAGGGCGCGGCGATGATCCGAACGAAGGGCGAGGCCGG
>NZ_JAQIVI010000357.1 GCF_028618695.1 Natrinema soli | reverse complement strand
AAGACGAACCGCTGGCTCGGCGAGGCCGACGCGGTGGCTCGCGACGTCGCGACGAGCGACCTCGAGCACGAAATCGTACGCGAGCGGATCGAGAACGTTCGGAACCTCCTCGCGGCGGCCGGCGAACCGGACCACGGCGAGGCGCGCGAGCACCTCGAGGCGGCGCGGCGGCTGTGTGACGAGATACTCGCCGAGTGACCTCCGCTCGTCTCCTTCGTCCTCGCTGCCCCTGTTCTTGTCACACCCACCGCGCTGGCTCTTTTCTCGCCGGTTCCGTCCTCGCCACGGATCGGACGGAAACGCTACAATTTTATGTGAGTGCGTACCGCATTGTTCGATGATGACACTTCGATGCGGGACTCGAGCGCCGACGCGGAGGGATGCACTGTGAACGGGGAACTCGATCTGCTCGTACGCCTCGGCGATTACGATCGGCCGCAGGGCGTCGCCGAGCGGGCCGTACAGGCCGAAGAACTCGGCTTCGACCGGATCACGGTCGGCGAGACGACCGGCTGGAACATCGTCCCGCCGCTGACGCTGGCGGCCGAGCGGACTGAGGAACTGGGCATTTCGAACGACGTCATCTCGCCGTACGGGCGGACGCCGTCGATGCTCGCCCAGACGGCGCTGACGATGCAGGACGTCACGGACGGCCGGTTTCGGTTCGGAATCGGGCCGAGTTCGCCCGCGATCACCGAGCGCTGGCACGGCCAGGAGTTCGACCAGCCGCTGCGCCGGACCCGCGAAGTGATCGACGTGATGCGAAACGTCTCCGAGGAGGGCAACCCCGCCTACGAGGGAGACATTTTCGATATTCCAGGGCTGGGTTACGAGCGGGGGCCCCACGAGAACCCGCCGCCGATCGACGTCGGCACCCTCGGCCCCAAAGCCACCGAGATGGCCGGTCGCTTCGGCGACGGGTGGGCCCCCCAGCTATTCACGAAAGACGGGCTTCGGGACCGCCTCGAGGATCTGGAACGCGGTGCCGAGTTAGGGGGCAAAGCGCTCTCGGACCTGCGAGTTGCGCCGATCGTTCGCGCGATCGCGGCCGAGGACCGCGAGGAAGCGCGCGCGAAGGCTCGCAGCAGTATCGCGTTCATGCTCGGGGCCTACGGCCCCTACTACGGGAACTCGGTCGCCGAGCAGGGCTATTCCGATGTCGTCGAGGAGATCCGGGCCGCCTGGGACGACCGAGATACGGACGCGATGGCCGACGCGCTGCCCGACGCCGTACTCGACGAGCTGGCTCCCGCGGGTACCCCCGAGGAGGTTCGCGAGTGGCTCGAGGCGTACAGCGAGATCGACGGCGTCGACGCCGTTCGACTCGGGTTTGTCAACGGAATGTCCGAGGACGACAAGCGGACGACGATGGAAGCGGTCGCCGACCTCGCGTAGTCGTCGCCGACCTCGTCTCGAGAACCAGCGGTAGTGTTTCGATCGGACTCACACGTCGCATATATACCGTCTGGCTCCTATGGGAGGTATGCTCCCGCTACTGAATTCACCCGAGAGTCTCACCGCATTCGGCGATTCGCGTGCCGACGCCGTAGATACGGTGATGGATCTGTTGGCAAATCGCCGACGGCGTGCGGTCTTGCAGTATCTCGAGGAAGTCGACGGCTCCGCCACGCTCACGGAACTCGCCGTGGAGATCGCCGCACAGGAGGCCGGCTCCGAGCCGAACGCGATCTCGGATCACGGTGCTATCTCCGCGAGAGATCGACGGGCCGTTCGGATCTCGCTCCACCACACGCATATCCCAAAATTGGCGGCCGCGGAGGCCATCGACTACGATACCGCGACGGAGACGGTCGCGCTCCGCGATCGCGGACGGGCACTGCTCTCCCGACAGGAGGCCGTTCAGGGCGCTCCACGGGAATCTCGATAGTGGCCCGGCATAAATAGGCCCGTAGTATACCCGTCCAATTCCCTAGAAATGGCATGTATGCCCACCGAAAATCAGGCGGTGCGGCTCCTCGACGAACTCGGCCTCACCGAGTACGAGGCTCGCTGTTTCGTCGCCCTCTCTCGCGTCCAGAAAGCGAGCGCGTCCGAAATCCACACGTTGTCGGACGTCCCCCGCTCCCGCGTGTACGACTCCGTCGAACGGCTGCACAGAAAGGGGCTCGTCGACATCCAGCAGACCGAGCCCCGTCAGTACCGGGCGCTTCCCCGGGATACCGTCCTCGACCGCCTTCGCGAACAGTACGCGTCCACGCTCGAGGCCACCGATGCCGCCCTCTCGAAGCTTCGGCGAGCGAAAGGACTGGAGGAGCAAGGCGCGTGGGCGATTGCCGATCACGATAACGTGACGGATCGTACCGGGCTCCTTCTCGAGGATGCGACCAACGAGATTTACGTGCTCATCGCAGACGAGGACATGCTCGATGACGAACTGTGCGATCGGCTGGCAGCGGCGTCCGAGTCGGGCGTCACCGTCCTGATCGAAGTCCCGTCCGAGGAGACGGCAGCACGGATTCGATCGCACGTTCCCGACGCCGCCGTGGCGACGACCGCGCTCGCGGCGGATCCGGCGCGACTCGAGGGCAAGTGGCTGAGCCGGATCCTGCTGGTCGACCGCCGGGCGGTCCTGCTCAGCGCGCTGTCGGACGGCACGCGACCGAGCAACACGGAAGAGACGGCGATCTGTTCCGAGGGCCCCGATCACGGGCTCGTCGTGGGCATTCGGCAGCTGCTCGGAACACGGCTGGATCGGGGCGCTGTGTTCGACTGAGCGCGAATCGGCGTTCGATCGATCCCGCTTCGGTGTTCGGCTGATTGCAGTTTCGCGCTCGATCGCTCGTTACGGCTCGACGACGAGTTTTCCGAGGAAGCTATCCGACATGACGGCCCGCTGGGCGTCGGCGGCCTCCTCGAGGTCGTACGTCCGCGCCACGTCGATCGAGAGGGCCTCGTTATTCATGAGGTGAGCGACGCCTCGCAGCGGCACGCGCAGATCCGGCGTATTGAACATACTCATGAACTGGTAGGAGACGTCCTTCGACCGGGCGGCCCCGTCGTTCGTAAAGCCCGGATCGGGACTGTTCTCGCCGATGCCGACGACTCGAGCGCCCTGTGCGGCCACGTTCGCGTCGAACTGCAGGTAGTCGTCGAGGCGGTGATCGAGCACGGCGTCGACGCCGCCCTCGGAGGCCTCGAGCACGGCATCGGCCAGATCGTCACGACCGTAGTCGAGCACCGTTTCGGCCCCGTAGTCGGCGAGCGCACCGTGGTACTCTTCCGCGGCGGTGGTGATAACCCGCGCGCTCACGGCGGCCGCGATCTGGACGGCCGCGTGGCCGACACCA
>NZ_JAQIVI010000356.1 GCF_028618695.1 Natrinema soli | reverse complement strand
GTCGTCGACCAGCCGCGAAACGAGGCCGGGGTGGACGCCGAGGACGGGCCACGCTCGGCCCGCGAGTTCGTTCGAGGCCTCGTCGACGATCTCGACGGTGCGCTCGAAGACCTCGCGGAAGTCCTCGCCGGTCTCCGCCTCGACGCCGAGGTGCCAGGAGGGTTTGTTCACCACGAGCAGGTGGGTGCCGCCGACGCGGGCGAAGTCGCGAACGGCGTCGATACCTCGGTGACTGTCGGGATCGAGGTGGAGGTGGTCGTCCAGTACCGGCGTCTCGTCGATCATACCCGCTAGTGAGCGCCCCGCGCCCGAAAAGTCACTGATTTCGTCACGGTGCCGGGACCCGAGCACGTCAGTTCCGGTTGGTAGAAGGCTCGAGCGGGAGAGAAAGACCTCGCGAAACACCTGTCAGTAATAGTTATTATGGCGGGTGTGATTAGTGCGAGCGTGTGTCAGTATGCGTGATCAGGTATGAGTGATACCGGGGACGGGCCGACCGATGACGGACCGGCGGACCAGTTCACACAGCCGGACCGCGACAGCGGGCCGAGCGTCGAATTTTACGGCGGCCGCGGGATGAGCGCGTTCCCGATCGCGTTTTTCATCGTCTGGGCCATCGTCCAGACCGCGCTCTGGCGGATCGGGGACACGGGCGGGCTCATCGTCGGGATTCTCGTCGGGCTCATCGTCGGTATGTTCTTCGTCCGGGGGAACTGGGAGTCCTACGCCAACACGATCTTCGAGGGGATGACCCAGCCCGTCGCGGTGACGGCGATCGTGGCGTGGATCTGGGCCGGCATGTTTGCCCAGCTGTTACAGGACGGCGGATTCGTCGGCGGCCTCGTCTGGCTGGCCGACACCGCTGGCGTCGGTGCCGCCCTGTTCCCCGCGATCACGTTCGTCCTCGCCGCCGTCTTCACGACGGGGATCGGGACGGGCTACGGCGCGACCGTCGCCTTCGTCGGGCTGTTCTTCCCCGCCGGCGTCTTGCTCGGCGCGAACCCTATCCTGTTGTTCGGCGCGATCCTCTCGGGTGCGATCTTCGGTGACAACCTCGCACCCGTCAGTGACACGACGATCGTCAGCGCGGTCACGCAAGACGCCGACATCGGCGGCGTCGTCGCCTCGAGATTCAAGTACGTCATCATCGCCGCAGTCGTCGCCTTCCTCGGCTACGTCGTCGCCGGCGGAGCGATGGACGGCCGCGATATCGGCGCCGAAGCCCAGGCGATCTTCCTCGAGGGAAGCGAAGCGATCGGCCTGATTCACATCGTCTCGATGCTGGCCGTGATCGTCGCGGCGATCGCCGGCCGCCACATCGTCGAGGCCATCTCGTGGGGAATCGTCATCGCGGTCGCGTTCAACCTCATTTTCGGCCTCGAGAGCATCGGCGGTATCGTCATGTTCAACGCACCGTCAGACGCGCCGCTGGCAGAACCGCTGTCAGGCCTGCCGGTCCTCACGGTCGTCGAGGACCCCGACGCGGTCGGCGTCGGCGGGAGCCTGATGAACGGCGTGGCCGGGTTTCTCGAACTGTCGATCCTGGTCCTGCTGATCATCGGCGCGGCCCAGATTATGATCCGCGGCGGCGCGTTCGAGGTGTTGCTCGAGTGGTCGCTCGAGAACCTCGCGACGAACGTCCGCAACGCCGAACTCACGATGGTCGGCTCCGCGGCGCTGATCAACGCGATCATCACCATCAACACCGCGGCCGAGGTCGCGATCGGGCCCTACATCTCGAAGATCGGGGAGCGATTCAATCTGAACGGCTACCGGCGAGCGAACATCCTGGACGGCCAGACCGCCGCGCTGGGCTACATCTTCCCGTGGTCGGGCGGCGTGCTCGCCGGCTACAGCGCGATGCAGAACCTCCCCGGCGAGTACGACTGGTTCGACCAGTCGATGGTCGTCACGCCGATCGACGTCGTCCCGTTCGTCTTCCAGGGCTGGCTGCTCGTCGCGGTGTTCGTTCTCGCGGCGCTGACCGGGTTCGGCCGCGAGTACGTCATCGATCGCGAGAGCGAGGAGGTGGCGCGCGTATGAGTTTCCTCAAGAAGTACCTCAAAGGCTGGCAGTTCCGTGCGAACCGACCGACGCTCGAGACCGGATCCGAGATCGACGTCTTCGTCGCGGAGACGAACGGGACCAGCGGCCGGGCGTACATCGGCGATACGGAACTGATCGTCGACGGTGCCGGCCCGGAGATGGTCGAGAAACAGGTACGGGTGCGCGTGGTCGAATTCGACGAGACGACCGCCACGGGTCGCGGTGAGGTCCTCGAAGTCGTCGGGGAGAGTTCCTACAGCGGCTGATTTTCACCGGAAAGATCGATTTTCGCCGGGAAGCGTCTCGTCGTCACGGCTCGAGCGTGACCGCTTCGTCGGCCGCGTTCCGAAGCGCGTCGGAGCGGCCGTGCGTCCCGGGCGCGATCGCGATCGTCTCCACGCCGACGGTGCCCGCGTACTCGAGGACGGGTTTGAAGTCGGTATCTCTCGAGGCGATGGCGAGCCGATCGATGGTGCCGTCGCCCGCGAGCGCGGTCGCGTCGACGGCGAGTTTGACGTCGACGTCGCCGCTGGTGACGATCACTTCGAAGCCGCGGGCTTCGGCGGCCTGAATGAGGCCGGGAGTAGCGTGCTCGTCGAGGTAGAGTCGGATGACGCCGACGCGGCCGAGTTCGCGGGCCGCGTCGCGCAGGTCGTCGAGATCGACGTCGAACTCGTCGCGGAAGACGTTCGGCCCGTCGACGAAGAGACCCACCGCCGGCTCGGTGGGGGGCTGTCGGTCGCCGGAACGGCCGAGTCGGGCGCGAACGCGGTCGAACATACCCCTGCTTTCCGCGGCCGTGAGATAGATGTGACGAAACGCCGTGTGGGTCTTCGAACGGAGTATCTGACGGGAAGGGGGGATGGGACGAGCGCCCTGCGATCGCGGTACCGATGAGGACCACATCTCCCCAGCCGATTGCTACTCACGGGCGTTGCGGGACGGTTTCATCGTCGTCTCCCGGGTGTGCTCCACCGTTCGACCACTCGCAGAACCTGTGGTTCCGCGCTCGACCCGATGGTCGCGGCGCATCGCGCCGCGCAATACTCGTTCACGGCTCGCTTCGCTCACCGCTCGCATCCCCGCGGTTCTCGCTCACTGCGTTCGCTCCGAACCGCGCACCGGTCGATTACTCGAAAACGAAGTAGTCCCGCTCCTCGCCTTGGACCGAGATCCACTTCGGCTCGGTGAGTTCCCGGACGATCCACTCGCCGTGGTACCGGCCGAGGCCCGATTGCTTGACTCCGCCGAAGGGGGCGTTGTGGTCCTCGTTGATCGGCTGATCGTTGATGTGGACCATGCCCGCCTCGATTCGATCGGCGAGGTCGCGGGCGCGATCCACGTCCTCGCAGAAGACCGAGGCCGAGAGGCCGTACTCGGTGTCGTTGGCCAGTTCGATGGCCTCTTTGTCGTCCGCGAACGGAATCACGGGCGCGACGGGACCGAAGTGTTCGTTGCACGCCGTCGGCATGTCGTTCGTACAGTCCGAGAGGACGGTCGGCTCGACGAACAGGCCGTCGGCCTCGCCGCCGGTCTCGAGGGTGGCACCCGCCTCGAGCGTCTCGTCGATGAACTCGACTAAGTCGTCGCGCTGGGTCTCGTTCTGGACCGGGCCGAACGTCACGTCCTCGTTCTCGGAGGGGTCGCCGATCACGAGCGACTCCGCGTGATCGACGAGTAGGTCGACGTACTCGTCGTACAGCGACTCGTGGACGAGGTGGCGGTTGATCGAGATGCAGACCTGTCCCTGGTGGATGAACGAACCGAACGCGCCGGCGCGGGCGGCCCGCTCGAGGTCGGCCTCGTCGGTGACGACGAAGGGCGCGTTGCCGCCC
>NZ_JAQIVI010000355.1 GCF_028618695.1 Natrinema soli | reverse complement strand
GGACGGCGATCACGCTCGTCGCACCCGACAGACGACAGGCACAGCTGTGTTACTCCGTCGGCATCGTCGGCGCGCTGGTCCTCGCGACCGCGTTGCCCGAACACCCGGGGAACACCGTCGCGAAGTTCGCGATCGGGAATCCGACGCCGACGACGTGGCTGCTGCTCACCGCGTACGGCCTCCTCGCGATCGGCGCGTTCGTCGCCATCGGGCGCGGTATCGATCGACTCGAGCCCGACTCGCTATAGGGCTCGAGACGGTACCCGCTCCACGAGACCCGTTTTGACGGGACAGCGATGCCAGATCCTAAACGCTTAGTCCCTCTAGGGGGGCGTATCTGGTAATGAATAACCCCGATCCACCCGATCAGGAGCGGACGGACCGAGAGCCGCCCGATCAGGAGCAGGCGGACCGAGAGCCGCCCGAGCAAGAACAGGTCCGAGAGGCGGTCGAACGATCCAGAAGCGGCGCACCGGCGGTCGGCGCGGTCGTTCGCGATCGCTTCTCCGCCGACGAGGTCTTCCAGCGGATCGTCGCCGCGGCCGACGAGGAGGTCACGTCGGGGAGCCGCGAGCTCTTCTTCAGCGGCATCGCCGCCGGCTTCGCGATCACGATCACGGTCTTGCTGTACGCCTCGCTGTACGCCTCGACCGACGGCCATCCGATACTGAGCGCGCTGCTCTATCCGCTCGGCTTCCTCTACATCATCATCGGCGGCTACCAGCTCTACACCGAGAACACGCTCCCGCCGGTCGCGCTCTCCCTCGAGCGGATCGCGAGCGTTCCCGCGCTCCTGCGCCACTGGACGATCGTGCTTGCCGGCAATTTCACCGGCAGCGCGATCGGTGCGGCGGCGCTCGCGTGGGGCGGCGTGTTCTCGCCCGAAGCGGCCGACGCGGCGATGTATCTCGGGACCCACGGCATGGAAACGGCGTGGCTCGATCTGTTCTTCAAGGCGACCTTCGCCGGCCTGATCGTCGCCGGCGTCGTCTGGGTGGAGTACTCCGCGCGCGAAACGATCGCCAGAATCGTCATCGTCTACATGGCGTTCCTCGCGATCCCGATCGGCAACCTATTCCACGTCGTCACATCGTTCACCGAGATGGCCTACGTCGTCTTCCTCGGCGAGTTCGGTCTCTTCGCTGGCCTGACCCAGTTCGTGCTCCCAGTCCTCCTCGGAAACACCATCGGCGGTATCTTGCTGGTGACCGTCGTCAACTACTTCCAGACGAGCGAACGCCGCCTCGAGTCGGCCCGGTTCGATGGGAACGAACGCCAGCTTTCGGTACGGGAGTGGCTGTTCGGCGGCTACGCCGGCCGGTCGTACGTTCCCCTGATCGACACCGCCGGCGTGTCGGAGATCGAAGAGAGCGGGACGTACCGCGTGCTCGTCCCGATCTCGAATCCGCGTACCGAGTCGCGAATCGTCGATCTGGCCTGTACGCTGGCGAACGACCACGAGAACGCGGTCGTCCACGCCGTCCACATCGTCCAGGTACCCGACCAGCGGTCGATGCGCTACGGCTCCGGACGGAACGAGCGGATCGTCTCCGAATCGGAGCGGAAGATGGACGGGATCCGCGAGACGATTTCGTCGTACGATATCGGCTGTGAGACCTCGACAGTCGTCTCCCACCGCTCGTTCGAGGACGTCTTCGACACGGCGGAGCGCGAGCGGGCGGACCTCGTCGTCCTCGGCTGGGGCGACGAGCAACCGTGGGGCGCGGGTCCCGCCAAGAGTCGGATCAGAAAGCTGACCAACAACCTCCCCTGCGATTTCCTCGTCCTCAAGGATCGAGACCTGGACACCTCCCGGATTCTCCTTCCCACTGCCGGCGGTCCGGACTCGGACCTCAGCGCCGAAGTCGCTCGAACGTTCGTGCAAGCGGACGGATCGGACGTGTCCCTCCTGCACGTCGTCGACGACGCCGAGGAGCGCGCGGACGGGCGGACATTCCTCGCGAACTGGGCCACCGAGCACGACCTCGAGGACGCCGACCTCACGATCGACGACTCCGGCGATATCGAGGGGGCGATCTGTCGCGAAGCCGCCGATCACTCGCTCGTGATCATCGGCGCGACGGAAGCGGGACTCCTCTCGCGGCTCGTGAGCGACTCCCTCCACATGGACGTCGTCAACGAGGTCGACAGTTCGGTCCTGCTCGCCGAGCGACCCAGTAAACGAACCGTCATCCACCGGCTGTTGGGCCGGTAGCCGAGTCGACACTCGCTCGTCGTCGACTCGATTATCGAGGAACGATCGCGAGGCACGCTCGAGGTGCTCCGGGTCAGCCCGCTGTCGCTCGTCGAGATCGCCGACGCGAAACTGCTCGTAACGGCGGCCTTGGCACCGATCCAGGCCGTCGCCTGGCTCGCCCTGCTCGCGTTCAACGGGACCGTGATCGCGTCGCCGATGGCACTCGTCGTGCTGGTCGCGGCGCTGGCGTTGTTCATCGCCACAGCCGGGACGGCGATCACGCTCGTCGCACCCGACAGACGACAGGCACAGCTGTGTTACTCCGTCGGCATCGTCGGCGCGCTGGTCCTCGCGACCGCGTTGCCCGAACACCCGGGGAACACCGTCGCGAAGTTCGCCATCGGGAATCCCACGACGATCACCTGGCTTTCGCTCGCGGGCTACTGCCTGCTCGCCGCTGGAACCGTCCTCGCGGTCAGAACGAGCGTTGAATCGCTGGCTTTCGAATCCCGCTGAGACGGAGTCGACGGGTCTCGTTCGCACCCGTCTCGGCCGAAATCGCCAAGACACCATACTGTTCACTGGCGTGATGTTTAAGAGGCGTGCGCCAAATCGGACGTATTGTGCTATCAGACACCACACGCCGTGGCGTTCTCGCCGGCGCGTTCGCTGCGGGTATCGGCGGATTGACGCTCACCGGTGCTCGAGAACTGCTCGAGCAGTTCGCTCCCCTCTCGGGGCGGACCTGGAACGCAGCCGACCGGACGCTTCCGGAGACGGTCGAGAGCCCGTACGGCGAGGCGACCCTTTCGGTCGACGACCACGGCGTTCCCCACGTCGAGGCGGACGACGAGTCAGCGGCGTACTTCGCCGTCGGCTACGTGCAGGGATTCGACCGGCTCTTCCAGCTCGACCTCCAGCGGCGGGTCATGCGGGGACAGCTCTCCGAAATCGTCGGCGAATCGACCGCGGATGACGACGAGTTCCACGTCCGAATGGACTTCGCCGGGGCGGCCGAAGCGACCTGGGAATCCGTCGCCGAGACGCCCGCCGGACGGCTCGTCGAGGCCTACGTCGACGGCGTCAACGCGGCGATCGAGAACGAACCGCTGCCCCTCGAGTTCGAACTCCTCGGGTACGAACCCCGCGAGTGGACTCCGGTCGACTCGATACTGATGGAAAAACAGATCTCGTGGGACCTGACGGGGGATTTCGGCGAACTCCGGCGAGCGCTGGTCGCCGACCGACTCGGCGAAGACATCTCCGAGACGCTCTATCCCGAGCGGATGGATCACGACACGCCGATTCTTCGCGACGCTGTCGACGCGGATCGGCTCGAGAGCGGCGGCGGTGATGGATCGGTCGGCGAGAACGGCAGCGGCGACGGTGGAGCGGGCGACGAGAACGGCGGTGACACGGCTGTCTCGAGCGAGGAGGACGACACTCGTGACGCATCTGAATCGGTCGGCGCGGAACTGACGGGCTGGCTTTCGCGATTCGAGTCGCCGACGGGCGTCGGCTCGAACAGTTGGGTCGTGTCGGGCGAGCACACCACCAGCGGAACCCCGATCGTTGCCTACGACCCCCATCTCACCCTGATGACGCCGCCGCTGTGGTACGAACAGCACATCGAGACGCCCGAACACTCAGTCCGGGGTGCGACCTTTCCCGGCGTCCCGTTCGTCATCGCCGGTGCCAACGAGTCCGGAACGTGGTCGTTCACCAACGTCGGCGCCGACGTACTCGACTGTTACCGGTACGAAATCCACGACGACGGCGAGCGCTACCGCTACGACGACGAGTGGCGCGAGTTCGACCTCGAGGAGCACGAACTCGTCGTTGCAGGTGCAGAAAATCGGTCGATCATCGTCAGAAAGACGGTCCACGGGCCGGTGCTCGAGCGGGAGGAGCAGACGGTCGGCGTCGCCTGGACCGGCCACACCGCCACCCGGACGACCGAAGCCATGTACGAGTTCGGCCGGAGCGACGGCCTCGATGACTTGCTCGAGTCGACTCGGAAGTTCGATCTGCCGACCCAGAACCTCGTCTACGCGGACGCCGACGGCCGGACGTTGTACTACGCGACGGGAAAACTCCCCGTTCGGACGGTCGACGGCGATGAGGTGTCCGGAAACAGGATCTTCGACGGCTCCGCCGGCGAGGGCGAGTGGGAGGGGTTCACGCCGTTCGGCGAATCCTCGTGGGACGGGTTCGTTCCCTTCGAGGAGAAACCCCACGCCATCGATCCGGACGTGCTCGCGACGGCCAACCAGCGCGTCGTCGACGACCCCGAACACTACGTCGGCGTCGCCTACGCCTCGCCGTACCGCGGCGGCCGTCTCTACGACCGGTTGGACGACGCCGTCGAGAACGGCGAGGCGACGGATCACGACTTCCATCGCGACCTCCAGCGCGACACCCGCGACGGGCGGGCGGACCAGCTCGTTCCCGAACTGCTCGAGACCCTCGAGGGGCGTGGGGACTCCGCCGATCGGGTCGAGGACGCTGCCGAGACGCTCGCCGACTGGGATCGCCGGATGGACCGCGACGGCGAGGGCGCGCTCGTCTTCGCCCGCTGGATGGACCACTTCCGGCGGCTGACGGTCGAACCGCAGTTCGAGGATGCGGACCTCGACGATTCGTACTATCCGGGCGACTGGGAAATCGCGACGCTCTCCGCGGATAGCGACCTCTACGCGGACCGATCGCGAGCCGAGACGATGGTCGATGCGCTCGAGGTGGCGCTGGACGAAATCGACGACGAGGGCTGGGAGGTGTACGGGGACTGGAACACGACGCGAGCGATCGAACATCCCTTCAGCGTCGAGGCACCGTTCCTCGACTACGACGAACAGCCGCTGGACGGCTCGCGGGCGACCGTCAACAACTACCGGGTCGGAATCGCCGTCGGTTCGAGTTGGCGGATGGTCGTCGAACTAGGCGGTGAGGCGACGGCGATCCTTCCCGGCGGGAACTCGGGGGACTACTTCTCTGCCCACTACGGCGATCAGTTCGAACGATGGATCGACAACGATCAGAAACCGATGGACCTGACGACCGACGGCGACGTCACCGTCTCGTTCACGGAGGGATCGTCGTGAGCGAACCAGACGGGACCGGAACCGACGCGGGTGATACCCACACGGCTGGTTCGAACACCTCGAACGGTACGAATACCTCGAGCGGTTCCAATAGCTCGAGCGCCTCCCCCGTCTCGACCGACTCGGACGTTCCATCCGGCGAACTCGAGGACGACGGCGGAAGCCCCAGTGCGATCGACCGCACCGGAATTGCCCTCGAGCGCGTGCGGACCGATCGACGACCTCACGTGGCCGCCGTCGTCGTCGCGGTCGGACTCGGCCTGGCCCTCTCGTGGCTCCACTGGATGGGTCTCGTCCTCGGCGGGGCGCTCGTGGCTCTCGTCGCGTCGACCCCGTGGCGGGGCGTCGCCGGTGCGGTCGGATTCGGCGTCCTCGTTCTCGTCGTCTTCGCCGTCTCGCTGGGCAGTTCGACGGGAGCCGTGCTCGAGATGACCCCGATCGTCTACGTCACCGTCGCCAGCGGGATCGGGTTGCCACTGCTCGGATCGCTGCTGCGCGGAATCGTGTGAGGAACCGGCTACTCGTATTTTTGGAGTGGCTCTCGAGCACTCCGATCCGACAGAACGGGGAGTTCGCGACACTGAGCCATGGTTCTCCGAGCCGCCAGCGTGAGTCGGAGGTCCGTTCGCCGGAGGCCCACTGGTGTTCAGCACGGGCCACCGCACACTTGTTCTCGGATCCGAAGCGGTGTGGTCGACCTGTCGCTCGCGCTGCTGGGTCCCACTGCCCGCTGTATCGGGGACGGTGGAACTCGTCGGCGTTCGACGGCACTTGTCGCCGGTTGCCACAGCACGTACTGTTTTTTCGGATGCGCACGTCTCGCTCGTATGGAGTACACGACACTGGGTTCGACTGGGATGCAGGTCAGTCGACTCTGTCTGGGCTGTATGAGCTTCGGCTCGAGCGACTGGCGCGAGTGGGTGCTCGACGACGAGGAGAGCACGGAGATCATCGACCGCGCGATCGACCTCGGGATCAACTTCTTCGACACCGCGAACATGTACTCGAGAGGCGAGTCCGAGCGCATTCTCGGTGAAGCGCTCGAGGGCCACCGCGAGGAGTCGGTGGTCGCGACGAAGGGCTTCTTCCGGATGCGCGACGACGACCCGAACTCGGGCGGACTCTCTCGAAAGGCGATCGAGCAGGAACTCGCGGCGAGTCTCGAGCGACTGGGGATGGACACGATCGACCTCTACCAGCCCCACCGCTGGGATCACAACACGCCGATCGAGACGACGCTCCGCGCGCTCGACGACGCCGTTCGGCGCGGACACGTCCGCTATATCGGTGCCTCCTCGATGTGGACCCACCAGTTCGCCGACTCGCTACACACCAGCGAGTCCCTGGGACTCGAGCGCTTCGCCACGATGCAGAACCACTACAACCTCGTCTACCGCGAGGAGGAGCGCGAGATGCTCCCGCTCTGCGAGAAGGAGGACGTCGGGGTCATGCCGTGGTCGCCGCTGGCTCGCGGGTATCTGACCCGACCGCACGAGGAGATCGATGCCACGACTCGGGGCGAGACCGAGGAGTACATGTACGAACACCCCTACCGCGAGGGCGGCGGCCGGGAGATCAACGAGCGGGTCGCGGACCTGGCGGACGACAAGGGCGCGACGATGGCCCAGATCGCCCTCTCGTGGCTGCTCCACAAGGACTGGGTCGACGCCCCGATCGTCGGCACGACCAGCGTCGAACACCTGGAGCAGGCCGTCGAAGCGCTCGAGATATCGCTGTCCGAGTCGGAACTGGAGTCCCTCGAGGAGCCCTACGAGCCGGTGCCGGTGTCCGGTCACCGGTGAGTCGGTTCGATGCCCGGGTTCGGTTCGACGGTCACATCCGGTTCGACAGTTGACTCCGGCGTCACTCCCGCGAACAGGACGCCGTCTCGGTCGTGTCGATTCCGAGCAAGTAGTTCCCGCCGCAAAAGCGGGTCGTCGCGTTGAACAGCGACCCGGTCGCGGCAACCGCCGCTGTCACAGCGGTGACGCGCCGCTCGGCGAAGTGCGCCGCGATGGCGACTGCGAGCAGCTAGATTCCCAGGACTCCCCTGACGATTCGGTCCGATCCGCCGACGTTTCGCTGCATACTCGCTTGAACGGGCCTCAGGGGCAAATCGATACGGCCGAACTTCTCGGGTACGTTTATAAGATATCGCCACTCGAGTTCATACTCGACGACGACCCGCATTCGACGCGGAGTAACAGTTTTTGAGCCACTTTTCGAACGGTTGACGTATGAAACGCGTTCGCATCACGCTCCGTCCGCGGGGTGCCTACGCGCCGCCGATCTACGAAGGGCTGGCAGGCGGGACTGACTACCTCGAGCGAGCGCGAATCGTCAACTGGAACGTCTCGAACCCGCCGACGGGGTTTCTGTTCCGGCTCGAGGGCGACTACCGACGCTTCGAACGCGAACTCGCGGACAGTCCGATGGTCGCCGATTTCGAGGTGCTCCCGATCACGGATCGAGCGTGTTACTGTTTTCTCGAGGGTGCGGTGTCGTCAGCCGCCCGCTCGTTGTTCGAGAACTTCACTCGTGGGAGCCTGCTGACGGTTCCACCGATCGAGTCCAACGACGACGGGACTACCACGGACACCATCGTCGGAACGGTACGCGACATTCAGGCCGCTGTCGACGGCGTTCCCGACGGCGTCGACGTCACCGTCGAGCAGGTCGGCGGGAAGCAGGTCGCTGCCGACAGCGTCGTCGGCCGGCTGTCCGACCGGCAGCGGGATGCGGTCGAGGCCGCCCTCGAGCTGGGCTATTACGACGTGCCGCGGACTGCGACGACCGCGGACGTCGCCCGCGAATTGGGCTGTGCAACGGCGACCGCGGCGGAACACCTCCAGAAGGCCGAGTCGACGGTGTTCGTGTCCCTGCTCGGCGAGTGAGTGCGACCGGGGACTCTCACCGACCAACTCATGGGAGGCTCTCACTGACCGACTCACGGGAGCATCTCCGCGGCTTCGACGAGGTCCGTTTCGGTTTCCCATCGGTGTAGTCGGTCTTCCTCCTCGAGCAGGTCGAAAACGCTGTCCTGCATCCAGTCGAACGCCCGGTCGTCGCCCGGGTACTCCCGCTTGAGAACGTGGCTCTTCTCGAAATAGTCGGACGTGCCCGCGAGCAAGCCCTGTTCGACGAGGAAGCCGCTCGGCTCCGCCTCGGCGACGCCGACGATGTGAGTGACCAGATCCGCGACGAGGCAGAACTTCTGGATGCCGTTGTCCCAGTCACCGCGAACGTCGACCATGCGAAACGCGTAGGCGTCCGAGCGGCGGTTCAGCCGATCGACGACCAGATTCAGGCGTCGGATCGGCTCGCGGTCGTAGTTTCCGAGCACGAAGTACGAGCGCTCGCTCTCGTAGACCGGCCGGAGTTCGCTCAGCGCGTGGAGAAGCTCCTCGTTGTCCGCGAGCGAGAGCTCCGCGGCCTCGAGTCGCTCCGTCGCGCTCGCGAGGACCCCGTCGGGGACCGGAGGATCGTCATCTGTCATACCCGGTGATTTGCTCGAATTAGGGATAGTAGTTGCCGTACCGTTTCCGTTTCCGATAGTCGAGCTAGATATCAGGTGAATTACGTCAGGGTGAGTTACTACAGAGAGAATTACTGCAGAGTGAATTACTGTAGAATGATTTACTTCGGGGTAAACTACTTGGCGGCGCGTTCCATAGGTGGTCGTATGAGTACCGATGTGGGGGCTCCCGAGGGGGCGAACGCGCGCGAACTCGTCCACTTCGTGACCCAGGAGACGCGGTTCGCGTTGCTGGCCAACATTCTCCAACACCCCGAGGGACTGCCGTCGATGTACGAACTCGAGCGGCTGAACCCGAGCGTGAGCGAGGCGACCGTCTACAAGCACGTCCAGAAGCTGATCGACGCCGGCGTGGTCGAAGCGGTCGCGCTCCCGGACGACGAGCGCCAGCAGGGCTATCCCTGGAAGTTCTACCGGCTGACCGACGAGGGGCGTGCGTTCCTCGCGGAGCACAACCTGCTGGCGGCCGAGGAGACCCTCAAACGCATCTACGAGACGATTTCCGATAAACCCGAAAAGATGGTCAAATACGAGAACGCGCCTCGCCCCGACATCGAGTGAGCATCGCCGCTCGTCCGACTCGCGGCGGAGTCACGCTCGAGCGGCCGTTCCGGAAACCGAACGGCGCTCCCTACTCCGCCGATCCCGAGATGCCCCATTCTTCTCGCCGATACGCCATCTCCCAGAACCGGAACTCGAGGCGAGCGCTCGTGAGAAAAGCGTCTTCCATCGCCTCGTACTCGGCGGGATGGCGGTCCCCACAGCGGTCGACGAACGCGCGCATCCAGTCGACGACCTCGCGGAACGCGTCGCTCGTGTACGTCTCGATGAACGGCGTGTACCGGTGGTCAGTCTCGGGCGCGAGATCGGCCATGTGCTCGGCGATGTCGAGATAGCCCTGTCCGCAGGGATAGATCGCGGCCGCGATTTCGGGAAGCGTTCCCTCGTGAGCGGTCCGCACCAGAAAGTTCGTGTAGGCGACGCAGGTCGGTGCCTTCCGGACGGATTCGAGATCCCGGGCGGAGAGCCCGTAGTCGGCGGCGAACTCCCGGTGGAGGTCCATCTCCTCATCGAGCGTTCTGTGAGCGACGCCGAACAGGTGGGTCATCGTGTCCTCGTCGCGGGCCTTCGTCCCCGCGATCGCGAACACGCGCGCGTAGTCGAGCAAGTACCGGTAATCCTGCCGAACCCACGTCAGAAATGTGTCCGTATCGAGGGTACCCGCCGCGAGTTCCGTCACGAACGGGTGGTTCTTCTGTGCCGTCCAGATCTCGTCGCCCGCCTCGAGGAGTCGATCACTGGTTTCCATGCTCGAACGTAGACGAGATAGCTATATCTATATTCCTATGTAGTATAATCCAGTTATCGACATCGACCGTGGAGACTGTCTCGCCACAGCGCGGCGCCACTGTCGCTCGATCAGGAGAGGCGCGCGGCGATGTCGGCCTCGGTGATGATACCGACGGTTTCGCCGGCCTGCGTGATCATCACGGCTTTGTAATGTTCGAGCAGGTTGCTGATCTCGTCGAGGGTGGCGTCCTTTGAGACGGTCGGAAAGCTCTCGCTCATGTGTTCCTCGACAGGTTCGTCGCGGTCTTCGGAGTCGAGGTGGACGAGGTCCGTCTGGCTGATCGAGCCGACCGGAATTCCGTCCTGAATGACCGCCAGCTGGGAGTACGCTTCCTCCTCCATCTTCCGAGCGGCCTCACTGACGGAGTCGCCGGGAGCGACGTTGACGACCGCCTCGTTCATTAGATCGTCGGCGCGAATGACGTCGCTCTCGGCCTTCTCGAGGGCGTTGACGATCCGTCGGAGCGTCGACAGACGCGGGTCGACGTCGCCGCCTTCGATCCGTGCGATCAGCGGCTGGGAGACGTCGGCCGTCTCCGCGAGTTCGCTTTGCGTGAGCCCGAGTTCGGTACGGCGCTGTCGGAGGTCCGCGGGCGTCGGGAGTTCCATACGCAACAATAACTGCGGGTTATAGAAAGAGCTTTGGGTGAGTCTCCGCTCCCGCCGCTGCGCTCGGCGACTACTCGTCGTCTTCGTCGGTCTCGATCATATCGACGACCGAGAGCGGGACGTCACGCAGTGCGCCGCCGACCTCGCTCTTCGCGATGCGAGAGGCGTGTTCCTCGCTGTCGGCATTGAAGACCTCCATCTCGAGTCCGAGTCCGACGAGTGCGGTGTCGGCCGCGATAAAGGCGGAGTCGAACGGTTCCCCGCAGGCCGGACACCCCGTCGCGCCGACCTCGACCTCGACGTAGTCCATATCTTCGCTGTTGAGTCGTTTCCCGGCTTCGCTGACGGCCACGCCGATCGCGTCGTCGATCGCGTCGACGTCACGAACGAGCCATGCCGCTTCCATCGCGACGAGATAGTTTCCCATACGTCGTGGTCGGTCTGGGGGGTTTCCTGTCTTGCGGTTCGTCGGCGGCCGTCTTCGAGCGGGTCAATTCGACTCTCGTCCGCTCGCTTCCGTCGTCGATGGGCGGCGCGCACGCGAACCGAATCGTTTCCATACGTTACGAGAAAACACCGTGTGAACTCCCACCTGCATAGCCGTACATCGCCTCGAGTCCGCCTGAAGTTGCACAGAACGAAACTGAACTGGAATCGCAAGCAGGCGGCGACCCGATAACCGGGTGAACGATCATGATGGAGTGTGCACCTCACAAAGGCTTATATATGGCCCCCGTCTGGGCATGGCTGAACGCCGATGATATCCCGAGCGTACCACGCGACGCTGTTCGCACTATACCAGCTGTGTATTGTGATCGGTATCGCCGCCATGCCACTCGCGATCGCCGCCCGTCAGGCTGGATTCACACTGCCGATCCACCGCATCCTCGCCAACGTCGAGGAAGCCTACGAAAACGCACAGCACTGATCAACTGAGCCGAGACTGATTCTCCTGCTCGTCGACCGCCGAGCCGCTGGCTCCATCAGTTCCGCTTTTCCGCCCACCGCTCTCTCGACCCTCTGTCCGGATCCTCACGCCACTCATCCGCACCCGAGTCGCTCTCGAGTCGTTCTCACGTCGTTCCTGCGCCCCTCGAGGACCGATTCCCGCGGTCGGTGGAAGCGGAAACGACAGTGGTGACCGCCGGTGTTTTATACCGTCCCGGCCGTATCGTTCCAGCAATGCATACGCCTACAGACGACTCCGACTTCTCCCGGACGGTCGACCAGTTGGCCGACGATCCGAACCCCTACGAGCCGGAGATCGGTTCGATGCCCCAGAACGATCTCACGCGAGCGGATCTGGACAACGTCAATAAGACCGGTACGACGACGATCGGCATTGCCACCGCGGACGGCGTCGTCATCGCGACGGACATGCGCGCCAGCCTCGGCGGGCGGTTCGTCTCGAACAAGAACGTCCAGAAGGTCGAACAGATACACCCGACCGGCGCGCTCACGCTCGTCGGCAGCGTCGGCGGCGCGCAGTCGTTCATCTCGAGCCTCCGCGCCGAGGTCAACCTCTACGAGGCTCGCCGCGGCGAGAACATGCGCATCGACGCCCTCGCGACGCTCGCGGGGAATTTCGCTCGCGGCGGCCCGTTCTTCGCCATCCACCCGATTCTGGGCGGCGTCGACGAGGAGGGCAGCCACGTCTACAGCATCGACCCCGCCGGCGGGGTCATGGAAGACGACTACACGGTCACCGGCAGCGGGATGCAACTCGCCTACGGTCACCTGGAGCAGGCCTACGAACCGGACATGTCCACCGAGGAAGCGAAGACGGTCGCCGCGCGGAGCATCAAGTCCGCCGTCGAGCGCGATACCGGCTCCGGCAACGGCGTCTTCCTCTGTGAGATCACCGACGAGGGCGTCGACATCCACGGCCATCACGACTTCGACGAAGTGCTGTAAGTCGGCCGAACGGGCGATTTTCCGGGTTTCTCTCGTGTCCGTAGCGAACGCTCCGGTCGTCGCGGAGAGCGACTTCTGCGTTGCGCGGGTGGCTTCCGCTCGGTGCCAGTGAGAGCACGTCGAAACGGCCTCGAAAACGACGACCGACTAGTCGAGTCGCGTCGCCTGCTCGAGTTGGTGTTCGGACACGCGGGAGTCGGCGAGTTCGGTCGCCCGTCCCGACTCGCTCGAGCGGTAGATCGCGTCGATGACCCGCTGGACGGTCAACGCTTCCTCGACGGTGTTCGTCTCCGGCGTCGTGCCCGCGGCGACGGCCGCGAGGAACTGCTCGTCCTGTTCGCCGTAGCCGGTCACGGCGGTATCGCCCGTCATATTGATGTCGGCGTAGTGATCGGAGCCGGCCGTTCCGGCCTCGAGAATGTGGAGATCGGTGTCGCCGATATCGAACTGAGCGCCCGCCCGCGTGCCGCGGACTCTGAAGTCCATGCTCTCCTCGCGGTTGGTCGCCCACGCGGCCTCGAGCGAGGCGGTCTGGCCGTCCTCACAGCGGATGAAGGCGCTGACGGAGTCGTCGACCTCGTAGGTCTCGGCTTTCGCGTCCCAGTTGTCGCCGAAGCCGTCGGGGTCGGCGTACTCCTCGCTGGTTCCGAACGTGGTCCGCGTGACGCCGCTGACTTCGACGATTTCGGGGAAGTCGAGCGCGTAGAGTGCGAGGTCGAGGGCGTGAACGCCGATATCGAGCAAGGCACCGCCGCCGGCGAGTTCGGGATCGGTGAACCACGACCCGGGACCGGGGACGCCGCGTCGACGGACGTATTCGGCCTCGACGTGGGTCAGATCGCCGAAGCGGCCGCGCGCGTGCTGTTCGTCGAACATGGCCATCGACGCCGCGTGGCGGTTGTGGAAACCGACCATGCAGATTCCGGGCGATTGCGCCGCCGCTTCGGCGATCCGTTCCGCGCTCTCGAGAGTGTGAGCGAGCGGTTTCTCGACGAGGACGTCCAGCCCCGCCTCGAGGGCCGCGACGGCGATCGGCTCGTGGAATCGGTTGGGCGTCGTCACGATGACGGCGTCGACCGCGTCGTCGACGACGAGTTCGTCGTGCGTCTCGTAGGTCCGCGCGTCGAACTCCTGGGCGAACTGGTCTCGTTGCTCCGGAACGAGATCCACGCCGGCGACGACGTCGGCGCCGAGCGCTCGAACGCTTTTCCCGTGGAGGTTGCCCATGCCACCGAGGCCGACGATACCGACCCCGACCCCGTCGCCAATCATGTCCAGACCCCTGATTCCGTCTCAGCAGCAATGGAGGGGCAGTGAGAAACCAACCATTTCGAGATCATTTGTGTCCGATCCTGGTCCATAGAGTGTGGCAGTCGGCTATCGAAATAAGGGTTGTGACCGATTAATCTGTACAAACAGTTCGTATTTCACGAATTAGTATACTATTACGGCTCCTGAATTTAGCTCTGTTGCGTATCTCTATAGTAGCACCTGAATCGATTTACGCACCGATCACACAGCAGCCGTACGATCGGGTGTGCAGTGACTTTTAGCGGCTACGCTAGTATTCGAGATCGAGCTGTGTTCTCACACGCTGATTATCCGACTGATACCAGTGACTGTGAGCCACTGTGCTGGCCGCCCGTCAGTCTGCATTTCACCGCGACCCGTCGCCACGGAGCGCGTCGAGACGACCGACAGTATAAGGTCTCGAGGGGCGGACCGATCGGTCATGGCCGCAGTCACAATTTGGAACGAGTTCCGCCACGAACGCGAGGACGACGCAGTCGCGACCGTCTATCCCGACGGTATTCACGAGACCATCGCCGACGCGCTTGCCGGCGACCACGAGGTCCGGACCGCGACGCTCGACGAGCCCGACCACGGTCTCACCGACGACGTCCTCGAGTCGACGGACGTCCTGCTCT
>NZ_JAQIVI010000354.1 GCF_028618695.1 Natrinema soli | reverse complement strand
ATCTGACGTTCCCCGCCGAGAGCCTCGCGGTGCTGCCCGATCACCTCTCGTTCGAGCAGGGCGCGACGCTCTCGTGTGCCGGTCTCACCGCGTGGCGCGCGCTCGTCGAGGACGGCGATCTCACCGCCGGCGAGACGGTGCTCGCGCTCGGGACCGGCGGCGTCTCGACGTTCGCACTTCAGTTCGCGACCATGCAGGGGGCCGAGGTTGTCGTCACCTCCTCGAGCGACGACAAACTCGAGCGCGCTCGCGACCTCGGCGCATCGGAGACGCTCAACTACGAGGAAAACTCCGACTGGGGCGACTTCGTTCGGGAGCGGACCGACGGCGGCGTCGACCACGTCGTCGAGGTCGGCGGCCCGGGAACGCTCGCACAGTCGCTCGAGGCGGCCGCGGTCAACGGCCACGTCCACCTCATCGGCGTGCTCGCTGGCGGAGAAGGACAGGTCCACCCGGGACCGATGCTTCACAAGGCGCTGACCGTCGAGGGCGTGATGGGCGTCGGCAGCCGCGCGATGTTCGACCGGATGAATCGGGCCATGGCCGCCACCGAACTGGAGCCCGTGATCGACCGCACCTTCGATTTCGACGAGGTGCGCGAGGCCTACCGCTACGTCGAGGCCGGTGAGCACCAGGGGAAGGTCGTGATTTCGATCGAGTAGGGCACGCTCGAGCGTTCCCGATCGGATGCCGTACTCGAGGTTCTGAGAACGACCGGTGGCGGTATTCGATCACCGTGGCCGGGAGCGGCGATCAGCCGCAGTACGCGGCTGATCGCGTGACCCGGGGAAAGGCAGGCTGTTCACCGAAACCCACCGCGAGCGAGTGAAACGAGCGAGCGGGCCGACGACCGATGTGGAGAGCGCGGCGCTCCGCGCCGCGTATGGCGAACGGCGCAAGCCGTGAGCCAGCCCGTAGGGCCGGAACGGAGGGAAGAGTGCTTTTCATCGACGTTTTGCCGAGGGAGCGGCGAAGCCGCGCCCGCAGAGCAAAAGGTCGAAGCTAAAACTTCGTTTTTAGAACAGGTGCTTGTCTTCCTCGAGGAGTTTCGCGGGGCCACCGACGTTCCAAGTGGTCGTGGAGACGCCGCAGTCGGAGACCGCTTCCTCGACTTCCTCGGCGTACTCGTCGGTGGTGTTGACGTAGACGCTGGCACCGGTGTCGGTCGAGAAGTAGACGGGGATGTCCTCCTCCTCGCGGAGTTCGCGCACTTTGTTGAAGACGGCGAGCGTGGCCGGCTGCCAGTAGACCCAGCCGGAGGGGCCGGTCATCGTGGTCGCCGCGAGCGAGAGCGAGTCGTGTTCGGCGAGTTCGAACGCGCCCTCGAAGTCGTTGTTCCGCAGCGCGTCGCGCATCTCGGCGATCTGGCCGTGGATGTGGGCGTTGCGCGCCTGGAACATGTGACTGTCGGCGGCCTCGCGGTGGGCGTCCTCGGTCTCCTTGTGATAGGGGACGAGTCCGACGATGATCTTGAGGTTCTCGTGGAGGTCGGACGGAATCCGCTTCGAGCGGCAGTCCTCGTCGTTCATCCCGGTGTAGAGCTGGGAGAACGCGCCGGTGACCGCGCGCGCGGACGACGCCGAGCCGACGCGGGCGATCGTCGAAATCTCCTGTCTGCTGGCATCGAGCTCAGCCGCTTCTGCCAGCGCCATCGCCGCCGCCGCGAAGCCGGACGACGACGAGCCGAGACCCACGTTCGAGGGGAAACTGTTCTCGCTCTCGAGGCGCACCGGATACACCGTGTGGGCGGCGTCGGAGCGCGAGCGGGCCTTCTCGACGACGGCCTCGACTCGTTCGTACGCGCGGCCGTCGAGTTCCTCGCCGTCGACGACGAAGGTGTCCTCCTCGTAGTCCATCGAGAACTCGACGGTCGTCCGGGTGTGGCTGGGGGCCGTACAGACGCTGATACTGTCGTGATACGGGTACCGCTTGATATCGTCGCGCATCCCGTGGTACTTGACCAGCCCCTGAATCGGATGGGCCATCGCCGTGGCTTTCATACCCGGATAGGTGGCTGAAGGCCGCTTAAAGTTCACGCATCCTATCGATTCCACAGCGCTGTCAGAGCAGCGGCGCACACCGGTTCGTCGGATATCCGCCGTGACACCGGGCAGGAAATCCGATTCGTGGCGTTCGATTCCGGCCCCCGGGTTCTCGGCGCGACTCGAGGGGGCGCACCTCATCGGACTCTCCGAAACCGGTCACGCACCGAACGCACGGCGGCTCCGACAACGGGTGTTCGCTACCGCTCGATGGCGACGATACTACGCGTCGGTCTCGAGTTTCGCGTCGGCCTCCGTCTCCTCCTCGAGCGTCTCGAGTCGCCGCTCGAGCGCATCGATATCGTCCCGCAGGGCGATCTGTAACTGTTCGAGATCGGTCTCGAGGTCCGACGTGACCGCGTCGAAGGCGGTCGCGACCGTTCGCTCGAGGATTTCGAGGTCGTCCGCGAGCGCGTCCAACTGGGCGGCATCGATGTCGGTGTCGGTACCGGTGTCGGCGTGCGCGTCCGTAAGGGAATCACGGACAGCGGCGAGCTCCGATCGGAGCCCCCTCGTCTCGGATTCGAGTGCCGTCAGTCGGTCGTCGAATCCCTGCAAGCGACGAGCGAGGGAATCGAGCCGCGGTTCGAGGTCGTTCTCGATCGCAGCCCGCAACTCCGCGTCGACCGCCGCGCGATCGTCGACGTCCGCCCGCAACGTCTCGAGGTCGTCCTCGATATCCGCGACTCGGTCCGCACTGGCCGTTCGCTCGAGGTCGAGCGCCCGACGGAGCGTTGCCGCGTTCGGTCCGTCGTCGGCCTCGAGTTCGGCGAGCAATACGTCGAGGAGGCCGGTGCTCCGCCCCTCCCCTGTCCGGTCAAACTGCGCACGAGTGTCATCATCCCCTGTCATTATCGAAATTCGGCCCCGGTCGAACCCTCTTCATACTATTATACTGGCACATGATAATAATATCCCTTCAACGGCTCTCCCGATGTATCCAATTCGCGCGCCCCTGCTCGGCACCGTCTCGACGGCCATCGGAATCGAGAGTGCTGACGGACCACCGCGGCGCGGACGGACCGTCTCGAACCGAACGGCTCAAATGCGCGCTCTCGCAACGGTTTCAGCATGGGAACCCCGCTCGAGACCCGCGCCGACCAGGCCGAGGCGATCGTCGACCGACTCGAGGACGCCTATCCGGACTCGACGATTTCGCTGCGATACGCGAATCGCTTGGAGCTGCTGATCGCGGTGATCCTCTCGGCGCAGTGCACGGACGAGCGGGTGAACGAGGAGACGAAACAGCTATTCGAGACGTACGACGGCCCCGAAGACTACGCGAACGCTCCTCAGGAGGAGCTCGCGGAAGCCCTGAACTCGATCACCTACTACAACAGCAAGGCCGAGTACATCCGCAGCTCCTGCGAGACGATCCTCGAGGAACACGACGGCGAGGTGCCGGACACGATGGACGAGCTGACCGAACTCTCGGGCGTCGGTCGGAAGACGGCGAACGTCGTCCTCCAGCACGGTCACGATATCGTGGAAGGGATCGTCGTCGACACGCACGTCCAGCGACTCTCGCGGCGGCTGGGACTCACCGAAGAGGAGCGGCCCGAACGGATCGAGACCGACCTGATGAAGATCGTCCCAGAGGACGACTGGCAGCAGTTCACCCACCTCTGTATCGATCACGGACGGGCGACCTGTACGGCTCGGAACCCCGACTGTGCCGACTGCGTACTGGCGGATATCTGTCCTTCGGAGAAGGGCGACAGCGAGATCGATCTCGCCTCCGGCGCCCCGTGGTGATCGGCGGGCTGACGGCCATCGACGCCCGGTGAACGACACGCCGACCGTCGCAAGCCCAACGCCTTTTCGGGGACCGCGGGTATCCTCAGTCGGGATCACTATGTCCGATAACTCAGACCAGCGTGACAACACCGGGAAGGATGAACACGGACGAGACGTCCAACTCGAGCACGAGAAAACGGATCCCGAGGAAGCGCAGGACGACGAGGAACTCACCGAGGAAGAGAAGGAAGCCCGCGAGCGACAGGACGAGGAGCAGCGTCGGCAGGACATCGAACACAAGTCCGACGATCGAGTCGACGACGCCCTCGAGAATACGAACCCGGATAACCACCGGGACGAGGAGCCGTACAACAGCTGAGCGAGGGTCGAGACGATCCGGTCCCGTCCGCTGTCAACCGCGGACAACTGCCGACACCGCGGTTTTCGCACTCGGTGCTGCCGATTCCTCGAGTTAGCCCCCGAACCGGTCGTCCGGAACGATCAGCGTCGAGAGCGTACCGGCGAGGGAGACGGCGACCCGCGAGTCGACGGAGACCGTGCCGACCGCTCGGCCGTCGACGACGAGGGTGACGTCGCTCTCCTCGCGTTCGACCGTGAACGCGAGGTCGTCGCTCGGGAGTACCCACCGACGGGTCTGCGTCACGAAGGCGCCGATCGGTGCGACCGTGTGGCGCAGGATCGGTCGATCCCTAACGTGTGGTATGCTA
>NZ_JAQIVI010000353.1 GCF_028618695.1 Natrinema soli | reverse complement strand
TGTCGACGGCGTAGCTGCCGCCCTCGAGTCTCGTCCCGGCCGCCGTATTCGCGTCGCCGCCCTCGAGCCCCGGCTCGAACTCGACCGACTCAGATCCGAGTTCCGCACCCGAGACGTCGGCGTCACACAGTTCGACCATCGTCTCGAGCACCGCCAGATGCTGGTGGCGGAGTCCGGGCGTCGACCGGTCGCCGCGGACGCCCTCGAGGCGGACCGGCTCGTTCTCGAGGACCGACAGCGCGAGCGCCGTTCGGAGGAACTGGCCGCCGGCGCTCGAGCCGTCGAGTGGCAGAGGCGTGTTCATGTTCGGTGGGACGACCTCGAGTCACCTACCAGTGCCGACACGAGTTCGTCTCGCTCATCTCGATTTCGGCTGCGATGTGACGAGCGTACCGTTCAATAGATGTGTTTGTTGAGAAGGGCGTTCAGTAGCGAGTTCGATGAAAGAAGTGTCCTGCTTCCCTGGCAACAGGGAATCGCCACACCCTCCCCAGCCGATTCGTTCGTTCCCGTTGGTCACTCACTCATCCACATGAAGACGCTTTGCGTCTTCCAAGCCTTCGCTCACTCCGTTCACGAAGACCTCGCACGGCTTCGAGCGCGGCTCACCCATCGGGTTCGCGGCTCCCTCTGGTCACCGCTCACATTACCGAGGCCTTCACTTCGTTCAGGCCTCGCAATTCGCCGCGGCCCAGCGCGCGCCACAGCATGCCGGATGGTCGGTCTGGAGGAAGACGTGGTCCTGTACCGGGCAGAAGTACAGATCGAACTGCTTGGACCTCAGTACGTCGGGCGGTACCAGTACCAGTAGAGTATCACCGCGAGCAGGACGACGAGCCCGCCGAGGAAGAAGAGCAATCCGGGCGGCACGGTTTGGAACACCGCCTCCGCCGCCTCCACACCGCCGTCGGACGCGTTCTGGACCGTCTCGTTGCCGCTATCGAGCGCCGAATCGGGCGCGCCCGTATCACCGCTACTGGCCCCCTCAGTTCCGTTAACGCCGGAAATTCCGACGTCCCCGCCGCTCGAGCCGTTTTCCGCCCCGGCAGTCGTCTCCCCGTCACCGGCCGGCTGCGATCCGCCGTCGTCCGTTCCGGTCGGCGCGAGCCAGCGCGTGAGGGCGTACTGAACCAGCATACTCCCGCCCGCGAGCACGGCGACGCCGCCGATCAGCCGCGAGAGCGCCTCCTTGAGCTTCGTCGCCGTCGATTCGTCGCTCGTCACGATCAGCGGCCCGTCCGTCGTCGCGTAGACGCTCATCTCGTTGCCGCGCGAGGAGTACCAGGTGTCGACCACCTCGACGAGACCCGCGCCCTCGAGGTTCTCGAGGTGGTAGCGAACGTTCTGGATCGACGAGTCGACCGCGTCAGCGATGTCGCTCGGCGTCCCGGGCTCCTCGTCGAGACGCGCGTAGATCCGCCGGGCCGTCGTCGAGGAGAGGGCGCTGAAGACCGCATCGGCGTCCTCACCCTCGAGGTCGACGACGCGGGGCTGGCCCTCTTCGGTGGCTGTCTCGGAGCGAAAGGGAAACAGACGGGCCATACTAGGTTCGATATCTACTCTCTGTCAAACTCATATACCCTTTTTCCTCGGTGAAAGATCGATTTTAGCTAGCGGAAACCGGCGGACGTGACCGCGAACCGGAACTGATGAACAATTCTCTTCGAAGTCGGACTTCGAACAGTAAGAACTACCCACGTCGGGACGAACCCTCGCGTATGCGCCGAACCGAACTGGGAATCTGGATCGCGGTCGCGGTCGTCCTCGCCGGACTGGCGGTGCCGTGGTTCCTGTGGGGATCGGCGACCGTCGTCGCCGGCCTGCCGGTGTGGCTCTGGTGGCACGTCGGCTGGATGGGATTCGCATCGATCGTCTTCTGGGTGTTCGCCCAGCGCGCGTGGGGGATCGGTATCGAAACGACCGAGGACTCGAGCGAGTCGCCGGAACGGGCCGACCCCGAGCAGCGGACGACCCTCGGAGGTGATTCGCCGTGAGGGCGGTCACGCTCCAGTTGACGATCATCGTGGGCTACCTCCTGCTCGCGCTCGGGGTCGGGCTGGTCGCCTACCGGCTGACCGATCGGACGGCCGAGGACTTCTACCTCGCGAGCAGAACGCTCGGAACGGTCGTCCTGCTCTTTACGACGTTCGCGACGCTGCTGTCGGCCTTTACCTTCTTCGCCGGGCCGAACATCGCCTACGCGCAGGGGCCCGAGTGGATCCTGGTCATGGGGCTGATGGACGGCATCATCTTCGCCGTTCTCTGGTACGTGATCGGCTACAAGCAGTGGCTGCTCGGACAGCGTTTCGGCTACGTCACCCTCGGGGAGATGCTGGGCGACCGCTTCGGCTCGCGACCGCTCCGCGGCCTCGTCGCCGGCGTCAGCCTCCTCTGGCTCTTTCCGTACGTCATGCTCCAGCAGGTTGGGGCCGGCACCGCGCTCGAGGCGCTCACCGAAGGGACGGTCTCCTACGCCGCGGGAGCCGGGCTGATCACGGCGTTCATGATCCTCTACGTCGTCGCCGCCGGGATGCGCGGGATCGCCTGGACCGACACGCTGCAGGGCGCGTTCATGCTGATCACGACCTGGGTCGCGCTGCTGTGGGTCCTCGCGGCCGTCGGCGGCCCCGACGCCGCGACCGAGGCGCTTGCGTCGAACCCCGACACCGGCGGATTCCTCTCGCTGGGCAGCGATTATTACACGGTTCCGTGGATCCTCTCGACGGCGATCACGATCGGCTTCGGCGTCGCGATGTTCCCGCAGGTCAACCAGCGCTTCTTCGCCGCGGGCTCGAAAACGGTGCTCAAGCGTTCCTTCGCCCTCTGGCCGATCCTCTGCGTCCTCCTTTTTCTCCCCTCGTTTATGCTCGGCGCGTGGGCCGCCGGCCTCGAGGTCGCGGTTCCCGATGGCGCGAACGTCCTGCCGCTGGTCCTCGCGGAGTACACGCCGACGTGGTTCGCCGCGCTCGTCATCGCCGGCGCGATGGCCGCGATGATGTCCTCCTCGGACTCGATGCTGCTCTCGGGGTCGTCGTACTTCACGCGGGACCTCTGCCGTCCGACCCTCGCGTTCTTCGGGTGGGTACTCTCCGACCGCCGGGAGGACCTGTTGGCCCGCGGCGGGGTCGTCGTCTTCGCGACCGCGGCCTTCGTCGCCAGTCTGCTCGAGCCGGCGGGGCTGTTCGAACTCGGCGAGGCGGCCTTCAGCGGCTTCGCCCAGCTCGCGCTGCCGGTTTTGCTCGCACTTTACTGGCGGAAGATCACGCGAGCCGGTATTACCGCCGGTGTCGTCGTCAGTCAGTTCTTCTACATTTCGAGCCTCTTCCTCACGTTCGTCCCGGGTTCCTACGCGGGCTGGACGGCCGGCATCGTCGGGATGGGGCTCGGGTTGGTCGTTACAGTCGTCGTCTCGCTGCTCACGTCGCCGGCGGCCGACGAACGGCGCGCGATCTACTTTGACCGGCTCGGTGCGGACTGATCTGACGCAGAACCGCCACGCCGAAAGGCCCGGCCCGCATACGCGCCGGCAATGGCTATCGACCTGCCGCCCCCGGTCGCCGACGACTGGCATCGCCTCGGCGACCGAACCGACGAACGCAGTCTCTCGCTCGCGACGGTCACCGCCGAGACGACCGTCTTCGAACATCGGCCGACCGCCGACGCGCTCGAGCGACTCCGTTCCGGCGGCGACGTCCCGGCGCGATCGCTGTTCACCGTCGACTTGCAGATCAGTCCCTCGCTGTCGGCTATCGGTCTCTCCTCGGCCGACGCCCTCGAGATGGCGGCCCCGAAAGCCCGCGAACAGTTCGTCGACACGATCGAAGACGACGGGATCGCGGTCGGTGAGAAACGCGCGAGCGAATACATCGATCGACCGGACGGGGCAATCGGCCATCTCACCGTGTTCGAGGTCGCGTATCCGACCGACTCGGGCGCGTCGGTCACCGACGATGCGGAAGCGGCGGCCGACGACGGCGAGCGAACGGACGGCGGTGACGCCACCGACGAGACCCTGGCCACTGCCACTATCGACGCCGAAGCCCACGTC
>NZ_JAQIVI010000352.1 GCF_028618695.1 Natrinema soli | reverse complement strand
CGCGGCTGCGGACAGCCCGCTGACGGGGACGCTTCCCGACGCGGCGCTCGAGGAGTCCGCGCTCGGTCCGGTGCTATCGGAATCGCCGGCTGCGGGCACGCCGCTCATGGACGTCGTCGCTCGATGGGAGACGCCACCCGATCCGGACGCCTTCGCTCGGGTCCTCGAGACGGGACTCGAGTGGATCGGAACGCTACAGCGAACGCACGCGGGCCCTCGAGTAACGGTGTCACCGGAGACGGTGCATCGCGAGCTGACCCCCGTCGAATTCGACGTGACACCGCCGGCGGTATCCGATCCGGTCGAGTATCCGACGGTCCCCGTGCACGGAGACTACCACCCGGGGAACGTCCTCGTCGCCGACGACGGCGCGATCGAGCGCGTCATCGACTGGGAGTACAGCGCGCTCGATCGCAACCCCGTCGCCGATCCCGGCTTCTTCACCCTGAAGCTCGCCGAGTTCGCGTTCGGCGGCTTCGAGGCGGGCGTCCGGGCCACCCTGCTCGAGGACACGCCCCACGCCGACCGCGTGTACGAGCAGTTGGTCGCGTACTGCGAGGCGATCGGCGTTCACCCGCGGACGTTCGGTCCCTATCTCGGACACGCGCTCGTGACCCAGACCGACGTTCACTTCGACACCGACAGCCCGTGGCGCTTCCACGCGAATCCGCGGGAGAAGTGCGATCGATTGACGTTCCTCTACGACAACCTCGAGGAGATCCGAAGGCGACTCGATCGCCAGCGGATGGGGTATTCCACCGATCCGCGGCCGGCAGGCGATACCAGTTCCGACGCCGACGCAGCCGCGTCAGATCATCGCGAGTCCGTTCGCGCTGTGGACGCCTCCGTCGAGCAGCCCGGCCACTGGTGAGCTGCGAGCGACGAGTCTGCTCGATCGACGGATCGATCCGATAGCACCGATATCGGCTGTGAACGAGAGAGAAAAGGCGTGATTCGGTTTCAGTCGGCGGCCATGCTGGCGCGGCGCGTTACTGGATCGAGTATCCCGCTGCGAGGGTGAGCAGGACGACCATGAACAACGCGGTGAGCATCAGGTAGGTGATCGACCGCGGCTCGTCTTTCAGGTGCTGGAAGTAGCCGGCGATCATGGATACCTTGATGCCCGCCAGAATCATCGTGCCGCCCACTGCGAGCTCGTAGGTAAAGATCTCCGGGAAGTGGAAGAAGACGAACTTCCCCGTCGCCAGCAGTATCAGCGCCACGTAAATCAATGCGTAGTTCCGAATACTCGCCATTGGTGAGGAATGAGACTGACGGATACTTATACCTTCCTCATACGATCGCTCGCCGGGCTGGCCGGCGTATACGCGACCGCTGGAAGCGCGTGTCTGACAACGGACGCACGAAACCGACCGTGACCGCACGGAAGCGACACGTAGATGGATCGCGGGCGCGAATCGCCGACAATGAGTGGACGTTCGGCTCTCCGTCGCCGGACCGGTATCGGGTTCGTGTTCGCCCTCGCGCTTCTCGCCGCGGGCACCGGCATCGTCGCTGCGAGCAACGTGGCGGCCGGTCTCTCCGGGGGCAGCAACGTGTCGGTTCCGACGTGGCTCTACCTCGCCACCGGCGGCGGTGCCGTCGGTGCCTCGGCGCTGCTGACCATGCTCGTCACCGATCGCGACGTGATCGGGAGCTACCACGACCGCGCCCTCGAGACGACGACGGATCGCCTCCTGTCTGCGGGGTCGCTCCTATTCGGCGTGCTCGGTCTCCTCGGGCTCGCGCTGATCCTGCTCGCCGGGATCCGCGGTCCGGCAATCGGGTTGATCAGCGCGACTGTCCTTGTGACGTTCGTCGGCGGGCGGGCACTGTTGACGATCGTTGCGTACGCCATCGGAAACCCGTGGCCGGCGCTCAATCCCTGGCGGCGGATCGCCGCGGCGCTGCCGAACGACTACGAATCGTATCCGTCGGCCTTCGGCTCTTGGCCCGCCGTCGTGGCACTCCTGACGTTCGTCTGGCTCGAGATCGTCGCCCCGCTGACCTCGTCGGCGCGTGCGCTGGTGTTCGTCCTCGTGATGTACTCGCTGTTTACGATCTCGAGTGCGGTCGTCTTCTCCCCCGAAACGTGGTTCCGTCGCGGCGATCCGCTCTCGCTGTGGTTTCGACTCTACGGGGCCGTCGCACCGATCCAGCGCACCGATGATGGCTTCGAACTGCGATTCCCCGGCTCTCGGCTGAGCGACGACGACCTAATCACCGACACCTCCGTCGTGGCGTTCGTCCTCGCGCTCGTCTGGGAGCTCACCTACAGCGGGTTTATCGTCACCCCCGTCGGCGTCGGGACCATCGAAGCGCTCGTCGGAATCGGCGTCCCACCGGTGATCGTCTATCTGCTCTTGCTCGTCGGCGGCTTCGCCCTGTTCTGGAAGGTGTACTGGATCGCGATCGACCGGACCCGCGATCGGGCCGAGACGTATCTCTCCCGTCGATATCTCGGGCTCCGCTTCGCCGCGCCGCTGCTCGCCATCGCGGCCGGCTACCACTTCGCACACTACATCGGCTTCGCACTCTCGCTGTGGCCGTCGTTGTTCGACGCGCTGGCGATGCCACTGGACCCGCCGCCGAACCCGACCCGGTACGCGCTCCCCGGCTGGTTCGGCTACGTCGAGATCGCCGGCATCCTGCTCGGCCACGTTCTCGCGGTGTGGGTCTCCCACACCGTCTCTTTCGACCTCTTTCCCGGCAAACTCCAGGCGATCAGGAGCCAGTACCCGCTCATCGTCGTGATGGTGTTTTTCACGATGGTGAGCCTCTATCTCGTCTCCCAGGGGTCGATGAGCCCGCCGTACGTTCCGGGGTGACCACCCACGGCCAGCTCTTCACCTCCGGTCGCGTTTAGGCTCGCTGACCGCTCGGCCCGCTGAACCGGCAAACACTTCCTCCCGCCGTCGCAATTGTCGATCGAATGGCGACCAACCGGCCACTCGAGCGGGAGTACGAGGTGCCACCGGAGGAAACGCCCGGCGCGACCTGTCCGTACTGCGGACGGCCGTTCCGATCCGAACGATACGCCACGTTCCACATCGGTGTCGATCACGCCGCGGAGTGTTCCGAGGACGAATACGAGACGTTCGAAGCCGAACGCGACGACGAGGAGTACGACCTCTTCACGTTCCACTTCAAGGCGGCCATCTCCGTGTTTCTGGTCTACTTCCTGTTTACGTTCGTCTACGCGCTCGTCTGGGCCGGCTAACGCTGGGGGCTCGACTCGCTCTCGTAACGTGGCTCCGACCGCCGATGCTGCCACTCTCTTTGTGCCGTCGCTCCGTCTCGCACATCGTTGCTCGAGCCGTTTGGCGGATTTGTGCCGTCTCGTCGCACTCTCGAGTCCTGGCCTGATCTCGAGGTCGGTAGCGTCGTCGCCTTGCGAGTGTCGGAAGGACAATCGACCGCCCGGATCGAGACCAGTATCGGTTACCGACGGTGTCGTCAGCGAACGCAATGTCGGGAACTCGTAATTTCGCCTCGGTAGTCGTCAGGAAGAATGGAATCGTAATCGAACGCGAATCGAACCCGTGTAGCGGCGGGGCGCTACATCAGGTAGAACAGCGGGAACAGGAAGACCCACACGATGTCGACGAAGTGCCAGTAGAGGCCGAAGTACTCGACCGGCATGTGATCCTCGAGGTAGGCGTCGATCGAGACGACGCGGTAGATCATGAACCCGGCAATCAACAGGCCGAGGATGACGTGCAGCGCGTGCAGCCCGGTCGTCACGAAGTACAACGAGTACTCGATCCCGCTGAACCAGTAGTGACCGGCGTCGAACTTGCTGCTGTACTCGAAGGCCTTGACGCCCATGAACACGAACCCGAGCAGGACCGTCGCGCTCAGCGCGCCGAGCAGCCCCTTCTTGTTTCCGCGTTCGGCCATCACGTGCGCGAGGATGACCGTGAAGCTCGAGGTGAGCAGGACGTACGTGTTGAACAGCCCCGCCATGGTGATCGACTCGAGGTGCCAGTTATGCCAGCCGCCGTGGATGCGCATGAAGATGTACGCACCGATCGCGGCCCCGAAGACGACGACGTCAGAGGCCAGGAAGACCCAGACGCCCATCTTTTCGTTGCTGATGCCGCCGAACGGCCAGCGTTCGGCGATCGCCATCTCGGGAGCGTCGAACTGCTCGCGGCCGAACTGGAACAGCGTGATCCCCATCAGCCCGAGCCCGAGCGCCGTCAGTATCGGGTAAACGATGCTCTGGTTGGGCGCCGAGGCCAGGCTCACGAAGTCGCCGACGCCGCTGTGGATGTGCGACTCGACGAACGAGTAGACGTACGGCGTGATGCCGCTGAGCCCGAGGAAGAAGACGAAGGTCCCGGCACCGATGCCGAGCGGCCAGATGCTGGCGTGGTCGGCGTGTTCTTCTTCGTGGCTCTCGGCGGTCGCGGTCGCCCCGTGGGCGACGCCGCCGTCGGTCGCCGCG
>NZ_JAQIVI010000351.1 GCF_028618695.1 Natrinema soli | reverse complement strand
CGTCGGGGAGCGACGATGCGGCCGCGTCGACCGACACCGCGTCGTTCGAGTTCGACTCCTCGTCGGACCGGGGCGCGGTGTCGTCGGTCGTCGGTTCGTCGGCCGTCGTTCCGTCGGTCGTAGCACCGCCTTCCTCGTCGGCCGTCGGAACGTCGTCATCGTCGACCGCGGTCGTGACGGTGTCACTCGGTTCGTTCGTCGTGGTCGGTTCGTCGCTCGAGCCCGTCGACTCGGCCGTCGTCGCGTCGAGCGAATCGAGAATGTCGTCGACGCTCTGCTCGGAGACGACGCGCTTCGGACCGCCGCTCGGCTCGAGGGCCTCGCTCGAGCCATCATCGGCCTCGACGTCGTCGGCCGCGCCGGGGTCGTCGGTCGCCGCGGTGGAGGGTGATCGCTCGTCGCTCATGGTCGTGGTCTGTCGCTGCCGGGGACATAATCTTTCCCCTGTGCAGGCGATACAGAAAACGGAACCTGTGATTGGACACCCGGTCGCTATTCCGCGATATCAGGGCGCGATTGGACGACGTTGAGAACGGCACCGACGAGGATGATGATGCCGGCGAAGTAGAGCCAGGTGACGAACAGGAGGACCGCACCGACGGCACCGTACGCCTCGTACTGGCCGGCGTTCGACGCGTAGAGCTGAAACCCGATCTGGAGGATCGTCCAGCCGACGGCGGCGAAGACCGCACCGGGGACGATATCACTCAGTTCGACAGGTACCGGCGGTAGAACGTAGTAGACCGGCAGGAAGACGAGGACGAGTCCGCCCAGCAGGACGACCCAACCGAGCAGGCCGGCGAAGGGGACAGAGCTGGCGACGATCCGGAGCATCGCGCCGATTCCGATCATGAGCGTGAGCGCGCCCGCGCCGGCGACGATCACGGTGAGTCCGTCGCTGATCTGGTCGACGATGGAGTCCTCGGCCACCTCGTCGTAGACCTTGTCGAACGCCAGGCTCAGTCCACGGAAGACCTTGAGCGCACCCCACGCAGCGACGACGAGCGCGACGACGGTCGCCTCCGCGCGTCCGGATTCGGTCGTGAGCGCCTCGGTGACCAGTTCCTCGCCAGCCGCCGGGAGGAAGTCGCCGGCGGCGGTGATCAGCCGCTGGGCCGCCTCCTCGCCGCCGACCAGCGAGCCGACGACGAGCGCGAGCAGGATCAGCGGGATCAACGAGACGAACGCGTAGTAGGCGAATCCGGCCGCGAGAAAGGTAAGATCGCGGTCACTCGCCGTTCGATAGACAGTAGTGAGCGTTTCCGGAACCTCCATGGTGAACGTCCGTCGTTTCGGACTATGAACCTGTAAGTCGTTCGCAATTCCTGGACACCGTTCGATCGTCGTCTCTCCGTCGTTACTGTCCTCGATCGTGACTCACCAGCTTCCGTGTCGCTCACGATTCCCGGCAGAAGTTCTGCCCCGCGTAAACCTCGCCACCGTCGGTGATGTAGACCCCGACTCCTGCCCGGTCCCAGCTGGGCGTGTCGCCTTCCTCGAGGATGGCCTGCCGATGGGGCGTGGAGTTCATCCACTGGTTGACCAGCCCGGTCGCGAGCCCCTCGGCGGTCCGATGGCGAACGATCCCGTCGCCGTCAGGTCGTCCGACGGGTCGATCGAGCCACGTCTTGGCGATGTTTTCGCCGTATCCCGGACAGTAGTTGTCGACGTCCTGAAACCGGTCGTACGGTCCCTCCCCGTCGGGATTCCTGTGGGCGAAGTAGTCGCGATCGGCCATGTCCTCGGTGTGGGCGCGCGCGACAGATGCGATTGTCCCATCCCATACGATCGGCTCGAGGCCGTGTTCCGCCCGGCGCTCGTTAACCTCTGCGTGGACGAAGTCCTCGACGGTCGCGGAGCTGACCACTTCGACGTCGGTCTCGTAGCTCGAGTTCCCCGGATCGTCGGGATCGGTCACGTTAGGGTTCCGTTCGCCCGCCGGCGGCGCGTCGGAACTGGGTGACACGTCACCCTCGAGGCCGATCCCGTCGATGAGTTGGGGTGCGAAGAGGGCGGTTCCGAGCGCGAGCGAACAGACGAGTGCGACGGCGACGAGGAAGTTCACCAGTCCCCGCAGAAGCGCGCGGTCGGCGCTTTCGTCCGCGTCCGTTTCGTCCGTCTCGGTCGTCGCGAGCCGACGACTATCCATCGAGTCGACTGACGGTCCGTGTGTACAAGATAGTCGCGGTTGCTTACAGTCAGTGAGAGGCAACTATCGGTGCGCTGATGGCTTCGAGGGCGCCGTCGCCTCATCGGATTCGTCGCCGAAAATCGTCTCGTGCATTCCGACGACGAGTCCGGGAACCACCGCCATGAACAGGTGTTCCTCGAGCGGGATGCCGGCGATATCGACGCCGGTCCGCAGTTTGATGTCGAAGACGCCGACGGCGAGGGTGTAGCGGTCCCAGACGTAGGCGATCGGGTACAGTGCAACGATGGTAACTGCCGCCTTCCGGAGCGCGTTCGCCCGACGCAAGAGGAGTGCGGCGACGAGCCCCCAGACGATTTCGGTGACCAGGTAGGTGTACCGGCCGAAGACGGTGATGTCGCGCATCGTGAGATGCTTCAACGGCCCGCACAAAAACCCCGATGCCCGGAGCCACCCGGCCAAAACGGGCAGTATCTTAAATACCCCTGCGGCACTACGGTCACACGGACAGATGAATATCGCTGATATCGCCACCACGGAGTTTATCGAAGTCGATGTCGGGACGCGAATGGGGAAAGTCCGTTCGATGTTCGAGAACGGCAATCCCAAGGGAATCATCGTCACGAACGACGGCGAATACGAGGGCGTCATCAGCGAGCGGGAGGTCCTCCAGTCGCACGTCGAGGACGATGCCAAGGTGGCGGCGCTGACGAAACCGAGCCGGAACACGCCGTCTCCCAAGGTCGACCGCCAGGAGGATATCCGGGAGACCGCACGCGTCCTCGTCGAGAGCAACGCCACGGTCGCGCCGGTCTTCGAAAACGGCGACCTCTGGGGCGTCATCACCGACGACGCGATCCTCGAGGCGGTGCTGGAGAACCTCGACACGCTCACCGTCGCGGACATCTACACCGACGATCCGATCACGCTCGACGAAGGCGACGGGATCGGGAAAGCGATCAATCTCCTGCGCGAACACGGGATTTCGCGACTGCCGGTGATGAACGAGAACGGCTACCTCTCCGGCGTCGTGACCACCCACGACATTGCCGACTTCGTCATCCGGAAGAACCACACGACGACGACCGGCGACCGGGTCGGCGACACCGATCGCCTGCTCGACGTGCCCGTCTACGACATCATGAACAGTCCCGTGGAGACGACGACGCTGGACGCGACGGCCAAGGAGGCCGTCGAAGCGATGCTCGAGGACGACTACGCGGGGCTGATGGTCACGCCGGCCGACGACGACCGGGTCGTCATCGGCGTCATCACCAAGACGGACGTCCTGCGCGCGCTGACGTTCACCGAGGAGGAGCACATGGACGTCCAGATCACCAACATCTCGATGCTCGACACCATCACCCGGGAGTCGATCGTCGAGAGCATCGAGTCAGTCGCGGACAAGTACGCCGACATGCAGGTGATGCACGCCCACGTCCGCTTCCACGAGCACAACGAGAAGCTCCGGGGCACCCCGCTCGTGCAGTGTCAGATCCGCCTGCGAACGAACAAGGGACAGGTCGCCGGCACCGGGGAAGGCTACGGCTCGGAGAACGCCTTCCGCGTCGCGGAGGACAAACTCGAGCGCAACGTTCTGGAACTCAAGGGCGTCACCAGCGACGAGGAGTACCGCGGCCAGTTGCTGCGAAAGCTCAATCAACTGTAGCCGGGGGTGTCCGGCTTCGGTGTTTCCGCGCTCGTTTTTTCGGTAGTCCGGTCTCGTCGATGGCCTTATCGGTTGTTTCGTCGGTGGTCCCGTCAGTAGTTTCGTCGACGGTCCAGCCGCGACGCCCCACCGTCGGCGACCCGTCGTCCGGGCCGCGGCGATTCGACGGACGCGTCTGTCGAGAGCGAGAGTGAAAAACGAGTGAGAGCTGCGTCTCCAGGGTCCGGACGCGGTGCGATCAGGTCCAGGTATCGTCGTCGCCGCCCGCGAGTCCGGTGTCGGTAATTCGGAACTGAACCGAGTCACCGACGGGCTTCGAGCGGTGTTTCTCGAGGGTCGCGCGCCGCTTTCCGCCGCGAAAGCGCTCGAGGCGGACGACCGTTCCGGTCCAGTGCTCGAGGGTGTTCCCGCCGAGCCCCCGGGTGCGATCCGAGTCGGGGTCGGCGAAGACCTGATTCGTCAGGACGACGCCGAGGTCGTGTTTTCGGGCCAGCGAGAGCAGATGAGTCACCTGCCGGGTGACGCTGCGTAACGCCTCACCCTCGTCGCCGTCGGCGGTGCGCTCGAGGCGGTAGAATCCGGTCGCGCTGTCGAGGACGATGAGGTCCGCGCGCTCGGCGAACTCCTCGGCGTCGCGGACGGCCTCGGCCTGTTCCTCGAAGTCCAGTGCGTCCTCGATGACGATCCGCGAGGCGACGGCCTCTACGTCGTCCGCGTCGCCCTCATCCCCGTCTCGAGGCGGGTCGGTGTCGACGGTGGCCTCGAGCAATTGCTGAAAGCGGTCGACGGAAACGCCTTCGGTGTCGATGTAGACGACGGTGCCGCCGTCGACCGCCGTTTCGACGGCCGCCGACAGCGCGAGATTCGTCTTCCCAGCCGCCGGCGGGCCGTACAACTGCGTGACGGCTCCGCGTTCGAACCCCCCACCGAGCAACTCGTCGACCGGACTACAGCCGGTTGAAATCGCCTCGTCGGTCACGGTTCGAGTTGGCAGGGCACCTGCAAAAAGGCCCCGGAACGGGCTGCCTCTGTCTGCTCGTCGACTCGAGGCCTTCAACCGTAATCTCGAGACTGCCGTCTCCACGCTCGACGAGTGTGCCGCCGTGCGACTCGTGGATCACTGCCCCGTCCGCTCTAATCACGCTTCGTCTCACCGCTCGAACAGAGCGTTCGCGCACGTTTATTGAGTCCGGGGCCGAAGCGCGGGTGTGATAGTCGTCGCCACGACAGACTTCGAGGTGTACCACGGCGTCGTCAACGAGCTCCGCGAGCGCGGGACGACGTTTACCACCGTCGAACCCGACACTGAGCTGCCGGACCACACCGACGTGGTCGTCACCGGGACCGATCACGCCGACGACTTCGCCGACGTAACGACGATCGTCGCCGAGTCCGACGACCCGAGGCGGGCGGTCGACCAGGCGCTGGCCGCGGTTCGCGGCGGTGGCGGTCGGACGATCA